>NZ_SMKU01000310.1 GCF_004349215.1 Actinomadura rubrisoli | reverse complement strand
ACCCCAGCCTCGTCCGCGGCGCCGGTCAGGCGTTCTCGCCGCGGAACCGGCGGGCGCCCAGCGCCACCGACACCACCAGAAGCACCACCGTGACCAGCGCGCCCTCGGCGACCGCCGCCGTGGCGTAGTCGCCCAGGAACGCCGCCCGCGCCGCGTCCACCACGTACCGGAACGGCGTGAGGCGCGACACCGCGTCCAGCCACCCCGGCGCCATGCTCATCGGCAGCAGGATCCCCGACAGCAGCATCAGCGGCAGCGTCACCGTCGACAGCAGCGGCGCGAACGCGTCCTCGCTGCGCGTCCTCAACGCCAGCACATACGACAGCGACGCGGCGCTCACCGCCAGCGACACCACGAACACCAGCCCGACCACGATCCCGCCAACCGGGGCCCGCAACCCCAGCGCCAGGCCCGCCGCCAGCAGCATCACCGCCTGCACGGCGAGGACGAAGGCGTCGCGCAGCACCCGGCCGAGCAGCAGCGCCGTCCGGCTCACCGGCGTGACCCGCAGCCGCTCCACCACCCCCGAACGCAGATCCGCGATCAGGCCGAAGCCCACGAACCCCGCCCCGAACAGCGCCAACTGGATCAGCACGCCCGGCACGAACACCTGCCAGGCGTTGCCCGCGCCGAACCCGCGCACCTCCACCAGCCTGGACAGCAGCGGCCCGAACAGCAGCAAATACAGCAACGGCTGCATCACCCCGAACACCACCGCGACCTTGCTGCGCAACGTCTGCCGCAAGCAGCGCACAAAGATCAGGCGCGTGTCAGAAACGGTCCGTGCAAACAACATCTCAAACTCCTCGGTCTCGAACAGTGACGATCTCGTGTGACGGTCTGGCGCGGTGAAGGACTCACGGTGACGGACTGACGCGGTGACGGTCTCGGCCGGCGGCGGTCTCGGACGGCGGCGAGTTGAAGCCGTAACAAACTGGAGTGGCGAGGGACCAGACGGCGACGGTCCCGGGCGGCGGAGACCTGAAGCGGCGGGGGACTGGGCTGCGAGGACTGGGGCGGTGACGATCTGAGGCGGTGAAGGGTTTGAACCGCATGGATCCCAAGCGGCATGGACCCCGGACGGCGTCGAACCCGAGTGGTAAGGGGCTCGGGCGGTGAAGGGCCCGGGTGGAGGAGACCTGGGGTGCCGAGGGACTGGGGTGCCGAGGGACCGGGTGGCGAAGGGACCAGGGTGGCGAAGGGGACAGGCGACGGGGGGTCAGGCGGCCTCGCGTAGGGAGCGGCCGGTGACGGTGAGGAAGACGTCGTCCAGCGTGGGACGGGCCAGGCTCAGCGACGCCAACTCCACCCCAGCCGCGTCCAGCGCGCGAACCAGGCCCATCAGCTCCCGCTCGCCGTTCTCGACCGTGAGCCGCACGATCCGCCCGCTGACCGCCGCCTCCCGCACCGCAGGATGCCCGGACAACGCCGCCCTGGCACGCTCCGCAACACGCGCAACGCGTGCGGCAGCCGCAGCGTTCGCAGGAGCCGCAGCGCTCGCGGCATCGGCAGCGCCGACGACACCCGCGACATCTGCAGCGCTCGCCGTACCCGCAGCATCCACGGAACCGGCAACGCCCGCAGTACCCGCAACGCCTACGGCATCCGCGGCGGGCGCCCTACCAGCGGCTTTCGCGGCCCCCGCAGCGCCTGAGGCATTCGCGGCGATCGCGGTGTGCGCGGGGGTCGGGATGTCGGCGAGTTCCAGGGTCACCACGTCGCCGGCGATGCGGCGTTTGAGCTGTTCCGGAGTGCCTTCGGCGACGATGCGGCCCTGGTCGATGATGAGCAGCCGGTCGCACAGCGCGTCCGCCTCGTCCAGGTAGTGGGTGGTGAGGAAGACGGTGGTGCCATCACGGTCGCGCATCGAGCGGATGTGGTCCCACAGGTTGCCGCGGCTCTGCGGGTCCAGGCCGGTGGTCGGCTCGTCCAGGAACAGCAGCGGCGGGCGGTGCACCAGGCCCAGCGCGATGTCCAGCCGCCGCCGCTGCCCGCCCGACAGCGACCCCGCCGGGCGCGCCTCCAGGCCCGCCAGGTCCAGGCGGGCGCACAGCTCGGCGACGCGCCCGGCCCGGTCCGGGACGCCGTAGAGGCGGGCCTGCAGGTCCAGTTCCTCGCCGAGCGGGACGGAGGGGTCGGTGCCGCCGCCCTGCGCCACGTACCCGATGCGGCGGCGCACGCCCGCCGGGTCGGCCCGCAGGTCCCGGCCGGCGACGGACGCGGTGCCGGCGGTGGGTGCCAGCAGCGTCGTCAGCATCCGCAGCGTGGTGCTCTTGCCCGCGCCGTTCGGGCCGAGGAAACCCACGATCTCGCCGGACGCGACGGACAGGTCCACACCGCGCACCGCCTCGACCGCGCCGTGCTTGCCGGTGAACGTGCGGGCCAGCCCGCGTGCCTCGATCACGACGACCTCCCGGAGGGGTAGGGGAACGACTCCCCGTAGAGTAACCACAAATTTTAAGTCACACCAAATTTTAAGCCGAACCAGTGAAGGTAGAATTCTCGGCATGGACGACGCGGAGGCCGGACGGGCGGGCGGCGGCGACAGCGGCGGCCGGGGGCAGGGCGCCGCCAGGCCCGCGGCCGGGCCGGAACCGGGGCCGGGGCCGGAACCGGGACAGGAACCGGAGCTGGGGCTGCGCGAGCGCAAGAAGCGCGAGACCCGCAGGCGCATCTCCGACATCGCCACCGGCCTGTTCCTGGCCCGGGGGTTCGACAACGTCACCATCGCCGACGTCGCCCGCACCGCCGACGTGTCGGTCAACACCGTCTTCAACTACTTCAAGACCAAGGAGGACCTGTTCTTCGACCGGCAGGGCGAGCACATCGAGCAGGCCGGCCGCGACCTCCTCCAGCGGCGCCCCGGCGAGGGCGCCGTCGCGCTGTTCCGCCGCCGCTTCTTCGAGGGCCTGGACGCCCGCGCCTACCGGACCGCCTTCCACGAGGGCTCGGAGACCTGGACCAAGACCGTCCACGACAGCCCCGCCCTCCTGGCCCGCCAGCGCGAGATCGGACGGCAGGCCCAGGACCACCTCGCCGCCCTGCTCGCCGAGGAGACCGGCGCCGGCCCCGACGACATCACCCCCCGCGCCGCCGCCGCGATGCTGTTCGCCGCGCAGGGCGTCCTCGTCGAACAGATCGCCGAGCGCAAGCGCGCGGGGGAGACCCTGGAGGAGATGCGCGCGGACGTCTACGCCGCCGCGGCGCGCGTGTTCGACCTGCTGGAGCACGGCCTCGGCGACTACGCGGCCGCCCCCGCGCCCGCGCCAGGCGCCCCGCGGGCACCCGCGCTGGACCCGCCGCCGGGAAAATGAGTGTCGAGGCGCTCCCGGAGCTTCTTACACTCCATGATTGCGGAGGCGAACAATCATGGACACCCCCACGCTCCTTGCCCACCTGGAGACCCACGACACCGCCCTCACCCTGCCCAGGGGCGGGACCCTGTGCTGGGACGACGCGGACCTGCACCGCGCCGCCCACGCCAAGGACCCCGAGGGGTACGCGCTGCTCGGCCTCGCGCCCGGCGTCCGGCCCTGGCAGCGCGCCCGCGTCCTGCTGCAGGTGCTCGCCGCCTCCCAGGCCGGCCTGGACGACCCCACCCGCGCCGTCCTGGCCCGCGTCGCGCGCGTCCTGACGCTGGGCCTGCCGCCCGCGCACGTCATCACCGTCCTGCTCGCGCTGCGGCGGCTGCGCGCCAACCACAAGCACACCACCCGCACCGCGCTGCGGTTCGTCCTGGAGCACCCCGACGCCGACGCGCTCATCGCCGCGCGCCGCCCCGCGCTGGTCGACTGCTTCGAGCACGCGCTCGGCAAGACCACCGCCCGCGGCTGCGCGCGCCGCATCGCCGACGGCGAGACCGCCTCGGACTACCTGCAGCGGCGGCTCCTGCGGTTCCTCACCGCGCCCGGCGCCGCACCCGCCCGCGTCCTGGCCCTCTACGGGACGGACGGGACCGGCCACGCCGGCGCGGCGGGCGAACCCCGCGCGGCGGCCCCGCGCGAGCCCGTCCTGGCCGTCGACGCCGATCGCTCACGGCCCGCGACCGTCACCGCCACCAACCGCGGCGACATCGCCGCCACCCTGGTCCACCTGTACCGGGGCGGGCCCGCCGAGGAACTGTACGTCGCGCTCGGCCGCTTCCTGGCCACCGCCGTGCTCGCCTTCCCCCGCTTCGAGGGGACGGTCGCGCTGGTGCTGGACGCCTCGGCGTCCATGCGCGGCTACGGCGAACGCGAATGGGCCGTGCTGTCGCAGGCCGCCGCGCTGCGGATGGTGCTGACGGAGGTGTGCGACCGGCTGGAGGTCATCGAGGTCGGCGGCGACGAGCGCGCCCCGCGTGGCGCCACCGACCTGGCCACCGGCGTCCTGGACGCGCTCGGCGCCGAACCCGACCTGGTCGCCGTCGTCTCCGACGGCTACGAGAACCTGTTCCCCGGCGACCTGGCCCGCGTCGCGGCCACCCTCCCGCGCGCCGGGATCACCGTCCCGGTGGTGTTCTGCCACGCCCTGTTCACCGGCAGCGACGACCTGCGGCTGCGCCGCCCCGCCCCGTCCCTGCCGCAGCGCGGGTTCTGGCACCAGGACGACTTCGCCGAACTGCTGCCCTGGATGTTCGGGCACTGCGCCGCCGGCGCGCCCTGGCTGCGCGCCGCCCTGCACACCCGCCTGGACGCCCTGGACCGCCGGGCCGCCGAGCTCACCGCGCAGCTCGTCGCCTGAACCGGCGGCCCGCCGCCCGAACGAAAGGAGCACCGCGTGGACACGGCGCTGGAGACCCTCGTCCCCGGACCGCTCAGCCTCGCCGGGCACCGCCTCGGCGCCCCCCAGCAGGCGGGCGCGCTGACCATGGTGCCGATCTCCGGCCCCGCCCACCCCGGGTTCGCGCCGCCGCGCACCGCGCTGAAGCTGTCGCGCGTCGTCGGCTACGGGCAGGTGGAGCTCAGCAACGGCGCCGACACCGGCGTCGCCATCGTCCCCCTGCACATCGGCTACATCCAGGACGCCGCCCAGAACCACGCCCTGTGCCGCTCGGCGTTCCTGGCCCCCGGCCAGAAACTGCTGTTCGAGGACGCCTGCTGCGTCCAGGAGAGCCAGGGCGGCTACCTCACCGAACGCGACCAGTGGTTCTTCGTGCTGCCCGCCGAACTGCGCGCCCGCGCCCTGCAGCTGCGTGGCGTGCACGGCTACAGCAAGCTGTGGGACGACATCGCCGACCTCAACGTCCGCTACGGGCTGCCGCGGCGCGGGCACCTGGAGCAGATCCTGTCGCGCAAGCGGCCCGTGCTCACCCAGTTCCAAAGCCGCCTGGAACTGCAGCCCGGCCAGGTCGGCGCGCTGTTCTTCGTCGCCGGACGGTTCGCCGGGCTGGAGATCGCGCCCGACCCCCGCTACTTCGCCGAGATGTGGACCGCGCTGGTCTGCTTCGCCTACGGCGTCGCCGCCTGGAACGCCGAGCCCGACCCCGCCCCGCCCGCCGCCCCCTTCGAGGCCGGCGGCCTGCCCGAACTGCGCGGCGCCCTGGAACGCGACCGCGCCGCCCGCCTGTCCCAGATCGGCGGCTGGCTCGCCGACGCCCCCAGCGGCCCGGTCGAGCTGCAGGAGGAGGACCGCTACATCGACCTGCGCCTGTCGACGGCCACCGGCCCCCACATCGCGGGCCAGATCGTCACCGACGGCGACCGCACCGTCTACGCGTCGCTGTTCGCGCGCTGACCCCCCGGGGCGATCCCATAAAAGGGTTGCCCCGGGCAGGCCCCACCCACTTCAATCGGAGACGCGGGAACTGTGCCGGGCACGTCAGGCAGAACCCTGATTCCAAGTCTGGGACGTCGTTGGCTAAACGATCCTGAGCCTGACGAAGCGCCGGCCGCCTTGTCCTGTACTTATTGCATTGCCCTTGGCGTCAGGCGCTAGGGCGCCTTCCTTCAACGGGCAATGCGGCGATCGCTGGCATCGCTCCGTCTCGCCTGGCGGCTCGCTTCGCGATCAGGTTCTCGCAGGCTCGCAACTGGCTTCGCACGCGATCGCAACGCTGAGGTCGTCGCACCCTCAGGCAACTACCATCCGCCTACTGCAGTGCCCTCAGCGCCAGGCGCCGACACGCCCTCTTCCGACGAACGGGTACTGTGCGCGATCGCTGTGTTTATTGCAGTGCCCTTGGCGTCAGGCGCCAGGGCGCCTTCCTTCGGCGGGCAATGCGGCGATCGCTGGCATCGCTCCGTCTCGCCTGGCGGCTCGCTTCGCGATCAGGTTCTCGCAGGCTCGCAACTGGCTTCGCACGCGATCGCAACGTCGAGGTCGTCGCACCCTCAGGCAACTACCATCCGCCTACTGCAGTGCCCTCAGCGCCAGGCGCCGACACGCCCTCCTCCGGCGGGCGCCCTGTCCCTTGCCCTTGGCGTCAGGCGCTGGGGCGCCTTCCTTCGGTGGGCGCCGCATCGCTCCGACTCGCCCAGGGGCTCGCTTCGCGATCGCGACGCTGGTGTTGGTTGCGCCGCCTCCGGGCCGGCGCGCGATGGCGTCAGCCCTGCCGGCCGTCCTCCTGCGGGACGCCGGTGTTCCCGAGTCGTCCTGCGCGTTCTCGCAGGTAGCGCTGCTCGGGCAGGCTCGTGGTCAGGCGCGCGGCCGTCCGGTAGCAGGACCGGGCGCCCTCCAGATCGCCCGCCATCTCCAGCAGATGCGCCCGGACGGCGTGCAGGCGGTGATGGCCCGACAGCCGCCCGGCGGCCCCCAAAGGCTCCAGCAGCGCCAGCCCCTCCCGCGGCCCCCGCGCCATCGCGACCGCGACCGCGTGGTTGAGCGCCACGACCGGATTGGGATCCAGCCGCTCCAGCAGCCGGTACAGCTCCACGATCTGCGGCCAGTCGGTGTCCTCGGCGCGCGCCGCGTCCGCGTGCACCGCCGCGATCACCGCCTGCACCTGGTACGGGCCCAGCCGCGCGCGGGCCAGCGTCTCCTCGATCAGGGTCCGTCCCTCCTCGACGGCCGCCCGGTCCCAACGGCCGCGGTCCTGCTCGGCCAGCGGGACCAGGCCCCCGTCGGGCCGCGTCCGCGCCGGACGGCGCGCGTCGGTCAGCAGCATCAGCGCCAGCAGCCCCGCCACCTCCCCATCGCCCGGCAGCAGCCCCCGCAGCGTCCGCGTCAGCCGGATCGCCTCCCCGGTCAGCTCGCCGCGGTGCAGGTCCGGGCCCGAGCTCGCGGTGTACCCCTCGTTGAAGATCAGGTACAGGACGTGCAGGACCGGGCGCAGCCGAGCGGCCGGGTCCCCCGCGGGCGGCATGCCGAACCGCGCGCCCGACGCCCTGATGCGCTGCTTGGCCCGGCTGATGCGCTGCGCCATCGTCGCCTCCGGCACCAGGAACGCCCGCGCGATCTCCGCCGTCGTCAGCCCCCCGACCGCCCGCAGGGTCAGCGCGACCTGCGACGCCGGGGTGAGGCTGGGATGGCAGCACAGCAGTAGCAGCGTCAGCGTGTCGTCCCCGGGTTCCCGCGCGTCGGCCGGCGGCGCGACCAGCGCGTCCGCCGGCTCCCGCGCCGCCGCCCGCTCCTCCCGCCGCCGCCCCGCCGCCTCGCGGCGCAGCACGTCGGTCAGCCGCCGCGACGCCACCGTGACCAGCCACGCGTCGGGACGCTCGGGCACCCCCTCCCCGGGCCAGTGCGTCGCCGCCGCCAGCAGCGCGTCCTGCACCGCGTCCTCGGCGCTCTCGAAGTTGCCGAACCGCCGCACCAGCGCGGCCAGGACCTGCGGCGCCAGCCGGCGCAGCAGGTCCTCCACCTCCGCTCCCGGCCTCACATCTCCTGGCCGGACACGTCCATGATCGGACGCACCTCCACCGCCGCGAACCGCGCGTCGGGGAACCGCGCCGCGATGTCGGCCGCCCGCTCCGGGGAGTCGCAGTCGACCACGAAGTACCCGGCCAGCTGCTCCTTGGCCTCCAGATACGGGCCGTCGGTCGCCGCCGGGACCCCGTCGCGCACCCGCACCGTGGCGGTGTTCACCGGATCGGCCAGCGCCGTCCCCACCACCAGCTCACCGGACTCGGTGATCTCCTCCAGCAGCGCCTCGGCCTGCCCCGCCAGCTCCTCGCGCTCGCGCGGCGGCAGCGCCAGGAACTCCGGATGCCGCAGGAAGATCGGGTGCTCCCAGTTCTCCGGGTTGCTGTAGATCAGCAGCAGATACCTCACCGGCCCTCCCCGCCCGCGGCCGACGACGGCCCGGCGACCCCGACCAGGTTGCCCTCGGGGTCGGTGAAATGCCCGACCGCGAAGTCGCCCCCGCCCTCCGGCTCCGGGCCCATCCTGCGCGTCCCGCCCAGGCGCTCGGCCTCCCGCAGCGCCGCCTCCACATCGGCCACCCCCACATAGAACAGCACACGACGCCCATGCCCCGGGCCGCCGCCGACGCCCCCGGCGATCGCGTCCGCCCCCGCCTCGACGAACCCGTACTCGCCGGGCGCCGACACCTTCTGCGTGGTCGCGTCGCCCACCTGGTACTCCCAGCCGAACAACGCGCCGTAGTAGTTCCGCAACGTCGCCGGATCCTCCCCGATGACCTCGAAGTGCACCACTGGCGATCCCATCACGACTCCTCTCCGCGCCGTCCCCGGCGCCGGGCGGGTGCGCCCGGACCGGGCGCCTCACAGCACAGGACGAAGCCCGCCGCCCGATCTCGACATCCCCCGCAAGATTTCTTGTACCCCGCCTCGGCGGACGCGCCGACCATCCCGGCGTCCTGGCGGCGCCGCCTGCACCCCGGCGCGGCGGGATGCCCGGACCCGCGCTGAGGCTCGACCCCGCCGCCGGGGCCGCCCACCGCGCGAAGATCGACGCCCAGGCGGCCGAGACCGAGCAGGTGCTGGCCAACCCGCGCAGCGCCCCCGGGCTCGCCACCACCTGCGCGGCGAGGACGACCCGCTCCTGCGCCTCGGTCGTCGGGCAGATCGACATCCGCCGCGAGGACTGGCTGAGCGACCCGCACTCCGCGCTCGTGGACGCCTGGTGCGCCGAGCCCGGCGTGCCCTTCGTCGCCGCCGCAGTCGCCGCGATCAGCAAGGCCGAGCCCACTTGCGGTGGATCGAGGTGAGCGAGGCGTGGGTCCGGCTCCGCGACCCTGCGGAGGAACACGGCACGTGGTGGGGCACATGCGGGGCGATCCGCCGGATGCGCGCGGTCCTGGCCGCCGCCGATGACGACGGCTACCGGCAGGCCGTCGCCCGCCTGGCCGGGTTCCGCGGCAACCCGCTCCTGCGCCTCGTCACCGCCTACCTGGTGCTCGCCTGGTTCGCGCGGCACCCCGCCGCCGCCGCACTCCCGCTGATCCCTGCCGCGCTTGGCCCGCCCGTCGCGCGGCGCCGCGCCGCGGGGACCGCCCTGGTCCGCGTCGCCGAACGCCAGGGCACCGCGCCGGTCGTCGAGGCCGCCCGCGCCCAAGGGCACTGCAATAGGCGCAGTGATCGCACATAGTGCAGGTTGGAGGGGGTGTGTTGGCGCCTGGCGCTGAGGGCACTGCAGGAAGTAGTCGGTAGTTGCCTGTGGGTGCGACAACCTCAGCGTTGCGATCGCGTGCGAGGCCAGGTTCGAGCCTGCGAGAACCTGATCGCGCAGCGAGCCGCTAGGCGAGACGGAGCGATGCAGCGATCGCCGCAGTGCCCGTTGAAGGAGGGCGCCCCAGCGCCTGACGCCAAGGGCACTGCAATGAACACAGCGATCGCCGCAGTGCCCGTTGAAGGAAGGCGCGCTAGCGCCTGACGCCAAGGGCACTGCAACAAATGAAGTCTGGGCAAAGGTTGCCTTGGGGCCAGGGCGTGCGGGCGGGCGGCGGGCGCGGGCGCGGTTAGCGTGCGGGCATGCCGCAGACGCCCGGCGACCGACCCGAGCACCCGCCCGGCGACCAGCCCGAGCACCCGCCCGGGGACGAACCCCAGCGGACGCCCGGCGGCGAACGCGAGCGGACGCCCCGCGGCGAGCCAGCGCCCGCGTCCGAGGGCGCCGCGGAACCGCCCGCCGGGATCCCGCCCGGCCAGGCCCCGCCCGGCGTGCCCGCCGCCGGGACGCGGGACCCGCGGCCGATGCCGCCGTGGCTGCCCAAGGCGTTCCTGCTGGCCGGCGCCACCGTCCTGCTGTTCGTGGTGGGGCTGTGGCTGGTCGAGCGGCTGCGCGAGCTGCTGCTGTTGCTGCTGACCTCGCTGTTCGTGGCGTTCGCGATCGAGCCCGCCGTCAACTGGCTGGCGGCGCGCGGCTGGCGGCGGGGCCTGGCCACCGGCGCGATGTTCCTGGTGATCGCGCTGTTCGCCGGCGGGTTCATCGGCGGGATCGGATCGCTGCTGGCCAGCCAGACCACCCACCTCATCGACGGGTTCCCCGGCTACGTCCGGGAGGTCATCGACTGGGTCAACGCGACCTTCGGCACCCGCCTGTCGCGCGACACGCTGTTCCAGCGGCTGCCCACCGTGACCGAGCAGCTCTCACGCCACATGTCCGACCTGGCCGGGAACGCCTGGGGGATCGGCGCCACCGCGTTCGGCGTCATCTTCAAGCTCCTGGGGATGCTGCTGTTCACCTTCTACCTGTCGGCGCAGGGCCCCCAGTTCCGCCGGACGGTCTGCTCGGTCCTGCCGCCCCGCCGCCAGCGGCAGGTGCTGTGGGCCTGGGAGATCGCCATCGCCAAGACCGGCGGCTACATCTACTCCCGCGCGCTGCTGGCGATGATCTCGGCCGTGGCGCACTACATCGCCATGGCCGGGCTGGGCGTGCCCTACGCGCTGACCCTGGCCCTGTGGGTGGGCGTGGTGTCGCAGTTCATCCCGGCCGTCGGCACCTACCTGGCGGGCGCGGTGCCGGTCCTCATCGCGCTGACCAAGGCGCCCTCCACGGCGCTGTGGATGCTGCTGTTCATCACCGCCTACCAGCAGTTGGAGAACTACCTGCTGCAACCGCGCATCACCGCGCGGACCCTGGACATGCACCCCGCGGTCGCGTTCGGGCTGGTGCTGGCCGGCGCCGCCGTCGTCGGGCCCCTCGGCGCGCTGCTGGCCCTGCCGTTCGGCGCCAGCGTCCAGGCGTTCGCCGGCGCCTACATCCGCCGCTACGAGGTCGAGGAGCACCCCCTCACCGCCACCG
>NZ_SMKU01000030.1 GCF_004349215.1 Actinomadura rubrisoli | reverse complement strand
GGCGCGGGGGCCGCACGCTGCGGGGGCGGCGGCGGATCGTCGTCCTCCCCGGAGTCCAGGACGAGGAGGGCGACGGCGACGAGCACGACCGCCGGCACCGCGACCAGGTAGGGCCAGGCGGCGCGGGTCGTCCGGCGGACGCGCGCCTTCGCGACGCGCCGGCGGCCCTCGGCGATCTCCCTGGTTCCCGGGGCGAGGCGCTCGGCCTCGGCCCAGGCCGCGTCGGCCTCGTCCAGCCGGCCCTGCTGGGCGCGGACACGCGCCAGCAGGTCGAGCAGCGGGACGCTCGGGGCGATGTCGCGCCGGACATCGGAGAGGATCGCCTCGGCCTCGGCGTAGCGGCCGCGCCGGGCCAGCGTGCGCGCCTGCGCCAGCGCCAGCTCGCGCGTCGCGAGAAGCAGCGGGGCCTGCTCGCCCATCACACCCTCCGCACCGTGCTGAGGGGGTCGATGCCCGGGCGGGACGCCGGCAGCAGGTCGCCGAGGACGCCGTTGATGTCGCGCAGCGTGCCGGTGTCGCCGGCGGCCGCCGCCCGCTGACCGGCGGCGATGAGCTGCCGGGCCTCAGCGGGGTCGCGCATCTCCGACTGGAGGGAGCGCAGCTCCTCGAAGATCAGGAACGGCAGGTCGCCCGACTCGTCCAGGACCCGCACCGCCAGGCTGCGCAGGTCGTCGATCCGCTGCCGCAGCAGCGCCGCGTCGTGCGAGGCGCGGGCCGCCCGGACCGACGCCTCGGCGGTGGACAGCGACCGCCGGTGGTCGTCGTTCCCCTTGGCCCGCACGAGGTCCTGGACGGCGTCCAGCACGTCCTGCGACTCCCTGACCAGCGCGGGCCATTCGAGCGCGTCCTCCAGGTCGTCCACCGCCGCCCGCACGATGAGGATGAGCCTGCCGCACTCGGTGGCCTCGGTGGTGTCGGCGCGCGCGGCCTGCACCTTCGAGTCCAGGTCCCGCACCAGCTGGTCGCGGTCGATCCGGGCCAGCAGCTCCGAGGCCCGCGCGTCGCCGATCTCGATGAGCCGGCGGCGCGCGGTCTCCAGCCGGTGCTTCTCGGCCTGAGCGTCCCGCACCAGGTCGGCATGCTCGGGAACGGTCTCGGTCTGCATGTTGATGGCGTGCTCGAACTCCTCGTCCAGGATCGGCACGTAGGCCCGCGCCACCACCAGGCGCGACTCGTCCACCACGAAGGTGAAGTCGACCTCGCTGCCCTCGGGCACGTCCCGCCGTACCTGCTCCGAATCGACCTCCAGGCGGCCGATCCGGAGGTTGCGGTCGGCGCGGGGGTGCTCGCCCTCCAGGACGGGGATGCGGATCATCCCCTCCCCGGTGCCCCGGCTGACCGCGACCGTCGTGCGCAGCGTGGTGTGCTGCCGCGTCGGGAGCGGGGTGTTGCGCGCGACGAGTGGCAGGAACCTGTTGTCGTCGAGCCCGATGCCGATCGTCTGCTGGAGCAGCGGCTGGGTCTCGATGGTGCCGACGGTGTAGTCGATGCGGTCCTGGCTCAGCCGCAGTACGGCCCCGGACTGGTCGGTCAGCTCGATGAGGAAGGTGTTCCTGCGGCCCTTCTCGGCCCAGAGCGTGGCGGTGAAGGTCCCCTTGGCGGACAGCGGGATGCGGCCGCTGCGCCACGGCGGCTTGGCCTCGGCGTTGACGAACTCGATCGCCAGCCCCGCCGTGTCCTCGCCCGACACCCTTCCGCCGACGAACGGCTCGGTCTCCGGCCCGGTCGGGCTGTACTCCAGCTCGATCGCGTACACGCCGGGGGACGGCGTGGTGAGCGCGGGCCCGGCCTCCAGCCGCTTGGACCCGGCGAAGATCGCGGCACCCTTGGCGACGACGGTCAGCGGGTCCTGGCTCTGGTCGAGCGCGATGCCCAGCCCCTCGCGCGGGTCGGCGATGCGCTCCCGCAGGTACGGCGAGAGCGTGGTCCCGCCGACCAGCAGGACCTTCTCGATGTCGTCCGGCCCGAGCCCGCTCTCGTTCAGCGCCTTGCGGCACAGGTCCACCGACTGCGCGATGTACGGCTCGGCGATCCGCTCGACGTCCCGGCGCCGAAGGTCGAAGTCGAACTCGTAGCGCCGCTCCTCGGCGTCCACCAGCACGACGTCGATGTCGACCGAGTCCCGGCGCGAGAGCTGGATCTTGGCCGCCTCGGCGGCGAGCTTGAGCGTGTTGACGGCGGCCGCCCACCGGGGGTTGCCCCGGCGGAAGTCGGAGAAGCCGTGCCGCTCCACCGCCGCCGGCATGAGGAGCGTCTCGACGATCTGCCAGTCGATGCGCTTGCCGCCCAGGAGGTTGTCGCCCCGGTGGTTGACGACGTTGAACTCGCCGTCGCGCATGTTGACCACGGCCGCGTCGAACGTCCCGCCGCCGAAGTCGTAGACGAGCCAGAAGACGTTGTCGGCCTCGGACTGGAACCCGTAGGCCAGCGCCGCCGCCGTGGGTTCCTGCAGCAGCGGCGCCTGCGCCAGGCCCGCCAGCTCGGCGGCCCGCTTCGTCGCCTCGCACGCGCTCAGCTCGAAGGCCGCCGGGACGGTGATGACGGCGGCGGCGACCTCGTCCCCGACGCTCTCGACGTCGCGCTTCAGCGACTTCAGGACCTCGGCGGACAGCTGCTCGGGCCCCATCGACCGCCCGGCGTCCTTGAAGACCTTGGGCCCGCCGGCCGTGCCCATCCGGAGCTTGAACTCGACGCTGGTGTTCTCCGGGTCCTGCTCGCTGCGCTCCTTGGCCTCGCGGCCGACGTACAACCGGTTCCGCTGGTCGACCCGCACCGCCGAGGGGGTCGTCTCACTGCCGTCGATGTTCTTGAAGACCTTGGCGTCCACGCCGTTGAGGACGGCGATAGCGCTGTTCGTCGTCCCAAGGTCGATCCCGAAATCGATCGTGGTCCTGGTCATTGACGCTGTTCCCTCGCTCCTGGTCGCGGCCGTGTTCCGTCGGTGGAGTCCGGAGTGCCCACGATGACCTCGGCCATCTGGATCCGCTGGTCGCCGAGGTAGACGCTCGGCCGGATGGTCTCGATCACGCGCTCGCGTTCGAGTCCCGGCGTGGGCTGGAACGCGACGACGCTGATGCTCAGCCCCGAGTCGAAGGGCGCGTTGAGGTGGTCCTTGATCTCGACTCCGGCCTCCGCGAGGGTGTCCCACGCCTTCTCGACATGGCGGGTGGTGGAGCGCATCCCCTCGGGGAGTCCGGCCATCCGGACACGCAGCCGCCAGACGGAGGTCGCCACGTCCGCCAAGGACCGTCCGGACAGGCCCGGTACGTCTCCGCTCGCCGCGGCCCGCGGGCCGGGGGCCTGCCCAGGCTCATCGAGGCGAACGGCGTCCGGCGCGGACAGGCCGGCGAACGCGGACAGGATGTCGTCCGGCCATGGTGCCGGGCGGATCCGGAACTCCCGGGGCCACCGCCACTGGCGCAGGGTGGCCCTGACCTCGGCGGCTCGTCGCTTCCTCACGGCCGGACCCCCGTCCGTCCGCATGTGGAGGCGCCGGTTCGGCTGACGCGGTGCACGACGGACTACCGCCCCTTCCCTGGGTACCGCGGCCGTCACCGGCGGACCGTCCGGCTCCGGGATACCCCCGGCCGCCGGGCCTCCGCTGGAGACGGCCGACATGGACGCGCCCGAACGATCAGCCCCCCGCGCGCTGATCCATCGCCGTCTCCGGCGACGGGCGGCCGGGACACGGCCCTGCGCGCGAGCCGTGCTCCGGTCGACGATTCCCGCCGCGACAGTTCGGGAGCCATGCGGTGAATTTAGACACGGCCCGGCGGGACCGGTCCCGGACCGACTGTGGGAGGCCGTGCCCGCTGCCGTCCCGCGCCGCGCGTGTGCGCGGCGCCGTGCGCTACGGCGTCAGGACGACCTTCCCGGCGACGGTCCCGGACTCGGCCAGCCGCAGGGCGTCGGCGACGCGGGCGAGCGGCAGCTCGGCGGCGATCTTGGGGGTGATGTCACCGCGCTGCAGGGCGGCGAAGACCTGGGTGAGGTCGGTGCGCAGCCTGGCGCGGAACCGGTTCTTGGCCAGGGCCCGTCCGGCCCAGGCGTTGAAGAAGTAGGCGCGGCGCCGGTTGGGCAGGGCGTTCCACACCCAGACCCGGCCGAGCAGCTTGAGGACGGGCCACTGCTTGGACCCTTCGTCGTCGCGGGTGGAGGCGCTGCCGTAGGAGACGAGCGTGCCGCCGGGGGCCAGGAGGCGCCAGGAGCCGACGACGCTGCGGCCGCCGATGTGGTCGAAGACGGCGTCCACCCCGCCCGGGGCCAGTTCGCGGACCCGCGCGGCGACGTCCTCGGTGCGGTAGTCGACCGGGACGACGCCCTGGTCCCGCAGGGCGCCGTGATGGCGGGCGGAGGCCGTGCCGATGACCTTCACGCCCGCAGCGCGGGCGAGCTGGACCAGGACCGAGCCGACGCCGCCGTTGGCGCCGTGCACCAGGACGGTCTGCCCGGCGCGGACGCGGGCCTTGCGGTGCAGCATCTGCCAGGCGGTGATTCCGTTGACGACGAGGGTCTCCGCCTCGGCCGCGCCGATCCCGTCCGGGACCGGCACCACGTCCGCCGCGTCGACGAGCACGTGGGTGGCCCAGCCGCCGACCTTGACCAGCGCGGCGACCCGGGTGCCCGCCAGGCCGGGCTCGGCGCCCTCGCCGGCGGCCAGCACCGTGCCGACCAGGTCGTAGCCGGGCACGAACGGGAACGCGGGCTGGTCGAAGTACCGGCCGCGGCGCATCTGCTGCTCGGCGAAGGAGACACCGGTCGCCTCCATCCGGATCACGACCTGCCCCGGGCCCGCGGCGGGGACCTCTCCGTGCCTGATCTCCAGCCCTTCCGGCTCGACCTTCCCCGGCAGGACGACCTCGACAAGTCCTTCGCTGTTCATGACGACCTCCATCACACTTGCGTTATTAGCTCTCGTGCTTGTTAGAAGCTATAACACAACGCAACGAGAGTCAATAGCGATCGTGATATCCTCTAACCAACAACCAGTCGGCGTCTGCGCGCGCATCGCCGCGCCATGGCACGATGAACCGGTGGACGATCAAGGCAGGACCGACCCGCCGCTGGTAGCCGCAGAGCGCACCATGCTGGCCGGATTCCTGCGGTTCCAGCGAGAGACCCTGGCCATGAAGTGCGCGGGGCTGACCACCGAGCAACTCAAGCGGAGGGCCGTGCCGCCGTCGGCCTTGTCACTGCTCGGACTGGTCCGGCACATGGCCGAGGTCGAGCGGGTCTGGTTCCGGATCAGGCTGAGCGGCGAGGACGTCTCCTACCGCTGGAAGCAGCGGCCCGGCGATGACCTCGACTTCCAGACCGACACGGCTGACCCTGGTGAGGCGTTCTCCGCGTGGGCCGAGGAGTGCGCACGGTCTCGCGACATCGTCCGCGCCGCCGCGTCCCTCGACATCACAGGGCGCCACCGCGGCGAGGACGTCTCGCTTCGCTGGATCCTCAACCACATGATCGAGGAGTACGCGCGGCACAACGGCCACGCCGACCTGCTCCGCGAGCGCATCGACGGAACCACCGGAGAGTAAACACCCCGGCGCCCGGGGTCCCCTCATGTGCGGAGAGTGTTCGGGCGTCGCCCGTTCGGGGAGGACGAGCAGGGGCGACACGAGGAGGCACCCAGATGACCATCGCCGTCACCACCCCGACCGGACATGTCGGATCCCGCGTGGTCCGGTTGCTGCTCCAGGCGGGCGTCCGGCCGCGCGTCCTGATCCGCGACCCGGCACGCCTGGACGCCGCGACCCGCGCCCGCGTGGACGTGCGGCGCGGCGACCTGACCGACCCGGCGTACGTCCGCAAGGCGGTGGCGGGCGCGCGGACGGTCTTCTGGGTCGACCCGACCCCCCACTCGGCCGAGGATCCGATCGAGACCTCGGAACGGACCGCCGTCCCCCTCGCGGACGCGGCACGGGCCGGCGACATCGCGCGGGTCGTGCTGCTGAGCAGCATCGGCGCCGAGAAGCGCCACGGAGCCGGGAACATCGACGGCCTCGGCCGGATCGAGGAACTGCTCGACGCGACCGGCGCCGACGTGCTCCACCTCCGCTGCAGCTACTTCTTCACCAACCTGCTGCACGATCTCGACGGGCTGGAACGCGGCGTGCTGACGACCTCCGACGCGCCCGACCGCCCCATGCCCTGGCTCGACCCGCGTGACATCGGCGAGGTCGTCGCCGTCCGGCTCCTCAGCGACGAGTGGCGGGGCCGCACGGTGCAGGCCGTCCACGGGCCCGAGGACCTCACCTACGAACAGGTCGCGCGAACCCTCACCGAAGCGCTGGGCCGACCGATCCGTCTGCAACTCGTGAGCGACGACGACGTCCGCGCCGCGCTGCGCTCGGCCGGCCTTCCCCCCAACGCCGTGGAAGGAATCGTCGGCATGACCGCCGGAACACGCGACCTCACACCCGAGCAACCACGCGACCTGATCACCACCACCCCGACCACCCTCGCCGGTTGGGCCTACACCCACCTACGCCCGATCCTCGCCACTCACCCCTGACACGCCCAGCCGGGCGCACTGTGAGCAGAGGGTCATCAGATCCACAGCAGGGGCGGCAACCTCTCGATCAGGTGGCCCTGGGGGTTGGTTTCAGGCTGACGACGATGAACCCGCGGCTGGTCGACACGACGGCTGTCAGCGGGGCAACGACGACGACCGCATAGCCGGTGCTGATGAGGGAGACCCTCGCCAGCTCGGTATCGGGGCGTCGGGGGTCCCAGACACGAGCGGTGGCGTCCGCCGATGTCGTGATGACGGCCGGATGCTCCAGACCTGGCCACGTGAGGGTCGTCGCGCCCCAGACGCGACCGGAATGGGCGTCGAAACATCCCAGCTCGACGTTGGGCCGAAGGGGGTCCCAGATCCGGGCCGTCCCATCGTCTGAAGTGGTGACGACAACGGGATGGTCCAGGCCCGGCCACGGCAAGGTGAGCACGGCCCGGACCGGCCCGGTGTGGGCGTCGAAGCGTGCGAGCTCGGCGTTGGGCCGAAGGGGATCCCACACTCGGGCGGTCGCGTCGAATGACGTGGTGACGATGGCCGAATGGTTGAGGTCGGGCCAGGGCAATGTGGTGATCCCCTGAACCCGTTCGCCATGGCCGTCGAAACGCGCGAGTTCGACGTCGGGATTGAGCGGATCCCAGACGCGTGCCGTCCTGTCGTGTGATGCGGTGGCGATCACGTGGTGGTCGAGATCGGGCCACGCCATTGTGGTGATTGCCTGGACCCGTTCGGTATGGCCGTCGAAACGCGCGAGTTCGGCATGGGGATTGAGCGGATCCCAGACGCGTGCCGTCCTATCGGCCGACGTGGTCACGACAACAGGATGGTCCAACCCAGGCCAGGCCAAGGCGGTCGCGTGTCTGATCTGGGCGGTGTGGGCTTCGAAGCGTGCGAGTTCGACGTCGGGATGGAGCGGATCCCAGACGCGTGCTGTCCTATCGACCGACGTGGTCACAACGGCGAAATGTTCCAACCCAGGCCAAGGCAAGGTGGCCAGTCCTTCTACAGGACCAGCGTGGCCGTCGAACGGGGCTGGTTCGGCATCAGGTCCCCGAGGATCCCAGACGCGTGCAGTGCCGTCCTCCGAGGCAGAAACGACCACAGAGTGATCCAGGCCGGGCCAGGCCATGGTGGCCACTCCCCAAACGGCTCCCGTGTGGCCGTCGAAACGCGCGAGTTCGGCATCAGGTTTGAGAGGGTCCCAGACGCGTGCCGTTCCATCCGTCGAGGCCGTCACGACCACCGGGTGGTCCAAGCCGGGCCAAGTGAGGGCGGCGATGCCTCGAACCTGAGCGCTGTGGCCTTGGAAGCGTGCGAGTTCGGCGCCGGGTTCGAGGGGATCCCAGACGCGTGCCGTCCCATCGGCCGTGTCGGCCGAGGTGGTGACGAGGACAGGACGGTCCAAGCCTGGCCAGGTCAGGGTGGTTACGTTGGAGACCGGGCCGGTGTGGCCTTGGAAGCGTGCGAGTTCGACCTCGGGTTCGAGCGGGTTCCAGACACGCGCCGTCCCATCGGCCGAAGTCGTTGCGACTACCGGATGGTCCAAGCCGGGCCAAGCCAAGGTGGCCACTCCCCAGACGGCTCCGGCGTGGCCGTCGAAACGTGCGAGTTCGGCGTCGGGTTCGAGGGGGTCCCAGACGCGTGCCGTCCCGTCGGCCGAGGTGGTGACGAGGACAGGACGGTCCAAGCCTGGCCAGGTCAGGGCGGTTACGTTGGAGACCGGGCCGGTGTGGCCGTCGAAGCGCGCGAGTTCGGCGTCGGGTTCGAGCGGATCCCAGACGCGCGCCGTCCCATCGGCCGAGGTGGTCACCACCGCCGGGTAACTCATGTCCGGCCAGGGCAAGGTGGCTGCGCGCTGAACGGGTCCGGTGTGGCGGCCAAAACGGGCGAATTCGCTCTCGGGACGCAACGGGTCCCAAACCTGCGCCGTCCCGTCCTCCGAGGTCGTGACGAGCACGTGGTGGTCCATCCCCGGCCAGGACAGGACCGTGGCACTCCAAACCTGGTCGGCGTGGCCCTCGAACCGCGCCAGCGCGGTGTCGAGCGGACGCAGCCGCACGGCGGCCCGCCATGGGCAATCAAGGGCGAGGTCGGCGAGGCGACCGGCCAAGTTCTCGTTTCCCTGGACAGAGCAGACCATTTGCAGGATCGCGGAATTGAGGCCCGGATCGTCCTCCATGAAGGGAACCGACAGGTCATAGATTGCTCCGGGGGCGGCCCGAGTCGCCACGGTCAGGCTCCGTACGGCCGAGCGCATCGCGCCGGGTGCCATGCCCACGAGGAAATCGGGCTCGGCCAGCAAGTTCGGCAGGGTCCCCGCGCGTGCCGCGTGGTCGGGAGCGTGGTGCCGGGCGTAACGCGAGGCGGCCAGCCAGCCGCCGTCGGCCGATTCCGACCGCAACAACTCAAGGAGGCGGCTCTCGTCACGGCGAACGTTCCGGCCGGCGAGCAGCTCGTCGACGAGTGCCTGATGGAACAGGCGGGTGACTTGCGTACCCTCCGTTTCAACGGCCGTCTCAAGCAGATAGTCCACGGCCGCGCTCTCGCGGAGCACATCCAGCTCCGCCATGGTCGCCTCATACCCGAGAGCCTTCGCGAAGCGCAGCCATCGATGGTCGTCGAGACCTGAGCCCCGGCCATAGGCCAATGCGGTCAGCAACGCCCTCTGCTGGCGTTGCGCGGTCACCGAAAGGCGCTCCAGATGTTTGGCGAGAGCCTCACCCACTCCGCTGGGCAGCTCGCTGGAATCGAAATCAGGCGAGCGGGCATCGAGGGCGACCGGATCCTCAGCGAGCTGGAACGCGGCCATGCCGGCGACCAGATAGTTGCGGCCCGCACGCTTCGCTATCTCGCCGGCGAGCCTGGTGCACTGGGATGTGGCCTGACGATAGGTCTCCCACGCGGCTCCCGCCGGCCCCGGCTTGGCGAAATCCGTCTGCGTGAGCAGCGCCGACGCATAGGCACGCAGATCCTCCGGCTCGAAATACCGGTCGGAGTCGAGGTCGACCACGTTCTGGCTGTCCGGCCCTCGCGTGACGCCGAGACCGTGGAGATGGCCCCCGGGGAGGTACGGATCGCTCGTCCTCAGCTCTCGGGTGGCCACGATGACTCTGATCCAGTCGAGACGGGCAAGGTCACGTAGGACGGCCCGGATCTCCGGAATGTCTTGTTCGACTGCCTCGTCGAGGGCGTCCACAATGATGACGAGCGGTCGGGCGGGGCTTCGGTCCGCGAGGTCTTGGACCAGTTCCTTCCACGACGCGGACTCTGGAGCGTCAGCCCTGCACGCGGCGGAGATGGCATCGGTGAGGTCGGCTTCACGCGCGCCGCGCGCGTGGAATGCCACGCCAGGGTTCTCGCCGGTCTGTTCGGCGATGACCGCCACCCGGGCCACGACGGCCGACTTGCCGGCCCCTGGCTGGGCCGTGACCACCAGGGGGACTCCAGGGCAGACGTCGGCGCGGAGCCAGCTCTGAATCTTGTGGAGCGCGGCGACCCGTCCTCGGAACAGGTCACCGCCTCGCGCCGCGCTCCGCTGACCGGCGGCTCGTTGGACGAAATGTCCCCGGGCGTTCTCGCCGGCCATCAGCCACGGCCGCGGCAGACCGGACCATGCGCGTCGAATCTCCTGCACGGGAACCATGCGATCGAAACGGCCCTGCTCCGAGCCCGCTACCAGGATTCCCACCATCAAGCCCGAGGAATCGCAGACCGGACCGCCGCTATGTCCGATCAATGTACCGACGACGTTCCAATCGAGCTGTACCATTCCGCCGCGCACCGGCCCGGCGACCCGAAGTCGGCGCCAGATGCCATGCGGGTTCGGGCCTTCGTCAAGCGGATAGCCGAATACGTGAACGTCCGTCGGACAACGTAGCGCGGGCCATAGTTCTATGGGAACAGGGAGGGCCGGCCCGGGGGTGGATTCAAGCCGCAGCAGAGCCACGTCCAGCTTTGCGGCCGCGCCTTGGTCGTCGACATCGGCTCGCTGTGCCGATACCGGAGGGTCATCGGGCTCTTCAAGAAAACGAACGGTGATGGGCCCGTCATCGGGAGAAGCGACGGTGAGCGTATGCGCCGCGGTGAGTACGAGACCGTCAGCGACGAGCACGCCAGAACCGGTTCGCTCTCCACCGACGTACACGGCACAGACCGCTGACGCGGCTCGGTCTAGTCCGCCCACGTCACGGACCCGTCGTTCCCGCGGCAGGCTCGGCACCACCGGATGAGGCATTCCACCGCAAGGTGACGGTAATCGCCGCTTCGCCCGCGCTGCTGGCAATGAACCACCAGTTCACCTTGCCGGAGACCTTAACGCCCAGGCTCAGTTCAATTTCGTCAGGGCTCAGCTTTTCCCGCAAACCGCGAGATATGGCCTCCGCGGTCTGAGCGATCGGTGCGATGCGCTGTTCGAGCTCACCGCCATCGACCGTCTTGGGTTGACCGCCCCGCTGGCTGACGAGCGAATGCTCGGTGGTCTCGAAGACGACCTCTGACCCGTCCTCAAGATTGTAGCGCACGAATTCAGCCAGAGCCCTCACACCTTCCCAAGTCCCCGATCCCGGGCAACTTACGATACTCGTGAAGCGGTACTCATTTCCAGCTCTCACCCGCCAAAGACGGCCTGGGTGCCGTTGGCCGACGTCTCGTGGATTCTGGACGGGCAGGTAGATTCCGATCACGGGGGCCGGGGTGACCTGCTGCCCGGGAACGATGTCGGGAGGGGGGAGCCGTAGTGAGTACGTATGTCGTCGTCGGGGCCGGGCTTGCCGGGGCCGCGACCGCGTGGCAGCTCGCGCGGCGCGGTCACGAGGTGACCGTGCTGGAGCGCTCCACGCCGGCCAACGACCAGGGCAGCTCGCACGGATCCGCGCGGATCTTCCGGTACGGCTACCCCGACGCGTTCTACACCCGGCTCGTCGTGGACTCACGGGCCGAATGGGACGAGTTGGAGCGCCTGGCCGGCGAGCGGCTCATCAGCCCGACGGGCTCGCTCGACTTCGGCGCGGAGCGGGCCCCGGCGGTGCTGGCCGCTGTGTTCGAGAAGGTCGGCGTCGACCACGAGCTGCTGACCGCCGCCGAGGCGGCCGCGCGCTGGCCTCGGTTCAGCTTCGGCGAAGGCGACGCCGGAGTGCTGTGGCACCCCGCCGCGGGCGTGATCGACGCGGAGGGCGCGGTGCTGGCCATGCTGCGGCTGGCGCGGGCCGACGGCGCCAGGGTCGAGACCGGCTGGCCGGTGGCCTCGGTCGAGCGAGCGGGCGCCGGTCACCGGGTGGTGAGCTCGGACGGGCGTACCGAGGAAGCCGAAAAGGTCATCGTGACCGCCGGCGGCTGGCTGCCCGATCTGCTCGGCGATCTCGCGCTGCCGGGGGAGTTCCTCGCCGCCTTCCCCCCGCTCCAGGTGATGCAGGAGAACGCCTACCACTTCCCCTACCGCGACGCGGAGGAACCGTGGCCGACGTTCATCCACAAGAACCCGACCATGCTGGTCTATGGCCTGCCCGGCGGGCGCGACGCCGTCCTGCCGGACGGCCGGGCCGGTCAGAAAGTGGCCGAGTACAACGGCGGGCGGCCGATCCGGAGCGCGGCCGCGCAGAGTGGTGGGATCGACCCGGCCAACCGTGAACGGATCATCGCGTACGTCCGGCAGACCCTGCCCGGTGTCGTTCCCGAGCCGTACGCCGAGACGACCTGTCTGTTCACCAACACCCCCACGGAGGACTTCGTGATCGACGGTGTGGACGGGATCACCGTCGCTTCGCCCTGCTCGGGGCACGGCGCCAAGTTCGCGCCACTCCTCGGCCGGATCATCGCCGAGGCGGCATCCGGTGAGCGGGCGGCCCCGGAGCGGTTCCGGGTGGCGCATCACCTCTCCGCGGCCGGCCTGCCGACCGAGTGACACCGAACAGTCCTTCCGCCGGGCGGAAGCTTCCGCTTCGTCCGTGTGGCTCCTGACACAAGGCTTGGGGCGGACAGGTCTGCTCATCGCCGTGCCCCGGAGGTCGTCGTGCGCATGCAAGCCGCCGTCTTCGACACGCGGGACGGTCCCTTCCATGTGGAGGACGTCGAGATCGACGAACCCGGGCCCGGCGAGGTGCTCATCCGCGTGGCGGCCACCGGCATCTGCCACACCGACGGCCTCGCCCGCCACGGTGACCTGCCTTTCCCGGCCCCTGGCGTGCTCGGGCACGAGGGTGCGGGCACCGTGGCCGCGGTCGGTCCCGGGGTGGCCTCGGTGGGCGAAGGCGACCGCGTCGTCATGGGGTGGCCGTGGTGCGGCGAGTGCCGCAACTGCCTGGCCGGTGAGCCCCGCTACTGCGCCCGGCTGGGGGAGTTGCTGGTCAGCGGCGTCCGGCCCGGAGGCCGACCGTCCGCGCTGCGCCGTGCCGATGGTTCGGTCCTGCACGGCCACTTCTTCGGGCAGTCGTCCTTCGCGACGTTCGCCTTGTCCCAGGCGCGCAGTCTGGTGACCGTGCCCGCCGATGTTCCACTGGAGTTGCTCGGGCCGCTGGCCTGCGGGATGTCGACCGGCGCGGGCGCGGTGCTCACCACGCTGCGTCCCGAGGCCGGCTCCAGCCTGGTCGTCTACGGGACGGGTTCGGTGGGCCTCGCCGCGATCATGGCGGCCCGCAACAGCGGCGCGACCACGATCGTCGCCGTCGACCCGGTCTCCTCCCGGCTCGCCCTCGCCCGGGAGTTGGGCGCCACGCACACCATCGACGCTTTGCAGGATGATCCCGTGGCGGCCGTCCACGACATCTGCGGCGGACCGGCCGACAACGCCCTGGAGTGCACGGGCATCATCTCCGTCGTACGCCAGGCGGCGGACTCGGTCGGCATGCTGGGCACCTGCGCGCTCATCGGCGGTGCCCCGGCCGGAGCCGAGTTCTCCCTCGACCACCTCACCACGCTGTGGGGCAAGCGCATCGTCGGCGTCCTCGGAGGCGGCGGCCGCAGCGACCAGATCATCGGCGCTCTCGTCGACCTCTACAGGCAAGGACGGTTCCCGTTCGACCGCCTCGTCTCGTGGTTCGCCTTCGACGAGGTGGAGGAGGCCCTCAACGCGTCCTACGCGGGCAAGGTGATCAAACCCATCGTGCGCATGCCCGGCTGATTCGCTCGGCGAAGTGTCGGCCTGCGGCCCCACAATGGGGCTAGTGGCCGCACAAGGAGGGCAACGTGGCGATTCGGCGGTGGCGGGACGATCCGATGGTGCGGGCGCGATGGATTCTGGTGCTGCTCGGCGCGGCCGCCCTCGGCCTGGTGTTCCTGGTGAGCGGCGATCTCACGGTCCGGTTCACGGCCGGGTTCGCCGCCGGGGCCGGCCTGGCCGTCTGGACGGTCAGCGAGCGGATCATCGTGAGCACCAGGGACCGGCCCGAGACCCGGGTGGCGTCCGCCCGGCAGGGCTCGATCGAGCGCTGACCTCTCGATGGACGGTCAGGAGAGGCCGGGCGGAGAACGACATGCTTGGGTGATGCGAGCGAGAACGCCCCCGTTCGTGTGAGAGTGGCCCAGGGAACAGGCGATTGGGAAAGGCTCAAACATGTTCACCGGTGTGATCAACTTCGCCAACGCTCTCGTCGTCAGGGCGGCCATGCTGGCGCCCACACCATCGCCATCGCCGGGCGACCCCCCGGACACCGACGGGCTGGCGAGGTTCCTGCGCGACTTCTTCGGCCCGGTCTTCCTGGTCATCGTGTCGATCGTGGCGATCTTCTTCCTGTTCACCCGGGAGATCACGCGGTTCGCCCAGTTCATCGTGCTGGCGATCGCGATCGGCGTGGTGTTCTACGTGCCCAACATCATCGAGTCCACCGCGAAGGCCATCGCCAAGGCCCTGGGGGTGGAGTAGCGGCCGTCCGGGCGGCGCCATGGTCGCCCCCGAACGGGAGCGCCGTAGGGTTGAGATCATGGAGTTGACGGAGCGGTTCGAGTGGGGTGGACGGCAGATCGCCTGGGGACGTGCGGGCGCCGGTCCGGCCGTGGTGTTCTGTCACGGCACGCCGTTCTCTTCGCTGCTGTGGGAGCCGTTCGCCGAGGCACTGAGCCGCGACTTCACCGTCCACCTCTGGGACATGCCCGGTTACGGCCTGTCCTCCAAGCATGCCGAGCATCGCGTCGACTTCGGCGTGCAGGCTGACGCGTTCGCGGCGCTGCTCACGCATTGGGGCCTGGACCGGCCGCACGTGGTCGCCCACGACTTCGGCGGCGCCGTGTCCCTGCGCGCGCATCTGAGCCTGGACGTCGGCTACGCGTCGCTGATGCTCGTCGACGTCGTCGCCATCCCGCCCAGCGGCTCACCCTTCTTCAAGTTCGTCCAAGACCACCCCGACCTGCTGGGACAGCTCCCGGGCTACATCCACACCGCCATCGTGCGCGCCTACATCCAGGGCGCGAGCCACCGCGGCCTGCGCGACGACGATCTGGACGCCCTCGTACGGCCCTGGACCGGGGAGGACGGCCAGCCCGCCTTCTACCGGCAGATCGCCGACTACGACGAGCGGTTCCTCGAAGAGAACGAGCGGCGGCTGGGCGGCATGGACATCCCGGTGAGGATCCTGTGGGGCGCCCGCGACGCCTGGATCCCCACCGGCATCGCCCGGCGGCTGCGGAGCCTGATCCCCGGCGCCACGCTGTCGCTGATCGACGACGCCGGTCACCTGATGCAGCACGACGCGCCCGTCCCGCTCATGGACGAGATCCGCGCCTGGCTCACCGCAAGCTGAGGCGCCGACAGCGGCCGGCCCCGGCGCGCCGGTGAGCGCCGGTGCGGCGTCGCCGGTCAGGCGGCGGGGATCCGGCTGTGGACGTCCTTGAGCATCCCCCGCATCGCCGAGTGGAAGATCTCGGCCTGATGGTCACCGATGAACGAGGTGTGCCCGAACACCTCCAGGACGACGAGCCCGTGCATGTGCCCCCACGCGCTCATGAGGAGAGAGACCGCGGGGGGCGGCAGTAGGCCCAGGCCCTCCGGTGGCAGGCGCTCCAGGTGCGCCCGGAGTGAGGACGAGAGCGGGGCGTCGGCCGCGGCGAGTTGTGCCGTGGTGAACCCGTCGAACATCTCGCGCTCGAAGATGGCGCTCATGCGGCGGAGCGCCTGGGTGGTCGGGCCATCGGCGGGGGCCGCGTAGTGCCGCAGGGGCGATCCGTAGAGGAGCTGGAATCGCTCGGGATGGGCGATGGCCCATCGGCGGTAGCCCTCGGCCGCGGCCACCAGGCGCGGCGTGTCCGGATCGTCCGCCGGGGTGTCGACGGCGGCTTGCACGGCGTCGGCCAGGTCGTCGTACGCCTTGGTGATGAGCGCCGTGACGAGGGCATCCCGGTTCGGGAAGTAGTGGTAGAGCGCCTGGACGGTCATTCCGAGGCTCCGGGCGACCGCTCGCAGGGACAGGGCGTGCGGCCCGTGCTCGGTGATGTGTCGTTCGGCCGCGTCCAGGATCTCCTGGGCGGCGGCGGCCCGGCGCCGCTGGCGCAGCGAGGGCGGGGCCGTGAGGTGTTCGTCTGCGAGCATGCGGCGACCATCCATCGTGTTAGGAAAATCTAACACTGCCAAATTTTCTGTCTCCCCGCTAGCGTCGTGCACGGCGATGAAGAGTGCGACACCGCACCTGCGAAGAGCATCCGCGGAGCACCGCGCCGACCCCTCCCTGCCGACCCCCCGGCTGCTTCATGCCGTTCCCAAAGGAGACTGTCCGTGTTCGCACGCATAGCCGAGCTGGCGATCCGCCGGTCCCGGCTGGTACTCGTCCTCGCCTTCGTGGCGGTGGTCGTCATGGGTGTCGTCGGCGCGGGAGCGTTCGGCAAGCTCAAGGAGGGCGGCTACGACGACCCGGCCTCCCACTCCAGCCGGGCCCAGAAGGCCATCGAGGAGAAGTTCGGCGGGGAGACGAACCTGGTCCTGCTGGTCCGCGCCCCCGGCGGCCGCATCGACGCCCCTGCCGTCCGGCGGAGCGGCCAGGCCCTGGTGGCCGGCCTCAAGAGCGATCAGAACCTGGAGAACGTGGTCTCGTACTGGGACGCGGGCAGCCCGATCCTGCGCTCCAAGGACGGCCACGAAGCCATGGTGCTCGCCCATGTGAAGGGCGACGACACGCATCGGGCGAAGAACGCCAAGAGCGTCATCGACGAGTACACCGGAGCGGACAAGGGCGGGCTCGGCGTCCGGGCCGGAGGCGGCGCCGCCATCGGCAACGACATGTCGGCGCAGGTGCCCAAGGACCTCCTCCTGGCCGAGGCCATCGCCGTGCCGCTGACCCTCGTGCTGCTCCTGCTCGTCTTCGGCAGCGTGGTCGCGGCCCTGCTGCCGCTGGTCATCGGGACCATCGCGATCACCGGTACGTTCGCCGAACTCACCGTCCTCGGCGGCGCCACCGACGTCGCCGTCACCGCGACCAACCTGACCACGGCCCTGGGCCTCGGGCTGGGCATCGACTACGCCCTGCTGATGATCAGCCGGTTCAGGGAGCAGCTCGCGACGGGCGCGAGCGTGGAGGACGCCGTCCGCCGGACGGTGCTCACCGCGGGCCGTACGGTCGCGTTCTCCGCCGCGACGGTGGCCGTCGCGCTGTCGGCGCTCCTGGTGTTCCCGCAGTACTTCCTCCGCTCGTTCGGCTATGCCGGGGTCGGCGTCGTCGCCATCGCCGCCCTCGGCACCCTGTTCGTGATGCCTGCCCTGTTCGCCGTCCTGGGGCACCGGGTCAACAGCGGACGGCTTCCGTGGGCGAAGCGGGCGCACGCCGAGGCCCGGGCGCCCCTGTGGGGACGGCTGGCCCACACCGTCATGCGGCGGCCCGCGCTCACCGCGCTGCCCGTGCTCGCGGTGTTGCTGCTGGCGGCGAGCCCGCTCCTAGGGATCACCCTCGGCACGCCGGACGAGCGCGTCCTGCCGGACGGCGCCGAGAGCCGCCAGGTCACCTCGGTGCTGCGGGAGAAGTTCAGCGGCAACGACGACGCGGCCATCCGCGTCGTCATCGACAAGCCCGTGAGCAGGGCGCCACTGGACTCGTACGCGGCCAGGCTCTCCGGGCTCAAGGGCGTCGTCCGCGTCGAGGCCGGGACGGGAACCTACGCGGGCGGACGGTCCACGGCGGCCGGCGACCCCGCCCTCAGCCGCGCCGACGCGCAGCGGATCAACGTGGTGAGCGCCCTGGCACCGCGGTCGGAGGACGCCCAGAGCCTGGTCAAGGAGGTCAGGGCGGTCGCACCGCCCGCCGGGTCGCGTCCCCTGGTGGGCGGGACCGGTGCCGAACTGGTCGACTCCAAGGACTCCATCAGCGGCCGCCTCCCGATCGCGCTGGGCCTGGTCGCCCTCACCACCTTCCTCCTGCTGTTCCTGTTCACCGGCAGCGTCGTCCAGCCGCTGCGCGCGCTGGTCCTCAACATGCTCAGCCTGGGGGCGACCCTCGGCGTCATGACGTGGATCTTCCAGGACGGCCACCTGTCCCCCCTGCTCGGCGTCACGGCGCAGCCGATGGAGGCGTCGATGACCGTGCTGATGTTCTGCATCGCCTTCGGCCTCTCGATGGACTACGAGGTGTTCGTCACCAGCCGCATTAAGGAACTCCACGACCAGGGCGAGGACAACGAGTCCGCCGTGGTCGACGGCCTCGGCCACACCGGGCGCATCGTCAGCGCGGCGGCCTGCCTGCTCGCGGTGAGCTTCTTCGCGTTCGGGACGGCGAAGATCAGCTTCATGCAGATGTTCGGCCTGGGCACCGGGCTGGCCATCCTCATCGACGCCATCGCCGTGCGCGGCGTCCTCGTCCCCGCCGCGATGCGCCTGCTCGGCCGCTCGGCCTGGTACGCGCCCCGCGTCCTGCGCGAACTCCACGGCCGCTACGGCCTCACCGAAGGCGGCCCCGCCCCTGCGGCCGCGCCGGGGTCCGCGCCGCAGCCGCCGTACGCGAAGAACGCACCGTAACCAGGCGGGACCTTCCGCCCGGGCCGCGTCATCCGGATGTCAGGCGCCTGCGTGGATCAGGCCGGCCCACAGGCTGGGCGCGTGCGGAAAGGCGTGGCGCATTTCGCGAACGGTTTCGTGGAGCGCAATGGCCGTGCTCGCTTCGTCGAGGGTTCCTGGTCGCTTCCGCAGCCGCTGATAGACGCCGCGTGCGGTTCGGGCCGCCGCCGTGTCGTCCATCTCCCACAAGGAGCCGACGACGTGGGCGTAGCCGGCGAGTTGAAAGGCGCTGACTATGTGGATGGATTCGTCGGCCAGTTCTGGGCTGGTGCGGTGGGTGCTGCATGCCGACAGGTAGGCCAGCCGCGCCCCGTTCAGCCGGAGCCGGGCGATGTCGGGCACGGTCAGCGGCCGGTTCCGGTGGTCGTGCAGTATCAGGCGGCTGCGTGATGGGTGGTCGGTGTCGGCGATCGCGTGGCAGGCGAAGTGCACGAACGCGTGGCCGGGCAAGTCGGTGACCACTGTGTCGTAGGTGGCTGCGGGCCCTGTGCGGATCGTTGACTCCGGTACGAGCTTGGTGATGGATCTTACTTCGCGCTGCGCCGCGGCCAGAGGCGCGGCGCCCTCCGCCTCCGGCACCGCGATGACAAGGAGTCGCGGCCGGGCTGTGACCTGGGCGCCTGCCTGCGTGCGAGCGTGCAGCAGGGCCCGGACTATCGGCGTGTAGGAGGACACGACTCGGTCGAGGACGTTGGGGGTGTCGGTGCGAGTGTGATCGCCTTGGTGTCCGGCGGCGTGCAGGGGCAGGGTGGACAGGGGCGCGCCGGGTGACCACCACACGCGTGGCCACACCTGTCCTTCGGCCGGTGCTGTGCACAGGCCCAGTTCGTCCAGGACGGGTTCGACGACGATGTCCCAAAGCTGGGCGAGCACTCCCTGGATCGCATTCTGTGCTCCGGTGGCCTGTCGCTGCGTGGCGCCGTTCGGTGCGTTCAGAGTGCGCAGTGCCTTAGCGAAGCGTTCTGACAGTTTGGTGGCCATCGCAGGGGTGAGTGCCGGGAGCGGGATGACGCGGATCCGGTCCGGTGTGATCGCGAGCGCGTCGCTGCGGTAGGAGGTGACGTTCACCAGGACCACGGGTCCGTCGGCGGCGCCGGCCCGCAGCTCAAGGTCTCCGGGTGGGTACAGGAAGCCGTCCATTCCGGGCAGGGCTCGGATGCGGACGAGCAGTGCGTCCCATTCGGCGGCCAGCGCGTTGCGGTGATCCGCGCCGGCCGCAGCTCCGGCTTCGCTCTCCGGTTCCAGCTCGCTGCCTACGGTGTCGAGGGCATCGCGCAGTCGTTCGAAATGGTCGGCGAGGTCGGGAGCTCGCCGGCGCAGGACTGTCAGGTCGCTGCGCGTGTCGAATGTCTGTGCCAGCAGGACCCCGCGTCCCTGTTCCAGGAGACGCGCCGCCAGAGCGGGATCGCCGGTCTGCACGGCGCAGGCGGCGGCCTCGGCGGCCAGGCCCCCGAAGCCGCTGAGCCAGTGCTCCTGATCGTTGCGAAGCAGGCTGCGCGGCGCGATCGCGGGCAATTGCTCCACGGCCAAAGTGAAGCCCCGCAGGGCCTGGGTCCAGTCTCCGAGCTCGGCGCACGCCTGCCCCCACGCGCGGGCGGCCTCGGCTCGGGTGGAGGGCGTCGCGCTCGGCAGTTCCGCGGCCCGGCGGTACATCCGGGCGGCCTCAGTCAGGTCAGCAGAATCCCGGGTGAGACGGTGACGTTCGAGCAGGGCGGACCCAAGGTTCCAGAGCCGCGTCGGGAGATTGAGATGCGCGGCCGGGGTGGCCCGCACGGCTTCCTCGAAGATCGCCACAGCCTCCTCCAGGGCACGCTGCCGTATCCGAGGACGGATGCGGGTGGACGCCCGGCCGATCTTTGCGCTGCCGAGCACGCTGAGATAGCGGCCCCTGTCCGCCGCACTTTCCGGCAACATGCGCAAAGCAGATTCCAGCAGCTCGATGGCCTCATCAATTCTGCCGGGGAGGCCGAGGAGAGGAGGACTGTTGAGCAGGCAGCAGGCGAGGTTCAGGCGTCGGTGGGACTGCGCCGGGTCGTCATCGGGGGTGCGGAGAAGAGCCTGACGTAGCAGCTCAATAGCCTCATCCATGAGGACGGTGTCGCCGGCGTGATCAGCCTGACGCATGAGCCCGATTCCGAGTACGCTCATCCGCCTGGCCTGGGCCGCCTCTCCTTGGTAGCCCCCTGCTCCGATCTCGACGGCACGCCGTCGACACTGCTGGGCCTGTGCCAGGTCGGTGCTGTCCTGGCCTTGGAGGAAACGGTGCGTCAGCGCGCTGGCAAGGTTGATCAGCCGCTGCTCCAGGGCACGATCACCCTCCGGCGTCCGGTCGACGGACTCCCGAAAAGCGGCAATGGCATGCTCCAATAGCTCATCTTCGCCTCCCACGTTGTGCACGTGGGCTTCGAGCAGGACGAACCCCAGCATGTTGGCCGTGAAAGGGCGCCGGGAGTCCTGAGCGGAGACCGCGTCGGCGGCCCGGCGGGCGAGACTCACCGCCTCTTGCAGATCCGCCACCCGCGCGGTCCTGGTGAACCGGCCACGCAGCGACAAAGCGAGGTACATCCGAACCATTGCGGTCCCTGCGGCGATCTCCGGCGTGCTCTCGTGCGCCTCCCGCAACAGCCCCACGGACTCCTCACCGTCCTCGGGACGCTTCAGCCGAACGCAGCGCAGGTGGAGCGCCCTTCCGAGGTCGGCGAGGATGATCGCGCGTCGCCCGGGATCGGCGGACGGTTCGGCGAGCGCCTGGCGCAGCACGTTGATCGCCTCGTTCAGATCCTGGACGTGGCCCTTGAAGTCAAAGCGTTCAAGCAGTGCTCGGCCGAGTTGGAGAGCGCCGTGGGCGGACTCTTCCAGATCATCATCTGTGGCTGCCTCGCGGAACAGGTCAACGAATTGATCGTGATCGATTGCCCTGGCGCGCAGTTGTCGCCAGGGAAGCGTCCCTTCGGCGAACTCACTGGTGTACCGGGTACTTTCCGGTGGCCTTTCGCCCGTCCGTTCCAGCACATCGCGTGCCAGGCGGGCTCCAGCCTCCTGATCACCGGGATCTCCGGCCACGTCAAAGCGCGTATTCAGCATCAGGCTGAGATTGCCCGTCAGCGGCGCCCATGCCGGATCGTCGTCCGCGGTGCGCCGCAGCGCCTCCGAGACCACGGTGATCGCGCGTTCCAGAAAAGAGGTGTCACTGTAGGCGCGGGCCGCCTCGAACAGCACGCAGGCGTAGTCCGCCAACCGGTCGCGGAACCTCGGGTGTGACTCAGGAGTGGCCATCACCGCGAGGTAACTGTGTGCAAGCGCTATACTCAAGTTAAGCCGCTGCCCCGTACGTTGGAACTCCTCCACCCGCGGTTCCACGTGGGCGTGCCAAAGATCCGGACCGTCTGCGGTCACGTCCTCTGGCCGCAGATCCGTTCGGTAACCGGCCGCCAGCTCCTCCGGAACAGTGCTCTCATCAGCGGCCCAGACTATGACGAGTAGCGTGCCCGCAATCGCGCCCTCGATCTCTCCCTGCCCCTCTCCCAGTGCCCGGCAACGCATCCAGAAGACGAGCCCTGCGATCTGTCGCGCACTGACGTCGGTGGCCAGGTCGGAACTGCAGATCAGCAAGGTCCGGATCTCCGCGTCCACCTCCTCGCCGGACACCGCGTCCCAATCTCCCGACTCGCATCGTTCCAAGCGGGCACGCAAGGACTCCCAAGTAGCGGCGAACTGTACATTTCGATCTTGATGATCCATCGAGTCCGGCCCTTTTCCGCCAATGCCTCTCTTGAGAGGCTGCCCCCGCGCCACACTAGTCACCGACCCCGCCCGCCGTTGCGAGAAAGCGTCATACAGGGGGTGAAGCCGGCTCTATGACACCACCGGAAACTCGGCGTGAACTGGCCGCGCGATTGGAGCAGCTGTGTGTGAGGCTCGACCAGCGAGGCGATCCGGTCAGCCGCAACCCGCAAGTACGGAATGCGGCCGAGCGGGTTGCGGCACTGGTTCGGGAAGGCGCACAACCGCAGTCGCTGCTCGCCGCGCTCGACGAGCTGGACGACGAACTGCTCGACGCGGGATCCCGCAGCACCAGCCGCAGCATGATCGATGTGCCGGGCGTACCGCCTCGCCCTGAGCATGAGGTGCTGTGCTGCCCGGGTCCCTCACCTTGCTCCCGGGTGGAGGAACCCCGCTGGCCCCGACGGGCGCCGCTGTGCCGGATCCACGGTGAGCGGCTCCGCCGCACGGCGCTCCAGAGCGACGAGTGAATGACTTCCTGTCCTCCCTCGGGAGCAAGGTCGCCGAGCGTTGGCTGAATCTACTCGTCCTGCCCGGTCTGCTCTTCCTCGGCGTGGCCATCGCAGGTGGCGGCGTACTAGGCCATGACCATTGGCACGATATCGACCGGCTCCGTACACGCGTGAACGCGATGACCACTGGGCCGTCGGCCGGCAAGCCGGGCACCATAGTGCTCGTCAGCGCAGCGACTCTGCTGGCCTCGGCGGGCCTGGGCCTGATCGTGCAAGCGCTGGGAACGGCCATTGGTCAGATATGGTTGCGCGACCCCGCCGATCCCTTTTCCCGCCTGCTCGTGCGATGGCGTTGCCGCCGCTGGGCCAAACGCCACAGCGACTACCGTGAAGCCAAAATTCACCACCATCGCGGGCAAAACGATGAGGGGCTGCTCCCGTCCAAAGAGGGGCTCGACCGTCTGCGTGGTCGCCGCGACAGGATCGCGCTGATCCGTCCCACACGGCCGACCTGGAGCGGCGACCGGATGGTGGCGGTCGATGACCGGGTCCGGCAACTGTACGGAATGGACGTGGCCATAGTTTGGCCACGACTGTGGCTGGTCCTACCCGGCTCGGTACGAACGCAATTGCACAATGCGCGCGAGGCATTCAGTGCCGCGACGAAACTGGCCGCCTGGGGGTGTGGTTACGCGATACTCGGTGTCTGGTGGTGGCCCGCGCTGGTGATCGGTGCCGGAACTTGGATCATTGCCTGGCGGCGAGTGCGCACGACGATCGAGACGCTCGCCGTTCTGATCGAGGCCAGCGTGGACCTGCACGGCAACGACCTCGCTGAACGGCTACGCGTCAGCCGGCCGGGGCATCCATTCGGCCCACGCATCGGCAAAGCGGTCCAACAGGCTCTACGCCGACCCGACCCATAGGGACATGTCGGTGTAGTCGAACGTGACGGCGAACGGCTTGAAGAACTCGTGGGTGAAGTTGGCGATCAGGTCGAAGCCGAACGGCACGGACTGGCCGGGGCCCGGGAATCCAGGGAAGACCTTCTCCGCCGCGTGGCCGGGCACGTTGCGCCGGACCGCCCTGCCGAGGCTGATCCGGTCGGCCATGATCGGATACGTCCTGTGCCCGAACCGGTCGGCCGGATGCTCGTAGTCCACCTCGATGCCGACCTGTTCGGCGATCTGCACCGTGGTGTCGAGACCGCTGCCGATGCCGCCGGTGTCGACCGTGACCATGCGCGGCCCGTAGTCGCGAAGGCTGCCCAGCGTGCAGGGGAAGTGGTCTCCGGCGAGCCACAGCGGGAGCCGGTCCCGCGTGTGGAACCGGGGACGCGGGGCCCCGGACCTGCGCCGCAGGACCAGGGCCCGGCCGGCGTAGTCCATCGTGGTCAGGAAGTGGTAGAAGATCGTCGTCCCGAAGGCGCCCGCCGGCTGCGAGCCGTCCGGAAGGGGCGGCCTCTGCGCGTCGTTCCACTGCACCGGAATGTTGCGGATCTCGATGTCCCCGATTCTGAACGAGTCCAGGACACCGAAATACAAGGTCACCGGATGAGCGTCGACGACCCCTCCCTTCATGCTGGCCAGCGGGCGCAGCCCCGCCTCCTTCGCCGCCTCCGCCGAAAGGTCGAGCGTCGCGTACGTGTCGAGCAGATACTTCTTCGCCTTCCCGCCGTTCACCGAGGCTTCCACGGTGGGCACAGGGTCAAGGGTGTGGAAGGGCACACGCGTGCGCGCGGCCCCGTGTATCTGCCACGGCCTGCCTTTGAGATGGTCGAAGACGGTGGCGAAGGCCGCGTCCCGCTCGGTGCCGGTCTGCCGGAGCAGCGGCACAGCGCGGGCGAGCTGGTCCTGCCGCACGAAACACTCGGCGAGCCGCTGCTTCGAGGCGACGTCCCCGGGATTCAGCCGGACGGCTCGCGCCAGGAATGTCTCGGCGGTGCCGAACCGGTTGGACAGCAGGGCGATGTACCCGACCTGCGCGGCGGCGCGCGCCTTCCCCGGATCCTCGCGCAACTGGCGTCGGTAACCGCGCTCGGCCGCGGCGAACCGGCCGTCCTTGAACAGCCGGTCGGGATCCTCGGCGGACGCGAAGGCGGCGCCCCCAGCCGGAAACGTCGCACCGGCGACCGCCGCCAGGCCGCTCGTGGCCAGGAAAGCGCGCCGACCGGGTACGGGGAGATCATCCAGAGGTGCCATGCCGTGCTCCTCACGAGTCGGACAAACACGACCAGTGGTACGCCCGCGATTGTTTCCGCACCGTTTCCCCGGCGCGCAGCCCCGGGCCGCAGCCCCGGGCCGCCGACCCAGGCCGCCGGCGCGTCAGACCGGCGGCCGGGCTTGGGGGCGCTGGAAGAAGTGGGTGACGGTGTCGCGGAGAACGGCGGCCTGCTTGCGTACCGCGGACAGGCGGACATAGTCGTCGCCGAGAACGTCACGGCGCTCGGGCGGCAGGTAGGCCGGGAGCATGGTGACGCCCGATCGGACGCTGATCTCGCAGCCGGGTCCGGTTCCCTCGACGGCCTCGCGGATCTCGTCGGTGGCCGCGGCCGGGCCGGTGCCGGGCAGCAACCGCCGGTCCACCGTGATCCGCGCCGTGGCCGGGAGGGTGTGCGGCGCGAGCGGCTCGTACCGTACCTGGTACGGGACGACCTTTCATCTTGCCGGTGTCAGGGAGATGTTCCAGAAATCGGCGTAGCGGCCGCCGCGGTGGAGGAGTTCGTCGTGGCCGCCTTCTTCGATGATTCGGCCGCCGTCCAGGAAGGCGATGTGGTCGGCGCGCTGGATGGTCCGCATCCGGTGCGCCACCATCACCACCGTCCGGCCGGCCATCAGGCGTTCGATCCCCTCATGGACGGCCTGCTCGTTCACCGGGTCCAGCGCGGAGGTCACCTCGTCCAGCAGCACGATGGGCGCGTTCTTCAGCAGGGCCCGCGCGATCGAGACGCGCTGGCGCTCACCGCCCGACAGCAGCGCGCCGCCCTCGCCGACATCGGCCGCCCATCCGCCGGGCAGCCGCTCGATCACCTCGTCCAGCCGCGCCGCGGTCGCCGCCGCGCGCACCTCGGCCTCGTCGGCGTCGGGACGGCCCAGGCGCACGTTCTCCTCGATCGTGCCCTCGAAGAGGTAGACGTCCTGGAAGACGATGGCGATCTGGGCCATCAGCGTCTCGGTGTCGATGGCGCGCACGTCCACGCCTCCGATGCGGACGGCGCCGGCGTCCACGTCGTAGAACCGCGCGAGCAGTTGCAGCAGTGTGCTCTTGCCCGCGCCGGAGGGGCCGACGACGGCGAGCCGTTGTCCCTGCGGGACGGACAGCGACACGTCGTCGATCACCGTGCGGTCGCCGTGGTGGAAGGCGACGGAGTCGAACTCCAGGTCGTGGCGTTCCGGCCGGACGGGTTCGGACGGCTCCGGCAGCGGCTCGGTGCGCAGCACGGTGTCGAGTCTGGCCAGCTCGGAGCGGGCGCCTCGAAGCCGGCCGTTCATCTCCGCCAGCGACAGCAGCGGATCGGCGCAGCGGGCGGCCAGCACCAGGATCGCCAGGATCTCCGCCGCTCCGATCTTCCCGCCGAGCGCCAGGTAGGCGCCCAGGACCAGCAGCACGGTGAACATCGCCTGCACCGTGAGCGTCAGGCCCACTATGCCGGGCAGCGCCGACAGCGCGGAACGGCGGGACGCGCGCTGGAGGCCGCGCAGCGAGTCGTCGAGCAGCCCGAAGCGTTCGACGGTCCGACCGCCCGCGCGCAGGACCGGCTGGGCCTGGAGGTATTCGATGACCCGACCGGTGGCCTCGCGGTCGCGTTCGACGCGCTCGGCATCGGCGGCGGCCGTCGAGCGTCCCGTCCAGATCTGGATCGCGGCCACGACCGGTACGGCGGCCAGCGCGGCCAGGCCCATCTGCCAGTTGAAGGCGAGGATCACCACCACGATCGTCAGGGGCGTCACGCAGGCGGAGATGAGCGGTGCCAGCAGATGCGCGATCACGCTCATCGCCTGGAGGACGCCGCGACTGGCCAGGACCGACACCTCCCCTACGCGGCCCGCGCTGTACCAGCCGATGGGCAGCCGGGCCAGATGATCGCCGAGCCGGTGGTACATCCCGCGCAGCAGGGTGGTCCCGGCGAGGAAGCCGGACAGGTCGGCGACGTAGCGCAGCACCGCGTAGACCGCGACCACCGTCCCGAACGCGATCAGCCAGGGCCGCGCGTCTTCGGGGGTGCTCCCGAACAGTGCGCGCAGCACGGGAACCAGCAGCGCGTAGGACAAGCCTTCGAGTATCGCGGTCGCCGTCATCAAGGTCACTGTGCGGCGCACCGGCCGGGCGTACTCGTGCCCCAGGACGCGCAGCAGCATTCGAATCATCGGGGCTCATCTCCTTGTAGTACGCCGCCGCCGGCGACCGCCGATCGCTGCGATTGCCAGAACGCGGCGAACCTGCCGTCCCGCGCCATCAGCTCAGCGGGTGTGCCGCGCTCGACGATCGACCCGTCCTCCAGCATCACGACGGTGTCGGCTTCGGAGATCGTCTCCAGGCGATGGGCGATGACCAGGATCGTCCGATCGCCCGCCAGCGTGGCCAAGGCCCGGCGCACCGCCTGCTCGGTGTGCGGGTCGGCGAAGGCGGTCGCCTCGTCCAGCACCAGGACGGGCGCGTCGGCCAGCAGCGCGCGTGCGATCGAGATCCGCTGCGCCTCGCCGCCCGACAGCCCGGCCTCGTCGCCCAGCACCGTGTCGTATCCGCGCGGCAGCTCAAGGATTCGATCATGGATGTTCGCCCGGCGGGCGGCGCGCACCACGTCGTCGAGGCCGGCGTGCGGCACCGCCAGCGCGATGTTGTCCGCGACCGACGCGCGCAGCAGCCGGACGTCCTGGAAGACGAAGGAGACCGTCCGGTACAGGTCCCGGCTGCCGAGCTCGCGCAGATCGACACCGCCGAGCGCGACCGACCCGTGGGTGGGGTCGAAAAACCGCGGCAGCAGCTGGACCAGCGTGGACTTCCCGCTCCCCGACGGCCCGACGATCGCGGTGACCGTCCCCGGCTCGAGCGTCAGGTCGATCCCGCGCAGCACCTCGTGATCGGCTTCATAGCCGAACCGGACCCCGCGCAGCTCCACCCGGTGCCCCTGGGGGACGGCCGGACGCGTGGGCTCGGGTAGCGGCGGCACCGCGAGCACGTCCCGGATCCGGCCGACCGCGCGCCGGGCGGCCTGCATGTCGTCGAAGCCGTGGCCGAGCGCCGCGACCGGAGCGGTCAGCCCCAGCCCGAGCAGCAGGAAGGGCAGCAGGTCAGCCGGGGGCATGCCGCCGGACGTGATCAGGGCCGCGCCGCCGATCAGCACGACCAGCAGCACGAACGGCGGCGACAGCGCCAGCTGCATCCCGGCGGCGATCCCGGACAGGCCGCGCACCATCCGGTAGAAGGAGGTGACGAACTCGTCGGTGGCCGCGCGGAACCGGTGGTGGGCGCGCTCGCCGCCGCCGAACGCCTTGACCACCGAGATGCCCTGGACGAACTCCACGACCGAACTGGAGATCCGTCCCATGGCCTCGTCGAACTCCTTCTGCTCGCGCAGCCGGGCCGGGGTCATCATCAACGGGACCAGCGCCACGGCCAGCGCCACCGGGATCAGCGTGATCAGCGTGAGCCGCCAGTCGACGGTGAACAGGTAGACCAGCGACACCAGCGGCACCACGAACGCCGAGACCAGCTCGCCGGGGGCATGGGCGATGAACGGGTGCACGGCGCTCACGTCCTCACCCACGACCTTGGCCAGCTCACCCGTCCGGCGCTGGGAGAACCAGCCGATTGGCACGCGTCCCAGCCGTGCGGCCAGCCGCCGCCGGAACGACAGCTGCACCTGGCCGTCGAGAACATGCCCGATCCCGGACGACGCGGCCGTGAACAGTAGCCGGACCAGCAGGCCGGCCGCGCCCGCGATCACCACGGACCAGACACGGCCGTGATCGATCGGGCCGTCCGACAGCAGAGCGCGCCCCAGCTCGACGACCGCAAGCAGCGGCGCCAGACCCGCGACGGCGCCGATGACCTGCAAGACAACGACGGCCGCGAAGCTCCATCCGTGCGGGCGCAGCAGCCCCGCCAGGCTCCGCCCCGCCGCAAAGTCGGCATCCGGCGGCGCGGACCGCTCCTTCAGCTCGGCGGCGCTCATCGCCCTCCCGTCCTCGTCGCGCCAGGAAACGCCCGGCTCGTCACGCGGCCAGGGCCCCGCGGAGGAACTCGGCGATCTCCGCCCGCGCGTCCTCCGCCTGCGGCACCACGCCCGGCATGCTGAGGAACGCGTGCGTGGCCCCGGAGTACTCGGTGAGCCGCACGGGCGTCCCGGCCGCTCGCAGTCGTCCGGCGTAGCTGCGGCCGTGGTCGGCGATCGGGTCGCGGGTCGGCACCAGCACCAGCGCCGGGGCCAGCCCGTCCAGGTCGGCATACAGCGGCGACAGTGCGCGGGGATCGGCTCCCGGCGGAACGGCCAGCCGGTGGAACAGCCGCAGTTGCGGCACGGTGAGGGTGGGGCTTTGGGCGTGCTCGGTGACCGATGCGTAGTCGAACATCGTCCCGGTCACATCGACGGCGGGATTGACCAGCACCTGCGCCCGCAAATGCAGGCCGGACTCCCTGGCCCGGATCGCCGCCAGGGCGGTGATCAACCCACCGCAGCTCTCGCCGAAGACGGCGGCCCGCGCGGGGTCGACACCCCACTGGGCGGCGTCCCGCACCACGTGCTGGAGCACGTCCCAGCTGTCGTCGACGGCCGCCGACAGCGGAGTCTCCGGGTCGACGAGGCGGTGCTCGACCGAGACGACGACGGCGGGCAGTTGGGCGGCCAGGTGGCTGTTCACCCAGTCGCTCTGCACGGCCGTACCCACGAACCCGCCTCCGTGGACGTGGAGGACGAGCGGCAGGCCGTCGCTCTCGGACGAGGGCCGGTACACCCGGACCGGGAGCCCGCGCCCGGGCAATGCCACCTCCTGCCACCGGATCGCGGCGCCGCGATCCGGGATCCCGGTGATCGCCTGCGCTTCGGGGGACGCCCGCCTGCGGTTCTCCGCCTCGCGGTAGGCGCGCAGCTCCCCGGCCGTCATCGCCGCCCAGTCCGGATCTCCTCCCAGGGCCAGCTTCCGCAGATGGTCGCCCGCCGACGCCTGCTCCGCACCGGTGACCTCGCTCATTTCGCCCTCCCATGTTTCGCTACCTGAGGTATCGAAACCAATGGTAGCGTAATGGGATATCGTGTGGACATGACGTCGACCACATCCGCCCGGCAACCCGGCCGTCCGCGCTCCGGCGTCAACGACGTGGTCTTCGCCGCGACGCTGAGGACGGTCGACGAACTCGGCTACGCGCGCGCCACCGTCGACCGCATCGCCGCCGCGGCCGGCATCGCCAAGACGACGATCTACCGTCGCTGGCCGTCGAAGGGCGCCCTGATCGTGGACTGCCTCCTCGACGCCTTCGGCCCGGCGCCCTTGGAGGGCTCCAGCCGGGCCGAGCTCATGTCCTCGGCCATCCACTGGGCCGCGGCGAAGATCAGCGAACCCGGCGTGGGCGACGCGTTCGCAGGCGTGTTCAGCGACGCCGTCAGCGATCCGGCCCTGCGCGAGGTCCTGTCCACGCGGTTGCAGGACCCCTACCGGATCGCGCTCCAGGAGGCGCTCGGCGAGCCGGAGAACCGGGTCCTGTTCTTCATCGACGTCGTCGTCGGAACCCTCCTCCACCGAATGGGCATGACCGGCGAGCCAATGGTCGACGCCGACGTAGCCGCGCTGGTCGACATGGTCCTCCCGCACTTCGCCGACGACACCCGGCCCTGAATCGATGTGAAGTACTGGTACGTCCTGACCGCCGACCAGGCGGAGAAGACCGCACTGGACGGGTTGCTCGACTCCTGCTGAGAACGCGAAGCCGCCCCGGCCCATGCAGAGGCGGGCGAGTGGGGTTCAGCTCAGCTCGTTGCATGGTTCGTCGAGCCAGATCCACTGCCGCTCGGCGTCGACGCTGATGCCGAAGCGGTCTGGTCCAGGTCGGCCTTTGCCGAGCCACCACAGGTAGGCGCCCACGGCCTGATCCCACAGCCGGGTGTCGCCATGCTGGACGACGGTGTACTCATCAGCCCCGCGGAGGGCCGTGCACGACGCCAGGGCACTGTCGGTGAACAGCGTCGCGGTGTAGGCCCAGCCGTCTGCGGTCTGGGTCCATGCGGTGTCGACGGTGAGGCCCGGAGTGAGGGCGGCGATAGCGAGTTGGCCGCCGCCGCTGGCTTCGGCTATCAGTCGCGGGTCCATGCGAGTGGTGGACGGGGCTCCGGGCGCGGCCGTGACCTCGTCCCGGGGAGGGCCGGTGCGCTGGTCGCGGAGCATCATGAACCCGCCACCGCCGGTGAACCGGCCGATCGCGCCCTCGGGATCCAGGACGTCCAGGCGGAGCTGATGCCCGAAGGCGCCGCCGATCGGCATGTAGGGCAGCACGATCTGCCCACCGGGCCGGGTCTGCTCGATCCAAGCGTGCGGGATGTCGCGAACGCCGCAGGTGACATGGACCCGGTCGTAGGGGGCGTGCGAGGGGAAGCCGTCGACGCCGTCGCCGGTGATGACCTCCGGCTGCTCGACGACGTTAGCGAGGTTGGCGCGGGCGGTCTCGGCGAGCGCCTTGTCGACCTCGACGGTGACGACGTTGCGGGCGCCGAGCCGCCAGGCCAGCATCGCGGCCGTCCAGCCCGTCCCGGTGCCGATCTCCAGGACCCGGTGATGGTCGCATACATCCAGCAGGTCCAGGAACGCCATGCTGATCGCCGGACACGACAGCGAACAGGTCGGTTCGGCTGTGGTGTCGTCGATCTCGGCGTTGCCCTCGGCGCGCTGAGTGATCAGGCTGTAGTTGCCGTAGACGGTGTTCCACCAGTCGCTGGCGTCGGCGTGCTTGTCGATCAGGTGGCTGCTGCCGGTTGTGGTGAAGGCCGACGCCCAGGCGCGCTCGGGGACGAACGTGTGCCGGGGCACCTCGTGCAGGCCGGTGAGCCAGGCCCGGCTATTCCATGCGCGCGGGTCGATGACCTGCTCGTCGAGGAGGTACTGCGTCAGCGTCTGGACGCGCTCGCGGTAGCGGACCGCCTGCCATGTGCTGCGCCCCACCTCTATTCCTCCGCGCCTGGGTCGCAGCCGGGTGTGCATTGCGGTTCGCAGGAGGCGTCACCGTTGGGCATGCAGGTCTGGGGCTCGCAGTCGGCACCGAGAACCGGCATCGCGGGGGGCGTGAGAGGCAATGTGAGCAGGTCCGCGAGCCCGGTGGTGCGGACGTTGCCGACGGTGTGCCACCGCGACATGGGGCACGCGGCGACGGCGCCGTCTGGGAGAATCGCGGCGGCGTTGTACCCGCAGCGTCCGCACAGGCCGGCGGGGTCGGGGCTATCCCCGGTGGCGGCGCGTCCGAAGGGGCGGAGGCGGTCGGTGCGGATGTGCGTGACGCCCATTCTGGTGAGCATGGCGTGGGCCTGCGCGGTGCGCTGCCCGTCCAGGACTTCGACCAGGCCGGCGCGGACCGGGATCCCCATCTCCAGCGCGCGGGCGATGTGGGAGCAGGTTTGGCGGTGGGTGTCGCGGCCGGTGATCTGCTGATGCTCGTCCCGGTCGTCGGAGTAGAACGAGGTCGCCAGCCGCACCCCCGGGACGGCGAGCGCCGCCCAGGTCGCGTCGCTGACGTGGACGAGGTTGCTGTAGACCTCCACCTCGACGTCGGCCTGCCGGGCGGCACCGATGAGCGCGGGGAGATCAGGATGCAGCGTGGGTTCGCCGCCGATGAATTGGATCATGCCGACGTCGAGAGCGGCCGCCTGGCCGATGACGGCGCGCCAGTCGTCGCCGGTCATCGTGCCGTGGGTGCCGTCGATGCCGCTGGAGTTGTAGCAGTGACCGCAGGCCAGCTGGCAGCGGGTGCTCAGCTCGAACCACAGCATTCGGGGGGACGGTGCCATCGGGACCTCCGGGTTCTCCTTGTTCTTCTCACGGGGACGGCTGGGCCGCCATCGGTTCGCAGGCAGGTGAGGGCGGTGTGGCCCACTGGCGGCATGCTCGGATGCGATGCCTAGTCCCTCTCCTCCGTCCTGGCGCGCGCCGCCGCGACGAGCGGCCCCAGCCGGGCCGCGATGGCCGCGCACGTCCCGGCGAGGTCATGGCAGGGCGCCAGCGGGTCGCCGGCCGAGGAGATGAACCACGGCACCCCGCCCACGCCTGGCTTCACGCGGATGCTCTCGCCCACGCACGGCAGCTCGGGCGTGACTACCCGCAACAGCGCGGGGTGCTGGTCGTAGCGCGGGGACGCGGACCAGCCGGCGGCGGTCAGCGCATGGGCGAGGGCATCCAGGTGATCGGACGCGGTCACCGGCAAGGCGGCGCGGCGGCCGTGGACGCCGACGTCGCCCCCGGCCGCCGCGCCAGGACGCAGGACACCCCGCCAGGACGTGAGATGCCGGATGGCTAGCCCCGCGAGGAACAGGCGGGCGAGGGAGGCCGCCCGCACGGAACCTCCCGCGCCCGCTGGGGACGGCGCGACGCGGGGCCGTGATGCGTCGCGCCGTCCCGGCTTGAGATGGCGGAACACCTAGATCGCCGACCTACGCAGATACCAGTCGACCGTGACGGCCAGTGCGTCCGCGCTCGGCGCCTCGACCAAACGCGGGCCGTACCGCGACGGCACCAGGGCCCACCACATCCGGGTTGACTCTCCCCACCACGTGGTGATCCCGGCGGGGATGCTCGGGGGCGCGTCCCGGACGGGCGGCAGGTCGAGCACGGTGTCCGTCGACCGGTTCATGGCCGCTCCTCGAACGCCGCCAGGATGGCGTCGACGGTGACCAGCGGGTCCCCGACCGGGCCGATCACCCGGCCGCCGCCCAGCCAGCGGAACAACCCCCGCCGACAGGTCACCAGCCGGGTACGCCCGCCCGGACCCGTCGCCGTCAGCGTCGTGTCATAGGCCGTGGCGGTGATCCCGCACTCGCGCAACTCGACCGCCAGGTCCCGCAACGCCAGCCTGGCGTCGGCCCCGTCCGCCTCGTCCAGCAGCTCGCGCAGCAGCCCGAGCTCATCAGCCTGCGCACCGAAGAACCCACCCCGCCCCGGCGAGGCCGGCCGCCAAGCGTGCCACCCGGTACCGCCCGACACGTCCTTGACCTCCACCAGCCAGCCGGGGAACTCCTTCATCAGGCCGCACTGCGTCTCCGACCCGCTCACCGCGCACCCGCCTCAGCCTCGGCGACCGCACGAAGCTTCGAGCGCAACTCGTCCGCCGTGTCAGCGTCCAGCTCGGTCTGCACCCGCGAACTGAGAGGGCGGCCGTCCAACCGGGCGTGCCCGGTGGTGCGGATCGCCCACCAGCGGCCGGTGTCGCTGGTGTGGACGATCGACCAGCCGAGGAATTCCTGGCGGAGCGCGGCCTTCTCCGCGGCGATGGCTTCCGCTCCCGGTGGGTGCGGTACTTTGCCCACAGCCGGACCTCTTTTCCGGTTAGGTCCCGGAATTCCCGGCGTTCGCGCGCCGGCCGGGGCCGTCTTTGTGTCCTGTGACACCTTCCGCCCACCACGAGACCGCGTCCGGCGCTAGCGTGGAAGACACTGCCTCCCGCCTGACGGCGCTGGCAGCATCTGGCAGCGGGTCAACCCGGGACGAAGCGGGTGAGCGGTGACAACATTCGGGGAGAGGCTCAGCGCGCTCATGGCTGATCGTCAGATCAGCCAGCGCAAGCTGGCCGAAAGGGTGCCGTGCAGCGACGACTACATATCTCGGCTGGCACGAGATATGAGAGCGCCTTCCGAGCAGATGGCCAAGCGGCTCGATGAGATCCTCGACGCAGGCAAAGAGCTCATCGCCCTTTACCAGGCGCAGGCCGACGACGCTGGCAGCGCGGGTAGCGTGGGCGGCACGAATGCCCACGATCTGGACGAGGAGAAGGAGATGCGACGACGCAGGCTATTGCAAGCGCTCGCGACGTTCGGTGTCGCGTCAACCCCCGTGGTGGAGGCGATCGAGTACGTCCGAGCCGCCGTCGACCGTGCCATCGGCCTCGACGAGGACCGCCACCTGGAGGAGTGGGAAGAGACCGTCGCCGAGTACGGCTACACCTACACGACCCTTCCCCCGCACCGGCTGCTCACCGACCTTGTCGCTGACCTGATGGTGGTCCAAGCCAGCACTTCCCGCAGCACAGCCGAAGAGCGGCCCGACTGGAACCGGGTGGCCGGCGGCATGGCCGTGCTCGTGGCCAAGACGCTGTGCAACCTCGATCAGTCACGACTGGCGCGCGAATGGTGGATCACTGCGCAGCACGCCGCTGATGCTTCCGGAGACCGCGACCTCAGCCTATGGGTCAGCGGCGAACGGCTGATGCATGGCCTCTATGATGAACGGCCCCCGGTGATCCTGCTGCGCAAGGCCAATCGGATCGTCGAGCGCGCATCCTCGACTCCCTGCCGGGGTTTGGCGAGCGTCCGCACGGTGCGCGCCCAACTCCTCGCCATTGACGGTCCCCCCAGAGCTGCGGCGAACGAGCTGCGGGCGTGCGAGGAGATCTTCGAGCGGCTGCCCGCATCGGTGACGGCGGACGCGCAGTCGCTCGCCGGGTGGGCCGAGTACCGCCAGCGCTACACCGAGGCGTGGGTGCACGCCCGCACCGGCGACCGCGAGCAGCTCGACGCCGCCGTGGCTTGCGCCAAGCAGATCCTGCCCGCCAACAAGCTGCGCGTGCACGCCCAGCTCGACCTGCTGCGCGCCGCCGGGCACGTACGGGCGGGCGACGCGACCGAGGGCGTGCGGCACGCCCACGCCGTGTACGCGGCCCATCCCCCCGAACAGTGCACCACCTTGGTCACCAGCCTGGCACGCCAGGTGGCCGACGCCGTCCCGGGGCGCGGCTGCGACGCCACGGTTTTCGCCGCCTACCGGGGGTTGCTGGAGTCTCGGCCGGAGCCCAGAGCGGTCACATAGAGGTCGAACCAGGGTTCGGTCTCACCTGTGTGACCTGGCACGCGGCCGACATGGCGCCACCCCCACGGCTGGTACATCGCCTGGACCTCCCCTCGTCCGGCGTGGTGGCGAGCGCTGCTCGCTCCTCGGGCTGCCCGGCGAGCAACTCGTCCAGGAGCCGGTGCCCCGGCCCCCTGCCACGGTGCGCGGGTCGGACGGCCAGGTCAATCACGGCGAACGTCCGCCGCCCGGTCTCGGCCGTGAACCCCGCAGGCTGGACTGGCTCCAAGTCGTCCCACCAAGACGACCGGGCCGACAGCGAGGCGCCGTAGACGAACCCGGCCAGCGCGCCATCGTCTCGCGCGGTCACGGCCTCGAAGCCGGGCGAGGCTAGCAGACTCTGCATCCGGGCCCGGTAGTCGCTGAGGTCATGGTCCGGGAACGCCTCAGCGTACACCCGCTCGATCTCGTCGAGCCGGTCGCAGGCGGCTCCGCTATCGAGGTGCTCGATGTCCATCGCGGTCCATCTGACCACATCCCCAAGAGTTCCCGAAGCCTTCCCAGCGGTGCCGGGAGGGTGGCGGCGGTACTCGGCTACTACCGGCCGCTCGCCGGCCACGTTGACATCCGGCTGCACGACACCCCGCTGTACAACAGCATCTACCGGTTCGATGACGAAATGATCGTCAACTCGCACGTGTACGGCATCCTCGCCGCCTACACCCCGACCATGCGCATCCGCCGCGTGGACGGCGTCTACTTCAACACCTACCTGGAGAGCTTCGAGCGGGTGTGGGCGTCGGCTCGTCCTCTGACCGAGGATGAAGCATGAGCCCAACGAAGGCTCGGCGCGTCGACCACTGGCAGGACCCGGACGCGCCCAGGCCCACCAGCCGCAAGCCCTCAGCGTCCGCGCTCGTGCGTGACGACGAGGGCCGGGTGCTGCTACTGCGGCGCCCCGACAATGGTCTGTGGACGATTCCCACGGGCGGGCTGAAAAAGGGCGAGACGATCCGGGAATGCGCCGTCCGGGAGTGTCGCGAGGAGACCGGCGTCGAGATCGAAACCGGCGATCTCGTGGGCGTGTTCACCACCCCCGACCACGTGATCGAGTACATCAAGAACGGAAGGCTGGACGAGGTCCGACAGCCGGTGAACATCTGCCTGCACGCGCGGCCAATCGGCGGAGTGCTGATGACGACGGACGAGGCGTCCGAGGTCGTCTGGGTCGCGCCGGACGACCTGGACGACTACGACATCCATCCCGCACTCTGGCGGCGGATCCGGCATGGCCTCGGCAGCAGGAAGCCGCAGATCGACTGACGCCTCAGATGAGGTCGGGCGGCGGCTCGGGCACAGCCGGTACAAGGGAGACTCCCGTGCCGCCGAATTGCGCGAGAAGATCCGTTCCTTCCAGGCCGGGTCGCTGGAGCACAAAGCCCCTACCGCCCCGGAGGCACCGTGAGCCCGATTCCCACTCGCATGTCTGACCACTGGTGGTGGCGTCCGAGGGTGCGGCCGGGCCGCCGTCTGCTCGTCTGCACATCCTGCCCGCCGGGCAGACGGAGGTGTGCAACCTGGTCCGCCAGTACCAGGACAAGCTCGCCGGTCTGGACGGCCTCGACCTGATCCCTGCCGAGTGGCTGCACATGACCACGCGGATCGTCGGCTTCGATGATGAGATTTCCGCTGCTGAGGCCGAGGCGACGGTGGCCGGAGTCGTCGATCGGTTCCGCCGGCTCGCGCCGGTCGAGGCGGAGCTGGGGAAGCTGTGGCTGCACAGCGAGGCGGTCATGCTCGGCATCCGTCCGTCGCGCGCTCTCGATCCGGTCCGCGCAGCCATCCGCGAGGCGACCACTGCTGCCGTGCGTGCTGCCCGAAGCGCTGAAACGCCGCACCCTCAACCGCCGAATCCTGTATGCACACGCGTAGCCGCGCGGTCGACGGCGCCGTGCTGCCACGCCCGGACGGCTTCGTAATCTCAGGTGGTGTGATGCAAGGCGAGGAAGACAACGACATCGACGGCCGCCGCGAGACCGTGCAAGACCTGACACGGCAATGTGGGGAGAACGACAACGAGACGCTGAAAGAACGGTCCGCACTCGCGGTTTCTCTGCACCGCGCGGGCCTGCTGGAGGAGGCCGTTCACCAGCAGCAGGCGGTGCTGCAGGCCCGGTCTCGGCTGCTCGGAGATGATCATCCCGACACCCTGCTCAGCCGTCGGCTGCTGATCCACGTCCTTCTGGATGCCGGGCAGTTGGAGCGGGCCAGCGCGGAACAGCTCGCACTGGCCGACGGCCGCATCCGTTCCCTCGGTGCCGAGCACCCGGAGACCCTGGGCGGTCGCGCCAACCTTGGCCGCACCCTGTATCGGCTCGGGCGGCTGCAAGAGGCCGAACAAGAACTCCACACTGTGCTCGACGCCTGTGAGCGTGCCCTGGACCCGGGACACCCGATCACTCAGGTGACCCGGGACCACTTGCTGGCCGTGCGACGCGAACTCGGCACGGCCTAGCCAATGCCGTTGCGTTAATCGAGAACCACCGCCTTGCGGGTACCTCATGTCGCCCTGTCAGGCCCCGCCGACATCACGCGTTCAAGCTCGGTAGGGCGCCGTCTACGGAGTATTGGGCGACCAGGGTGCGGAACGCCTCCAGATCGCCGATGACCTCCTCGGCCTGGTCTCGCTGCTGGTACATGTGGTGGTAGCGGGCGCCGATGGCGTCGGGGTCGGCCTCGCCGCCGCCCGGGACGACTCCTGAGGCGATCGTCACCGCGCCCACGTGGATCCCGTGGGGTCTCAGTTCGGTATGCAGGGTGTGCGCCCAGTTCCGCAGCGCGGCCATGGCCAGGCCGACGTTGGCCAGGAACGGCGCGGGGACGGTGGAGGAGACGCCGGTGGTCAGCAGCACTGTGCCGTCGCCGCGCATTCGCATGTCCGGCAGCACATGGCGCACAGCGGCGACCGCTCCCAGCACGTGCAACTCCAGTTGAGCGGTCACCGCCTCGACGGTGGTGTCGGCCGCGTGAGTGATCGGTCCGGTCGGGCTGGGGCTGTACTCCAGGACGTCGATCGGCCCGAATGTGTCCCGAGCCGCGGCCAGGGCGGCGACGAGTGCATCACGATCACGGATGTCGGCGGGAAACGCGGCGGCGTTGATATCCAGCTCGGCCAGTTCGCCGACCAGAGTGTCCAGCTTTTCCTTGGTGCGGGCTATCAGCCCGACTTGGAAGCCCTCGCGACCGAATGCCCGGGCCACGCCCATGCCGAGCCCAGGCCCGGCACCGACGATAACGAGTGTCTTGCTCACGATGAGTCCCCTCCGGCTGCGGCGACCGAGCGGATGCCCCGAGCCGCCCGTACTTACTCTCTGTTCGCAGCAGCATGACTTGTTACTACGATGGCGATCAAGAAGGCACATTCGTGTCGGCACCGCACACGGAGGTAACCCATGGCCGAGTCGGAGCAGGACGTCTGCCGGCAGATCCTTCAGATCCTCGGTCTGATCGGCGACAAGTGGACCATCCTCGTCGTCGGGCAACTCCGCGACCGCACCCTGCGCTTCGGCGAACTGCACCGCGTCGTCACCGGCATCTCCCAGCGCATGCTCACCCGGACCCTGCGGCAACTCGAACGCGACGGCCTCGTTACCCGCACCGTCCACGCCGGCGTCCCGCCACGGGTGGAGTACGCGCTCACCGACCTTGGCCTGACGCTGCTGGACTCTGTGACCGCCCTTGGCCAATGGGCCACCGGCCACCGGCAGCAGATCATCGAGCACCGCCGCCGCTACGACACCGCTCACCCCGCACCAATCCGCTGATCCCAATTTGCTGCAAGTGCTTCGATAGCGGAGAGATGCGTGCATTTAGGAAGGGTGCGCGTAAGGAGCGAGGGTGATGTTTCGAGATCGATTCTGTGCTCTGCCGGGATGTTCTCTTGCTGATCAGTGACCTCTTCCTATCCATGTTCCCAGCCGCTTGCATTGCTCGGTGAATGCGGCAGACTACTGTGTGTGACGCAAGGGCGACCAGTTGACTACACGCGCGGGATCGGCGGAACGAGACTGGCGTGGTTCATGAGGGGGTGCGGCGTGATCCTGGACCACGCTTGATCTCTCGACGGCCGATCTCGGTGATGCGTCGCTCTTGTCGTGCAAGAGCGCTGGAGGGAGTTTTTCTGATGTATCAGAATCCCCACCATGCAGATGCCGGCCGTCGCCTGGGAGTAATCGAGCGGGCCCTTCTCGCGTATGAGCGCGCTCACCCTACGGTCAATCTCGGGATCGGCGGTCTGGTCCTCTTTGAAGGGCGGCCTCCCGGTATCCATGAACTACTCGGGCAGGCCCCCCTACATCTGCCGACACAGCCGCTGATGAGTTGCGGGCTGTCCCCGGGGGCGAATCGGCGCAGCGTGTGGCGGCCTCGTCCGACATTGGACCTGGGTCTGCACGTGCGGGAACGCGTCCTACCGGCCGGGGCCGGGCGCGCCGGGCTGATGAGTCTGGTGAACGAGTTGCTCGCCGTGCCGTTCACCAAGGGCGAGCCGCTATGGCGGATGTGGCTCATTCACGGGTACGACGGCGAGGAGTTCGCGGTCCTGTACCTTGGCCATCACGTATTGCACGACGGCGTGTCGGCGATGAACAACATCGCCTGTGTCCTGCTCGGAGAAGGCGGGCAGAACGGCCGGGTTCGGATACCGCGTGGCAGTGGGACGGGACGTGCGCGGCCTGTTCGGGTCATGCGGGGTGCGGGGCGGCTGGCGAGTCACCTCTACCCGCCGGCCGTCCGACTGCGCGACGAGGGCCTGACCGGTGAGCGCCGACTCGCATGGGCCGGTACGAGCCTGGAGCGCATGCGCGATATCGGCAAGCGGCATGGCGCCACGGTGAACACCGTCTATCTCGCCGCCCTTACCAGCGCGCTGCGCCAATGGTCGTACTCGCCCTGGCGCGAAATCGAGCGACGCGGCCGTCCTTTGTGGGCACTGGTCCCGGTCAGTACACGCACCGAAGGCGAACAGAACGGTATTGACGTGCGCATCATGCCGGAGCGGACGCGGCTGCCGTGTGACAAGGTGCACCCGGCTGAGCAGATCGCGTTGCTGAAGGCCACCACGGAGGCGATACGGGGCAGCGCGGTGGTCGATTCGGAGCGAGCGCTCCGCGCCCGCACTCCTGGATGGCTCGGCCATTTCATTTTGTCCAGGGCGCTGAGCCCCGGTTCGACGCATCTGCTCGCCACCAACGTGCCGGGGACGGATCGGCCGTTCGACCTGCTGGGCCGTCCGGTGCGCGAGATCGTGCCGTTGAGCTTCCTGCCCGTGGGCCACCGGCTGGCGGTCGTGTTGACGACCTACCAGGACCAAGCGCGCGCGGGATTCATGGTGGACGCGCGTTTCGCGTCCGGTGCCGACGAACTCGCCGCGCTCTGGTCCGCGGCGATCGACGAGCTTGACGCCTCTGCGGGGCCGGCCTCGTGACGGGCGCTCCGTCCGCCGGAATGCGCTGGCGGCCGAACGGCCGGGCGGCCGCGTTCGGTCCGGACGAGCTGGCCGCCTGCGCGTCGTCCGTCCGAGAGCCGGTGCACCTGGTCACCCGTCCCGGCGGTTCGCGTGGGCTGGGGCTCGGCGGAGACACCGGGATGGGGCGCGACGGCTACCCGCTGCTCGGCACCATGCCGCCGCTCTATCCGGAATGGCTGGGCGACAGGGAATTCTGCCGAACGCATGGCCTGCGATTCCCTTACGTGACCGGGGAAATGGCCGGGGGCATCGCATCGGTGCGGCTGGTCACCGCCGTGGCGCGTGCCGGGATGCTCGGATTCTTCGGGGCCGCGGGCCTCGCCCCGTCCGATGTCGAACGCGCGGTGGTCCGGCTTTCGGCCGACCTGGGTCGTACGGGCGGATGGGGCGTCAACCTGATTCACGCGCCGGGAGCCGAGGACATCGTCGCGGATCTGCTGCTGCGGCATGGCGTTCCCCGGATCTCCGCCTCGGCCTTCCTCGATCTGACGCCGGCGGTGGTCCGGTGCTCGGCCGCAGGTCTGACGCGCGACCCCGCCGGGAGGATCGTCCGCCGAACCCACGTGTTCGCGAAGGTGTCGCGGCCGGAGGTGGCGGCGAAGTTCATGTCGCCCGCTCCACCGGCGATCCTGTCCGCGCTCGTCGCCCGCGGCGTGCTGACCGAGGACGAGGCGCGGCTGGCCGGACGGATTCCGGTGGCCGCGGATGTGACCGTGGAGGCCGACAGCGGCGGGCACACCGACAACCGTCCGCTGGCCGTGATCTTTCCGGTGATCCAGCGGCTGCGCGACAGGATCTGCGCGCCGTACGACCAGGCGGGCCCGGTCCGGATCGGCGCCGCAGGCGGCCTCGGCACCCCGGCGGGCGTCGCGGCCGCGTTCGCGCTCGGCGCGGCCTATGTGCTCACCGGGTCCGTCAACCAGCTCGCCGTCGAAGCCGGGATATCGGACGCGGCCAAGGCACTGCTGGCCGACGCCGGTGTGGCCGACGTGGCGATGGCCCCCGCTCCGGACATGTTCGAGGCCGGGATCAAGGTGCAGGTCCTGCGCCGGGGCACGATGTTCGCGGGCCGGGCCGCCCGGTTGCACGAGCTCTACCGCACCCACGAATCGCTGGAGGAGATCCCGGCGCGGGTCCGAACGGCCCTGGAACGCGACACGCTCGGTGCCTCGCTGGACGACATCTGGTCGGTGACGAGGGCCTTCTGGGCCTCGCGAGACCCGGCCCAGCTCGAACGCGCGGACACCGACCCCAAGCACCGTATGGCGCTGGCGTTCCGCTGGTACCTCGGTATGTCCAGCCGCTGGGCCATCGAGGGCGAGCCCGGCCGGGTGACCGACTACCAGCTGTGGTGCGGCCCGGCAGTGGGCGCCTTCAACGACTGGGCCGCGGGGACGTTCCTGGCCGACCCCGCCGAGCGGAAGGCGACCCAGATCGCCCTCAACCTCCTTGAGGGCGCGGCGGTGATCAGCCGCGCCCACCAGCTGCGCTCGCACGGCGTGCCGATCCCGGCGAGGGCTCTGTCGTACGAGCCCCGCCGGCTGACCTGTTAGGGGAAGCGATGTCCGAAGCCGGACGGCGTCAATGCCCGGTCGCGATCGTCGGTTTCGACGCGCTGATGCCCCGCGCGCTGGACGCCGCGGAATTCTGGCGCAACGTCGTCAGCGGGCAGGACCTGATCACCGAAGTGCCGTCCACCCACTGGCTCGTCGACGACTTCTACGATTCGGATCCCACCGCGGCCGACCATACCTACTGCCGCCGCGGCGCGTTCCTCCCCGAGATCGAGTTCGACCCCACCGAGTTCGGGCTGTTGCCCAAATCGATGTCCGCGACAGACACCTCCCAGTTGCTGGCGCTGTTCGTGGCAGGCCGCCTGCTATCGGGATTGTCCGGCGACGGCGACGGCGACGGCGACGGCCACGGGCTGGGCGACCGCGACCGCGTCGGTGTCATTCTCGGGTGCACGGCGCTTGAGATGCTCGGGCAGATGGCCACACGTTCGGGACGCCCAGGATGGCTCGCCGGTCTGCGGCGTCACGGCATCTCCCAGGACGAGGCCGAGACGATCTGCGACCGCATCACCGAGCTGAGCGTCCCGTGGCAGGAATCGACCTTTCCCGGCCTGCTCACCAATGTGGTCGCCGGGCGCATCGCCAAGACCTTCGACCTGCACGGCACCAACTGCACGCTGGACGCGGCGTGCGCCAGTTCGCTGGCCGCGCTGTCCATGGCGATCGGTGAACTCGAATTGCACCGCGCCGATCTGGTGTTGACCGGTGGAGTGGACACGCTCAACGATCCGCTGACGTTTCTCTGCTTCTCCAAGACCCCGGCGCTGTCCCCGTCGGGAGACTGCCGCCCCTTCGCCGAATCGGCGGACGGCACCGTCCTCGGCGAGGGCCTGTCCATGTTCGCGCTCAAACGCCTTGAGGACGCCGAACGGGACGGCGACCCGATCCACGCGGTCATCCGCGGTGTGGGGTCGTCCTCAGACGGCCGGAGCAGCGCGATCTACACACCGCAGAAGGACGGACAGGTCCGGGCGATGCGCCGCGCGTACGGCGTGGCCGGCTACGGCCCGGAGACGGTGGAGCTGGTGGAGGCGCACGGAACCGGCACGCTGACCGGGGACGCCACCGAGGTCGCCTCGCTGCGGGACGTCTTCGACCGGGCCGGACGCGCGGACCGGCAGTGGTGCGCGCTCGGTTCGGTCAAATCGCAGATCGGCCACACGAAGGCCGCCGCGGGCGCCGCCGGGCTCCTCAAGGCCACGCTGGCCCTCCAGCATCGCGTGCTTCCCCCCACGGCCAAGGTCGACCGGCCGCATCCGGCGCTGGACCTGGAGACCAGCCCGTTCTACCTGAACACCGCCGCCCGGCCCTGGATACACCCGGGAACCGGCCCGCGGCGGGCCGCGGTCTCCAGCTTCGGGTTCGGCGGTACCAACTTCCATCTCACCCTGGAGGAGCACCGTCCCGGCGGCGGTGGGCGCCCGGCCCCCCGGTTGCGGACGATGCCGTCCGAACTGGTGCTCCTCGGCGCGGATTCGCCGGGTGCGCTCATCGACCGGTGCGCCGGCCTGGACGTCGACCGGCCGCTCGAAACGATCGCCCGCGACACGCAGGAGCGCTTCACCGAGATCTCCTGGGCCCGCCTGGCGATCGTGGCGACCAGTACCTCCGACCTGGCGGAGCGTCTGGGGCGTGCCCGCGGGCTGCTCGGGCGTGAGGCGGCGACGGCGCTCTCCTTCCCCGGCCTCCACTACGGGTCCGGCCCGCCGGAGGACGGGCTGGTGGCGTTCCTCTTCCCGGGGCAGGGCGTCCAGTACCCGGGCATGAGCGGCGACTTGGCGATGGCCTACCCCGATGCGCTCGCCGTCTGGGACCAGGTCGCGGGATGGGAGCACGGCGATGTTCTGTGCAACGCCGTCTTCCCCCGGCCCGCGTTCGAGGACGGGGAGCGCGAGGCGCAGGAAGCGTGGCTCACCGCCACCGAGCAGGCGCAGCCGGCGACCGCCGCGCACAGCCTGGTCCTGCTCGCGTTGCTGCGCCGCCTGGGCATCCGGGCCGACTGCGTGGCGGGACACAGCTTCGGTGAGCTGACGGCGCTGCACGCGGCGGGCGTGCTCGACGCGGCCGGCCTGCTTCGGACGGCCCGCCGGCGAGGCGAACTGATGCGCGCCTCGGTGAACCGGCCTACCGCCATGGTGGCGGTCTCCGCGAGCCAGGCCGACGTGGAGAGCGCCGTCACCGATGCCGGCGGCGCCCTATGGATCAGCGGACGCAACGCGCCCGAGCAGACGGTCGTCTCCGGAACCCGGGAAGCGATCGATGCGCTGCTCGACGAGCTGGCGCGCCGCCGCCTGCCGGCACATCGGCTGGAGACCGCGCTCGCCTTTCACACCCCCCTGCTTGAGGACGCCGCGCAGCCTTTCCTGGAGCATTTGCGGCAGGTCGATATCCAGAGCCCGTCGATGAGCGTGTACGGCAACGCCGACGCCGCCTGCTACCCTCCGGAGCCGGACGAGATCCGGCACCGCATGACCGCCCACCTGACGGCTCCCGTGCGGTTCTCCGATGAGATCGAGGAAATGTACCGCGCGGGTGTGCGGACCTTTATCGAGGTCGGCCCCGGAGCGGTGCTCAGCGGTCTGGTCGGCCGGATTTTCGGCGGCCGCCCTCATTGCGCGGTGAATCTGGACCGACGCGGAACCGACGGCGTCACGAGTTTGCACGACGCCCTTGGCCGCCTGGCGGTGCGGGGCATCACCGCCGACTACCGGCAGCTCTGGGCGGGATACGCCGAACGGAACGGCGGGCCCGCGCGGGAGCCCTCGCCGCTCGCGGTGCGACTCTCCGGCACCAACTATGGAAAGCCGTATCCGCCCGCCGAACAGGAGGAATGGCAGCCACCGACCCCCTGTCTCTTATA
>NZ_SMKU01000309.1 GCF_004349215.1 Actinomadura rubrisoli | reverse complement strand
CCCCCGCGACCCGGGACCCCCGCCGCTGGTGGATCCTCGGCGTCCTCTGCCTGAGCCTGCTCGTCGTCGTCATCGACAACACCGTCCTCAACGTCGCGATCCCGTCCCTGATCCGCGACCTGCACGCGACCAACTCCGACATCCAGTGGATCATCGACGCCTACATCCTGGTGTTCGCCGGCCTGCTGCTCACCGCCGGCGCGCTCTCGGACCGGTTCGGCCGCCGCCGGGGCCTGGTCATCGGCCTGATCATGTTCGGCGGCGCCTCGGTCCCCGCCGCGCTCGCCGACTCGCCCGGCCAGCTCATCGCCGCCCGCGCGCTGATGGGCGTGGGCGGCGCGTTCCTCATGCCGGGCACGCTGTCGATCCTGACCACGGTCTTCGACGACGAGGAGCGCAAGAAGGCGATCGCCATCTGGAGCTCGGTGCTCATGGTCGGCGCGCTCGGCGGCCCCATCGTCGGCGGCCTGCTGCTCCAGCACTTCTGGTGGGGCTCGGTCTTCCTGATCAACATCCCGATCGCCGCGGTCGCCGTCGTCGCCGCCGTGCTGATCATCCCCGAGTCCCGCGGCCCGGCGAGCCGTCCGGACCTCGTGGGCGCCCTACTGTCCATCATTGGCATGACCGCCCTGGTCTGGGGCGTCATCTGCATCCCCCGGGACGGCTGGTCCTCCCCGCAGGTCCGCATCGGATTCGTCGTCGCCGCCGCGGCCATCGCCGGCTTCGCCTTCTGGGAGCGCCACGTCCGCGAGCCCATGCTCCCGATGAAGCTGTTCCGCGACCGCAACTTCAGCGGCGCCAGCCTGTCCATCGTGCTGCTGTCGTTCTCGTCCGGCGGGCTGATGCTGGCGCTGACCCAGTACCTGCAGTTCGTCCTCGGGTACGGCCCGATGAAGACGGGCGTCGCGTTCATCCCGCTGATCGTCAGCGTGATGGCCTTCAACGGCATCGGCGTCGTCGTCGACAAGAGGCTCGGCGCCCGCGTCGCCCTCGCCGCCGGCCTCGCGGTCCTCGGCGCGGGCTTCGGCCTGCTGGCCATGATGTCCCCGGGGGACGGCTATCCCCGGCTCGTCCTGGCGCTCGTCGTGATGGGAATGGGCAGCGGCGTCGCGGGGCCCGCCGCCTACGGCACCCTCCTCGCCGCCCTGCCCCCCGACCGCGCGGGCGTCGGTTCCGCCGTCAACGACACCGTCCAGCAGGTCGGTCAGGCCCTCAGCGTCGCCATCCTCGGCAGCGTCCTCACCGCCGCCTATTCCAGCGCGATGCCGGACGACGTCAAGGGCCCGGCCCACGACTCCATCGGCGACGCTCTCGCGATAGCGGCCGCCAGGGGCGACACGGCCCTGGCCGCCGCGGCCAAGGACGCCTTCGTCGACGCCATGTCGACCACGGCGGTGGCCGGGGTCTTCGGCGGCCTGATCGCGGCGGTGATCGCCTTCACGGTCCTCCGCCCGTCCCCGCGCAAGCCGTCGCCCGCGGCTGACCACGACCGGTCATCGGAGTCGGTCCCGGGCGCGTGATGGGGCACTCTGTGACCGACCATGGACGGTCTCGGGGGAAGGACACCGGTGCGGCCGGATCTCAGCGGAAGCCGGTTCCTCGGCGCGGACGAAGCGTCCGCGCCGGGCGGGCATGGTGTCTCGATCATCGTCGTCACCTACCGGAGCGCCCGGTACATCGAGGACTGCGTGGCCGCGCTGCGGTCGGCCGTCGCGGGCGTGCCGGCCGAGCTGCTCATCGTGGACAACGACTCCGGCGACGAGACGGTGGCGGTCGCGCGGGCGGTGGCGCCGGACGCGCGGGTGATCGAGACCGGCCGCAACGACGGATTCGCCCACGGCTGCCACGCGGGCGCGGAGCGGGCGCGGTTTCCCTGGCTGGTGTTCGTCAACCCGGACGCCCTGCCCGCGCCGGGCAGCGTGGAGGTCCTGCTGGAGTGCGCGCGGGCCGAGCCGATGGCCGGGATCGTCGGCGGACGGTGCGTGGCGCCCGACGGGTCCGCCGATCCGCGGTCGTGGTGGGGGCGGCCCGGGGTGTGGTCGACGTTCTGCTTCGCGTTCATGCTCAGCTCGCTCTTCCCGGGCAGCCGGTTCTTCGACCCCGAGTCGCCCCGGCCCTGGGCGGGCCACGAGAGCCGCCACGTTCCGATCGTGACCGGCGGTTTCATGCTGGTGTCCCGGCAGGCGTGGGACGCGACCGGCGGTTTCGACCGCGGGTTCTTCATGTACGGGGAGGACGCCGACCTGTGCCTGCGGGCCGCCGCGCGCGGCTTCCGGCCCATGGTGACCGGAAAGGCCGTCTACCAGCATGAGGTCGGGGCGTCGTCGAGCGCGTCCAGGAAGCTCATGCTGCTGTTCACCGGCAAGGCCACGCTGCTGCGGCGCCATCTTCCGCGGGGTCTGCGCGGAGTCGGCGTGGCGCTGCTGGCGGTCGGGGTGTTCCTGCGGGCGGCGCTGAGCCGGTTGACGGCCGCCCGTCCCGAGCGCCAGGGACGGCCCACCGCGCGGGGGGAGGATTGGCGCCGGCTCTGGGCCGCCCGCCGCACCTGGCTCCCCGGCTGGCCGGCCCGATGACCGTCAATTCAGGGACCGTCGCCTCAGGTCCGGCTGCTCTCGTCACGCTGCCAGGCGGTGGGGGCGCCGCGCCTGCGGGCCTGGCGGGAGCGGGCGATCAGCGCCACGGCCATGAAGACGGCGACGTGCGGCGCGAGGCGCGGGTCGCGGCGCACCATGCCGGCCAGGTCGGACGGGCTGGTCCGGGCAGAGCCGCCCGGCTGGTCCAGCTCCGCCTGTTCGAGCTGCTCGACGCCCGCCGCCGCCCGCTCGCGGCGTCTGAGCAGGTCGCCGAAGGTGCGCGGGGGATGCACGACCACGCGGGCGGTGTCGACGATCGCGCGCTCCTCGGCGCGGAACGCGAGGGAGGACGCCAGGTCGTCCGCGATGACGCCGGGCAGGGCCGCGAGGCGGGCGTGGCCGTCGCGGGTGACGCCGACGACGCCGCGGCCGAACAGGCCGCGCCTGACCTCGGGCAGCCGCGTCCACACGCGGTAGTACGAGCGGACGGCCCAGGGCCGGCCGGCCATCTCCAGGCGGCGGGACGGGGCGGCGGCGGCCACACCCGGCCTGTCCAGGGCGGCCGTCAGGGCCCGCACGTCCTCGGTGCGCAGCTCGACGTCCGCGTCCACGTACAGGCGGGGGAAACGGCGGGCGGCCTTGTCGCCCAGCCGCAGCGCGGCGGCCTTGGACGCCTCCGGCGACTCGACGACCCGCACCGCGCTCCCGAACGAGGCCGCGACCCGGGCGGTCCCGTCGGTGCAGCCGTTGGGGACCACGATGATGTCAAACTCGTCGGGTTCGGCCGTGCTCAGCAGCCCGTCCAGCAGGCGGCCGAGGACGCGTTCCTCGTTGTGCGCGGGAATCACGATGCTCACCACAACAGGCGAGTATGAACCAGCGACCGGTCCGGAGGCATCCCATGGCCCGCATCCTTCCCAGCGCGGACGTCGACGAGCGCGCCACCATCGGCGACGGCACCACGATCTGGCATCTGGCCCAGGTGCGCGAGGACGCCGAGCTGGGACGTGACTGCATCGTCGGGCGGGGCGCCTATGTGGGGCCGGGCGTCCGCATCGGGAACGAGGTCAAGCTGCAGAACCACGCGCTGGTCTACGAGCCGGCCGTGCTGGAGGACGGCGTGTTCATCGGCCCGGCGGCCGTCCTGACCAACGACCCCTACCCGCGCTCGTCGGACGTGGACGGTGGCCTGAAGCGGCCGGGCGACTGGAAGGCGCTCGGCGTGACGGTGCGGGAGGGCGCGGCGGTCGGGGCGCGTGTGGTCGTCGTGGCCGGACGGACGATCGGCCGGTGGGCCCTCGTGGGGGCCGGAGCGGTGGTCACCCGGGACGTCCCGGATTTCGCGTTGGTGGTGGGGAATCCGGCCCGGAGGATCGGCTGGGTCGGCCGTGCGGGCGAGCCCCTGGAGGCCGCCGGCGAGGGCCTGTGGCGCTGCCCGCGGACGGGCGAGGAGTACCGGGAGAGCGCGGGACGCCTGAGCCCGTCATCCAGGTGACCTGCAAGGCCGTCAAGGCCACCACCGGCCAATCCCTCATCGGCCCCCGGCTCCGACCTTATAGTCGGAGTGCTTTCGAGGCGGGCTTTTATCGAGCCCGTTAATCGGCGGCGGACCCGGGTTCTCGTCCAGGCATCCGTGGTCCTGTTCACGGGGTGAAGCGTGGGGGGACTAGTGGATTGGTCGAGAGTTTCGTGAAGCATGGCCGTACGCAGGGGGCAGGGCGCCGAGCCGTCCTTGCCGTGCTCTTGTTCACGCTGGTGGCGGCGGGCCTCGCCGCGCTGACCCAGCCGGCCGTCCAGGCGGCCGCGGGCCCCTGCGACGCGGGCGGCAATGCGGTGGCGTGCGAGAATTCCAAGCCGGGCTCGCCGTCCTCGGAGTGGGAGAAGATCTCCGGTGGCGGGCAGACCATCGAGGGTTTCTCGGCGAACTTCAGCGTCAATGTCGGGCAGCAGGTCCAGTTCAAAGTCAACTCGCCCGCCCGCTCGTACTCGCTCGACATTTACCGGATGGGCTATTACGGGGGCGACGGGGCCCGCAAGGTGGCCGCGGTGGCGCCGTCCGCGTCGCTGCCGCAGACCCAGCCGCCCTGCCTCACCGACGACGCGACCGGTCTGATCGACTGCGGCAACTGGGGTGTGTCGGCGAGCTGGCAGGTCCCGTCGAACGCGGTGTCGGGCGTCTACTTCGCCCACATCTCGCGCACCGACGGCACCGAGGACGACAACCACATCATGTTCCTCGTCCGCAACGACGCCAGCCATTCGGACATGGTGTTCAAAACGTCCGACACCACCTGGCAGGCGTACAACCGGTGGGGCGGCAACAGCCTTTACTTCGGCGACAGCACCGCCGCGCCCGGACGGGCCGTCAAGGTCAGCTACAACCGCCCGTTCGACACGCGCGAGAGCACGCCCTGGGGACGCGACTTCGTGTTCGCCAACGAGTACCCGATGATCCGCTTCCTGGAGGCGAACGGGTACGACGTCAGCTACATGGCGGGCGCCGACGTCGACCAGCGGGGCGCGCTCGTCAAGAACCACAAGACGTTCCTGTCGGTCGGGCACGACGAGTACTGGTCCGGCGCCGAGCGCGCCAACGTGGAGGCCGCCCGCGACGCGGGCGTGCACCTGGCCTTCTTCAGCGGCAACGAGGTCTTCTGGAAGACGCGCTGGGAGAACGGCACGGGCGGCGCCGCGTACCGGACGCTCGTGACCTACAAGGAGACCCGCGCCAACGCCAAGACCGACCCGACCCCGCAGTGGACGGGAAGCTGGCGGGACCCCCGGTTCAGCCCGCCTGCTGACGGCGGCCGCCCCGAGAACGGGCTCACCGGGACGATCTGGACGGTGAACTGCTGCGGCGTCGCGCTCAAGGTGCCCGCGGCGGACGGGAAGATGCGGTTCTGGCGCGGCACGGCCGTGGCCGGGCAGACGTCCGGGACCATGACGCTGGCCGACCAGACGGTCGGGTACGAGTGGGACGAGGACATCGACAACGGCGCCCGGCCCGCCGGGCTGTTCCGCATGTCGACCACGACCGCGAACGTGCCCGAGAAGCTCATCGACTACGGGACCAACGTCGCGCCCGGCACCGCGACCCACCATCTGACGATGTACAAGGCGCCGAGCGGTGCGCTGGTCTTCGGCGGGGGGTCGGTGCAGTGGTCGTGGGGCCTGGACGCCACGCACGACGGCCCGTCCGAGGCGCCGTCCTCGCCCGACCCGGCCATGCGGCAGGCGACGGTCAACCTCTTCGCCGACATGGGCGTGCAGCCGACCACCCTGCAGACGGGCTTGAACCGGGCCACGGCGTCGACCGACAACACCGCCCCGGTCTCGACGGTGACCTCGCCGTCGCCCGCCACCCAGATCGTCAACGGGCGCACGGTGACGATCACCGGGACGGCGACGGACGCCGGCGGGCAGGTCGGCGGCGTGGAGGTGTCCACCGACGGCGGCGCGTCCTGGCATCCCGCCGAGGGGCGCGGCACCTGGTCCTACAAGTGGGACGCGACCGGCAACGGGCCCGTGTCCATCAAGACCCGCGCGGCCGACGACAGCGGCAACATCGAGACGCCGGGGGCCGGGGTCGCGGTCAGCGTCGGCTGCCCGTGCCGCCTGTTCGGCGACTCGACGGTCCCCGGGACGCCTGCGGACGGCGACACCGCGTCCCTTGAGGCCGGGGTGAAGTTCACGTCCACGGTGTCCGGCTGGGTGACCGGCGTGCGGTTCTACAAGGGGACCGGCAACACCGGCACGCACACCGGCACGCTCTGGAAGAACGACGGTACCCGGCTCGCGACCACGACGTTCACCAACGAGACCGCGTCGGGATGGCAGACGGCGACGTTCCCGTCCGCCGTGCAGGTCGACGCGGGGACGACGTACGTGGTGTCCTACTTCGCCCCGAACGGCCATTACTCGTCCGACGGCAACTTCTTCTCCCTCAACGCGCACGTGAGGCCGCCGCTGACCGCGCCCAAGGCGGAGCCGGACGCGGGCAACGGCGTCTACCGGGCCGGCTCCAGCGGCTTCCCCAACTCGACCTACAACGGCGGCAACTACTACGTCGACGTGGTCCTGGCGACGGTCAAGCCGCCGGACACGATGGCGCCGACCGTGGTGGACAGCACCCCGTTCTCGGGCTCGTCCAGCGTGAAGACCTCGGCCAAGCCGGCCGTGACGTTCAGCGAGCCGGTGCAGGCGGGCACGCCGTCCTTCACGCTGAAGAACGGCACGACGACGATCCCGGCGTCCGCGGGCCTGGACGCCTCCAGGACGGTCCTGACGCTCACGCCGTCGTCGCCGCTGCCCGCCGGCACCAAGCTCACCGCGACCGTCACGGGGGCGAAGGACGACGCGGGCAACCCGATGCAGGACGTCACCTACTCCTTCACCACGGCTAAGGCGACGCCGCAGCCCGGCGTGTGCCCGTGCAGCATCTGGAACGACGAGACCACGCCCGCGATCGAGGGCGTCAACGACCCCAACGAACTGGAACTCGGCGTGCGGTTCACCGCCGAGGCAGACGGCGCCGTCAAGTCCCTCCGCTTCTACAAGGGACGCAACAACGACGGCACCCACATCGGGACGATCTGGACGGCGGGCGGGCAGCAGCTCGCGAACGCCACGTTCACCAACGAGTCCACGCTGGGCTGGCAGGAGGTCACGTTCTCCACGCCCGTCCAGGTGACGGCCGGGACGACGTACGTGGCGTCCTACCACACGACCAAGGGCTGGTACTCGGCCGACTACGGCGGGCTCTCCCGCGCGGCCGACAACCCGCCGCTGCATGCGCTCGCCGATGGGAACGGCGGCGGGAACGGCGTGTACAAGTACGGCGCGCGCGGCTTCCCGAACCAGACCGGCGGATCGACCAACTACTGGGTGGACGTGGTGTTCTCGCCGCCGCCCGACACGACGCCGCCGGCGGTGTCGTCCAAGAGCCCCGGGAACGAGGCCGCCAGCGTCCCGACCGGCGGCAAGGTCAAGGTGACCTTCAACGAGCCGGTCCGGTCCGGATCCCCGGTGTTCACCCTCGCGGGCCCCGGCGGCCAGGCGGTCGCGGGATCCTCGGCGCTCGACGCCTCCGGACGGGTCCTGACGTTCACCCCGTCCGCCGGTCTCGCGGCGGCGACCAGGTACACCGCGAGCGTCAGCGGCGCGAAGGACACGGCCGGCAACACCATGTCGGGGACGACCCAGTGGTCGTTCACCACGTCGGGGTCGTGCCCGTGCACGCTGTTCGCCAGCGACGCGGTCCCCGGCACCCCGTCGTCCGGTGACGGCGGTGCGGTCGAGGTGGGCGTGAAGTTCTCCTCCGACCAGAACGGCTGGATCTCCGGCGTCCGGTTCTACAAGGGCGCGGGGAACACCGGGACGCACAGCGGCAGCCTGTGGAAGGAGGACGGGACGCGCCTCGCCACCGGCACGTTCGGCAACGAGACCGCGTCGGGCTGGCAGACCATGACGTTCTCCGCCCCGGTCCCGGTCACCGCCGGAGCGCGCTACGTCGCGTCCTACTTCGCTCCGAAGGGGAACTACTCGGTCGACGGCGGCTACTTCGGCGCGGCCTACGACAACGCGCCGCTGCACGCCCCGTCCAACGACACCACCGTTAACGGCGTCTACGTCTACGGCGCGTCCTCGCGGTTCCCGAACCAGACGTACGGCGCCGCGAACTACTGGGTCGATCCGGTGTTCTCGCTCGCCGCGCCCGGCGACACGACCCCGCCGACCATCGACGCGGTCAGCCCGGCGAACGGGGCGACCAGCGTGCCCCGCGCCGTCCACCCGTCGGTCACGTTCGACGAGGCCGTGCAGGGCGCCACGGCGCAGTTCACGGTCACCGGTCCCGGCGGCGCGGCCGTGCCGGGCACGGTGGGCTACGATCCGGCGACCCGCACGTCCTCCTTCACCCCGTCGTCCGCGCTCGGCTGGCAGACGAAGTACACGGTGAAGGCGGAGGGCGCCAAGGACCTCGCGGGCAACACGCTGGCCGCCTCGCGGACCTGGTCGTTCACCACGGCGAAGCAGACCACGCCCGGCACGTGCCCGTGCTCGATCTGGGCGGACGAGGCCGAGCCGCAGGTCCCGGACGTGGACGACTCGGGCTCGGTGGAGCTCGGCACCAAATTCCGCGCCGACGCGGGCGGCTGGGTCACCGGGGTCCGGTTCTACAAGGGGCCGGGCAACACCGGGACGCACACCGGCAGCCTGTGGAAGAGCGACGGCACCCGGCTGGCCACCGCCACGTTCGGCACCGAGTCGGCGGCGGGCTGGCAGGAGGTCACCTTCTCCACGCCCGTGCAGGTGACGGCGGGGACCACGTACGTGGTGTCCTACCTGGCGCCCAACGGGCACTACTCGGCCAACGTCGGCGGCTTCCAGAACGCCGGCGTGGACGCGCCGCCGCTGCACGCCCTGCGCAACGGGACGGACGGGCCCAACGGCGTCTACGCCTACGGATCCGGAGGCTTCCCGGGAAGCGCGTCGACCTCCAACTACTGGGTCGACGTCGTGTTCACCACAACCCAACCCTGATGTTCACCACAACCTGACCCTGAGGAGTACGCCCTGATGAAGCCCATCGGCCTGGCGGTGGTCGGCGCCGGTTACTGGGGGCCGAACCTCGTGCGGACGGCACAGGCCACTCCGGCGTTGCGGCTGGAGTGGCTGTGCGACCTCGACGAGGACCGCGCCCGCGCCGTCCTCGGGCCGTACACGACCGTCCAGGCGACGTCGTCCTACCAGCGGGTCCTGGACGACCCGCGGGTGGGGGCCGTCGCCATCGCCACGCCCGCGGCGACGCACTTCGACCTGGTCCGGGCGGCGCTGGAGGCCGGCAAGCACGTGCTGGTGGAGAAGCCGCTCACGCCGAGCGCGGCGGAGAGCGCCAAGCTGGTGGAGCTCGCCGCGCGGTCCGGGCTGGTGCTGATGTGCGACCACACCTACTGCTACACCCCGGCCGTCCGGAAGATCCGCGAGCTGATCCGCGGCGGGGAGATCGGCGACGTCCAGTTCGTCGACTCGGTGCGCATCAACCTCGGGCTGGTGCAGCCGGACGTGGACGTGCTCTGGGACCTGGCGCCGCACGACCTGTCGATCCTCGACCACGTCCTGCCGGACGGCGTGGGCGTGGAGGCCGTCGCCGCACGCGGCAGCGACCCCATCGACGCGGGACGGCTGTGCGTGGCGCACCTGACGGCGGAGCTGACCACCGGCGTCATGGCGCACATCCACGTCAACTGGCTCAGCCCCACCAAGATCCGCACGACGGTGATCGGCGGGTCCCGGCGCACGATCGTCTGGGACGACCTCAACCCCGTCCAGCGGCTGGCCGTGTACGACCGCGGCGTGGACCTGGCCCCGGCGGGCTCCCTCGGCCCCGACGAGCGGCGCGAGGCCCTCATCTCCTACCGTGTGGGCGACGTCCTCGTGCCGGCCCTCCCGGAGCGGGAGGCGCTGCGCGAGGTGATGGCGGAGCTGGCCGCGGCCATCACCGAGGGCCGCCCGGCGGTCACCGACGGGCGCTCGGGCCTGCGGGTCGTCGCGCAGCTGGAGGCGGCCACCCGCAGCGTTTCGACCGGCGGGGCCCTCGTTCCCGTACAAGACGTCATCGGCGAGAAAATCATCGGCGAGAACGTCACCGAGGAGAACGCATGATCGAGGGATCCCGCTGCCTGGTCACCGGCGGCGCCGGCACGATCGGGTCCACCGTCGTCGACCAGCTCGTCGCGGCGGGCGCGTCGGACGTGGTCGTCCTGGACAACTTCGTCCGGGGGCGCCGCGCGAACCTCGCCGGCTCCATCGGAGTCGTGCGGGTGATCGAGGGCGACATCCGCGACCGCGCCCTGGTCCGGTCGCTGATGAGCGGCGTGGACGTGCTGTTCCACCTGGCCGCCATCCGCATCACCCAGTGCGCGCAGGAGCCCAGGCTGGCGCTGGAGGTGCTGGTCGACGGGACGTACGAGGTGATCGAGGCGGCGGCCGACCACGGCGTCCGCAAGGTCGTGGCGTCGTCGTCGGCGTCGGTGTACGGGATGGCCGAGCGGTTCCCGACGCCGGAGGACCAGCACCCCTACGACAACGACACGTTCTACGGCGCGGCGAAGACGTTCAACGAGGGGATGCTGCGCAGCTTCCACGCCATGCGTGACCTCGACTACGTGGCGCTGCGCTACTTCAACGTGTACGGGCCCCGCATGGACGTCCACGGGCTCTACACCGAGGTCCTGATCCGGTGGATGGAGCGGATCACGGCGGGGGAGCCGCCGCTCATCCTCGGCGACGGGCGCCAGACGATGGACTTCGTCTACACCGAGGACATCGCCCGCGCGAACCTGCTGGCCGCCGACTCCGCCGCGACCGACGAGGTGTTCAACATCGGCAGCGGCACCGAGACCAGCCTGCGGGAGCTGGCCGAGACCCTCCTGCGGATCATGGACGCGGACGGCCTGGGCCTGGAGTTCGGCCCGGCGCGCGCGGTCAACGGGGTGCCCCGGCGGCTGGCCGATGTGTCGGCGGCGCAGCGGGCCCTCGGCTGGAAGGCGCAGGTCGGGCTGGAGGAGGGGCTGCGGCGGCTGGTCCAGTGGTGGCGGGCCGCCCGGCGGGAGCAGGCGTGATCGTCTACTTCGGGGGTTCGGCGTACGGGG
>NZ_SMKU01000308.1 GCF_004349215.1 Actinomadura rubrisoli | reverse complement strand
CCGCCCGTACTGCCCGCGCCGCCCGTACTGCCCGCGCCGCCGGTGATCGCCGCCTGCTCGTCCATCCCGGCGACCAGGACGACCTGCGCGATGCCGTGCTCGACGGCGCCGCCCAGCTCGTCCAGATCGACGGGGACGAAGCACGCGTCCGGCAGCCTCGGCAACATCCGGCGGGCCGCCTCGCCCGCGCCGTCCCCGTACATCACAAGGGTCCGCTCGCCCTCCGCCGCCACGCGCGACGCGGCGCCCGCAGATGTCATGTCCGTCTCTCCCCCCGGTCCTGGGCGACGAGCCTTCCGGAGACGCCGTCCGGTCGTGGACGAGGCGCGCCGGGATCCCGCGAACCCGTCCCGTCCGCGCCGCCCGCGCCGCCGACCCCGGCCGCGCCGCCCGCCCCGGTCGGCGGGTCCGGCGGGTCCGGCCACAGATCGGGGGCGATCAGGCCGAAGACGACCATGTCGTGGTTGGCGCCGTCGGGCCCGCGCTCGGCGCCGCGCGCCACGCCCTCGCGCCGGTACCCGGCCTTCTCGGCGACGCGGATCGAGGCGTGGTTGGTGGTCAGGGCCCGCAGCTCCACCCGGTAGAGCCCGCAGGCGCCCAGCGCCCACCGCGACACCAGCGAAAGAGTCTCCGTCGCATACCCGCGCCCGCGCGCGCTTGGCCGCATGCCGTAGCCGACCTCACACGTCCGCTGCTGCCAGTCGACCCGGAACAGCCCGATCGTGCCGAGCAGGCCGCCCGTGTCGCGGCCGATCACGGCCAAGTGGATGCCCAGCCCGAACCGCTGCACCTTGTGGACGCCCTCGCGCAGGAACCAGGCGAGCGGCTCCGCCTCCAGCACGGCCGGGAAGTTGGGCGGAAGGAACCCCTCCCCGCCGCGGATCACGTCGATCAGGTCGGCGGCGTCGTCCAGCCCGAACGGGCGCAGGACGAGCCGCTCGCCCTCCAGGCGCACGCTCCCCTCGAAGGCGTTCACCCGTGCTCCTATCGATCGCTCACCGGCAGGCCAGGACCATCCTGGACGCGAACCCAGGCGACCCCGCCCAGTGCAAGTGCAGGTAGGACGCGACACAGTCGCCCCGTACGAAACCCTCCGGACCGGACGTGGACCACTGCCAGGCCGCCTGCCAGTCGTCCGCCACCCCATGACCGGGTTGCGTCACCGTGCGATGGAACTCATGGCCGCGCACCCGTTCACCCGCCTGGGCGACGACCGAGCCGGTCACCGCCACCGCGGCACGATAGCCCAGCGTCAGGCGCGAGGCCATGGTCGCCTTGACGCCGTCCAGGACGCCGCACATGGGCGCACCGTCCAGCTCCTGCGCGAGGTAGAGCAGGCCCGCGCATTCGGCGTACACCGGACGGGACGCCTTGGCGAAATCCCCCAGCTCCTTGCGCAGCCGCTCGTTCGCCGACAGCTCCGCCGCGTACACCTCGGGGAACCCGCCGCCGACGACCACGCCACGGGTGCCGTCCGGCAGCGCCTGGTCGTGCAGCGGGTCGAACCGGACGACCTCGGCGCCCGCCGCCTCCAGCAGCTCCTCGTTCTCCGCGTAGCCGAACGTGAACGCGGGGCCGCCGGCCACCGCGATCCGCGGGCGGCGGTCCAGGGGCACAAGGCCCTCAGGAAGCGCGCCGCGCACCGCCTCGGCGGGGTCCCAGGGCGGGGCGGGCAGAGGCGGTGCGCCGCGGGCCAGCGCGAGCAGGGCGTCCAGGTCGCAGGACGAGCCGACCAGCTCGCCCAGCCGCCGGACGGTCCCGACCGCGTCGGCCCGCCGCTCGGCCGCCGGGACCAGCCCCAGGTGGCGGGACGGCGTCGCCGCGTCCTCGTGCCGCCGCAGCGCCCCCAGCACCGGCAGCCCCAGCTCCTCGACGGCCTCGCGGCACATCCGCTCGTGCCCGTCCGAGCCGAGCCGGTTGAGGATCACGCCGCCGACGCGGACCGCCCCGAACGAGCGGAACCCGTGCACGAGCGCCGCGACCGAGCGGCCCGCCGCCGCGGAGGCGTCGACGACCAGCACGACCGGGGCGTCCAGCAGCGTCGCGACGTGCGCGGTGGACGCGAAGTCGCCGCCGCCCGCACCGTTCGGCTCCCCCGTCCCGACCGCGCCGTCGTACAGGCCCATCACGCCCTCGACGACCGCGACGTCCGCCCCGGCCCCGCCATGCCGGAACAGCGGGACGACCAGTTCCTCGGAGGTCAGCCAGGGATCGAGGTTCCGCCCGGGGCGTCCCGTGGCGAGCGCGTGGTAGCCGGGGTCGATGTAGTCCGGCCCCACCTTGTGCGGCGACACCCGCAGGCCGCGCCCGGCGAACGCGGCCATCAGCCCGGTCGCCACGGTCGTCTTGCCGCTCCCGGACGACGGCGCGGCGATGACGAGCCGGGGAACGTTCATCCCTCGATCATCTCGTGTACCCCTCGATCATCTCGATCACCACTCGATGCCCTTCTGGCCCTTCTGGCCGCGGTCCATCGGGTGCCGCACCTTGCCCATCTCGGTGACGAGGTCCGCGACCTCCACCAGGCGCGGGTCGGCGTCCCGGCCGGTGATCACGACGTGCTGGCTGCCGGGGCGGTCCCTCAGCGTGGCGACGACGTCCTCCACGTCCACCCAGCCCCACTTCATCGGGTAGGTGAACTCGTCCAGCACGTAGAGCCGGTAGGTCTCGGCGGCGATGTCGCGCTTGATCTGCTCCCAGCCCTCGCGGGCGTCGGCCTCGTGGTCGGCCTCGGTGCCGGGCCGCTGGATCCACGACCAGCCCTCGCCCATCTTGTTCCAGAACACCGGCCCGCCCTCGCCCGTCTCGGCGTGCAGGCGGCCGAGGGCGAGCAGCGCGTTCTCCTCGCCGATGCGCCACTTCGCGGACTTGACGAACTGGAACACCCCGATCGGCCAGCCCTGGTTCCAGGCCCGCAGCGCCAGCCCGAACGCGGCGGTCGACTTGCCCTTCCCCGGGCCGGTGTGGACGATCACCAGCGGCCGGTTCCGGCGCTCGCGCGTGGTCATCCCGTCCTGCGGCACGTACTCCGGCTTGCCCTGCGGCATCTCAGTCCCCGTCCTTCGCTCGCGGCGCCCGTGCCCCCTCGGCCCGCGCCTCCTCGGCCCGCGCCTCCTCGGCCCGTGCCCTCTCGGCCCGTGCCCGCTCGGCCCGCGCCCGTCCGTCTTGCGTCCGCTCCACTCGTGCCCGCTCCACTCGTGCCCACGTCACGCGGCGTTCCTCCGGGCGTTCCGGACCACCCCGGCGAGCGCGTCTGCGGCGAGCTGGTCGAGCCGGACGGTCTCGGCGCCGAGCCGGACGCCGAGCGCGCCCGCCAACCCCAGCCGCACCGGCCCCGACTCGCAGTCGACCAGGACGGACGCCCCGCTCCCCAGGCGGCCCGCCAGCAGCCCGGCGGCGGCGGACGGGTCCGGCCCGTGCGTGGCGCGCCCATCGGTTACCACGACCACCAGCGGACGGCGGGCCGGGTCGCGCAGCCGCTCGACCCGCAGCACCTCGGCCGCGCGCATCAGCCCCGCCGACAGCGGCGTGCGCCCGCCGGTGGGAAGACGGTCGAGGCGCCGCGCCCCGGCCTCCACCGACGACGTCGGCGGCAGCGCCAGCTCGGCGCCCGTGCCCCGGAACGTGATGAGCCCGACCTTGTCGCGTCGCTGGTAGGCGTCCAGGAGCAGGCTCAGCACCGCCCCCTTGACGGCCCGCATCCGCTTCCGGGCGGCCATCGACCCGCTCGCGTCCACGACGAACAGGACGAGATTGCCCTCCCGTCCGTCCCGGATGGACTCCCGTAGGTCGGCCGAGGTCACGACCAACCCGACACCACTGCGTCCGCGCGCGCTCTGGTGCGGTGCTGCTGCGCGCAGGGTGGCCGTCAGGTGCAGCCCGCGCGCGCCTGGACGAGCACCCGACACGCGTCCGTATGGGCTACGCGCCTTGGAACGGCGTCCAGGCGCGCCCGTACCGATCCCTGGAACGGTGAACAGGCGGGGCTTGTACGCGGCGTCTGCCGTGGCGGGCTCGGTCTCCGAAGCGCGCCCCGTCCCGCTCTCCACGGACGGCTCGGACGGCTCGGATCCGTCCTGCTGAGCATCGCCGGACATCCCGCCTCCCGGACCTCCCCCAGGCTCGTCGGGGCCATCCGGCCCATCAGGCCCGTCTCCATCAGGCCCGCCGGAATCGTCGCCGGACGGCGGCTCCGGCTCGGGCTCGTCGTCGCCGTACTCGCCGTGCTCGTCCAGAACCTCGTCGAGCTTCTGCCGGTCGAGCCCCGGCGCGTCGAACGGATCGCGGCGGCGCCGGTGCGGCAGGGCCAGCCGCGCGGCGGTCCGGACGTCGTCGGACGTCACCGCGGCGCGGCCGTGCCAGGCGGCCAGCGCGATCGCGGCCCGCGCCGTGACCAGGTCGGCGCGCAGCCCGTCCACCTCGAACGAGGCGCACACGGCGGTGATCTGGCGGAGCGCGGCGTCGGTCAGCTCGACGCCGGGCAGCCGGTCGCGGGCGGCGGCGATCCGCTCGGCCAGCGCGGCCTCCTCCCCGGCCCAGCCGGCCGCGAAGCCCGCCGGCCCGTCCTCGAAGCGCAGCCGCCGCCGGACGACCTCGGCCCGCTCGGCGGGGTCGCGCGTCGCGGCGACCTCGACGGTCAGCCCGAACCGGTCGAGCAGCTGCGGCCGCAGCTCGCCCTCCTCGGGGTTCATGGTCCCCACCAGCAGGAACCGCGCCGCGTGCCGGACGGACACGCCCTCGCGCTCGACATAGGACTCGCCCATCGCCGCGGCGTCGAGCAGCAGGTCGACCAGATGGTCGTGGAGAAGGTTGACCTCGTCGACGTACAGGACGCCGCGGTGCGCGGCGGCGAGCAGGCCCGGCTCGAAAGCCTTCACGCCCTCGGTCAGGGCGCGCTCGATGTCCAGGGAGCCGGTGAGCCGGTCCTCGGACGCGCCCACGGGCAGCTCGACCAGCCGCGCCGCCCGTCCCTTGCCTTCGTCCCCGCGGTGGGGGCCGTCAGGGCAGGCCGGGTCGGGGACGTCCGGGGCGCAGGAGAAGCGGCAGCCGGGGACGACCGCGACCGGGGGCAGCAGCCCGGCCAGGGCCCGGACGATCGTCGACTTGGCGGTGCCCTTCTCCCCGCGCACCAGCACGCCGCCGACCCCCGGCGACACGGCGTTGATCAGCAGGGCCAGCTTGAGGTCGTCCATCCCGACGACGGCGGAGAAGGGGTAGCGCGCGCTCTCCGCGCGCCCCCCGGGAACACGGCTCATCGGCCCATCAGAGGGGGCATGCCTCATCGTCCTTCCTCGGGTGTCCACGCCCGTGGCGGTTGCCTGGACGACGGCCGGAGTCTCCTGGCTCCCGGATCAGCGCTCCCCCTCGGCCTTCCGGCCGGCCCCCGAGCGAGGGCCCGTGCCGTGGCGCGAGCGAAGGGGAACTCCCCTGGTCACAGTTGCGGGACAGCCCCGGATTCGCACCGGGTTCCTCCGCTTCCGTCGCCTGCACAGGATGGCACACCGTCCAGGGCGGCCCAAGTCGCCCCGGGGCGGCAATCCTGTTGACGCTGCGCCAACGACCGGCCGCGGAGTACGGGCCGAGGCCCCCGCCCTTCGGCATAGGCTGGCCCCGTGGCAGCGTCGCGATCCGAGCAGAGCGGGAAGTCCGGCCCGCCGGAACCCGCGCGGCGTCCGTCCCGGGCCAAGGCGAGCTACCGGCGCCTGACGCCGGACGAGCGGCGCGACCAGATCCTGCGGGTCGCGCGGCGGATGTTCACCGAGGTCCCGTACGCCGACGTCTCCACGGCCGCCATCGCCCGGGAGACCGGCGTCCAGCGCGGCCTGATCCACTACTACTTCGGCACCAAGCGCGAGCTGTTCCTGAAGGTCGTCCAGGGGCTCACCGCGACGGCCGCCGTGCAGGCACCGCCGCCGGACGAGCGCCTGACGCTCCCCGAGACGGTCGAGCTGTGCGTGAACCTCTTCCTCGACACCGCCGAGGCCAACGCCGTCACCTGGTTCGCGGCGCTGGACGCCGAGGGCTTCGGCCAGGACCCGGAGCTGCTGCGCATCGTCAACCGGTTCCGCGACCAGACGGTCGAGCACATGCTCGCCGTCATGCGCGTGCCGGAGCCGACCGACACGCTCCGCGCCGTCCTGCGCGTCTACTCGGGGCTGGCGGACGCCGCGACCCGCCAGTGGCTCCAGGAGAAGACCCTTGACCGCGACCAGGTGCACACCCTGCTCGCCCGGTCGCTGCTCTCGATGGTGACCGACATCGCCCCCGCCCTGGAGAAGCACTGACCGTCAGGGATGGGGCAGCGGCCGTCAGGGACAGGGCAGCGGCAACTCGACCCGCCCGTGGGCGGGGACGGCGAACCACACCGCCTTCCCCCGGACGGGCGGCCCGAGGCGCGACAGCGTCCGGACCATGCCCCAGCGTCCCTCCGACAGCTCGCGGACGATGCTGAGCCCGCGCCCGCAGTCGCCCGACGTCCACGAGTAGCCGGGCAGGGCGGCGTCGGCGAACGCGTCGAAGACCGCGCACCGCACCTCTCCGGTGGCGCCGTCCCCCCGGTAGAGCCAGAGCTCGTGCGGCCCGTGGTCGCCCGCGTGCTGGTGGGCGTTGGTCGCCAGCTCGCTGACCATCAGCTGGGAGTCGCCGATCACCTCGCCCGGCACGTCCAGCGAGGCGAGCGCGCCGCCGAGCGCGCGGCGCGCGTACCCGGCGCACCCCGGCCCGCCGGGCAGCGCCCAGACCCAGCCGGGCCTGGTGCCCGCGCGGACGTCGCCGGCCCCGCCGGCCATGGCGTCGGCCATGGTCTCCGCCGTGGGATCCGCCGTGAGCCCGGCCGCCTGATCCTGCGCCGGACGCTGCGGCGGGACGTGCTTCGCCCGGCGCGGCGGCACCGCCCTCAGGATGTCGTCGGTGATGTCAGGCGGGGTGTTCACGGGTCCTCCCGCGGTCTGCGTGCCCGGGCCGACGCCCCGGAGCCCGTTACTATGGGTCCCCGAGTAGTCACAGATTCAAGCATCTCGTGGGATTCTCAACCCCGCAACACGCTTTGCGATATTGCTCCGCCCTTACTGCCGGGTTCGTCATTCGCGTTGTGAGGCGGCGCCGAAGTGTGGAGACTCCACTGCCATGACCTACCGCCCGACCGTTCGTGGCCGCCGCCTGGCAAGGGAGCTCCGCAAGCTCCGGGAGGAGCAGGGCCTGACGCTCCAAGAGGTGGCCGACCGGCTCGACTGGTCGCGGGCCACCGTGTCCCGGCTGGAGACGAGCCAGACCCGGCCCCGGCCCGGCGACATCGCCGACATCCTCGACCTGTACGGCGTCCCGAGCCCCGGCCGCGACGCGCTCATCACGCTCGCCCGGCAGGCCGGCCAGCGCGGCTGGTGGACCGCCTACCAGGACGTGTTCGCGGGCAGCTACGTGGCACTGGAGGACGAGGCGTCCCACATCCGCACCTGGGATCCGCAGCTCATCCACGGGCTGCTGCAGACCGAGCAGTACTCCCGCGCGGTGATCACCGCCGGCCGGATGCTCCCCGGCCCGGAGGACATCGAGCGCCGCATCGCCGCCCGCAAGATCCGCCAGGCCCTGCTCGACCGGACGAACGCGCCGCGCCTGCACGTCGTCTTCGACGAGGCGGTGCTGCACCGGCACATCGGCGGCCTGGACGTGATGCGCGCGCAACTCGACGCCCTCGCCGCCGCAGCAAACCGCCCAAAGGTGACGATTCAGGTACTTCCGTTTACAGAAGCGGCACATGCGGGCCTAGACGGACGTTTCACCATATTGTCGTATCCAGACCCCGCAGACCCAGATATCGCCTATGTAGAGGGCACCATGGGTGACGTTTACCTTGAGAGCGCCGAGGCAATAGCACAACATAGGGAGCGCTTCGAGCGGATCGAAGCGTCAGCCCTGTCCCCCGAGGATTCCGCGCACCTCATCGTCGAGGCAGCAAGGAGTAGCCCGTGACCCACCTGCAGCGCGAACTCACCGGAGCCGTCTGGCGCACGTCGTCCCACAGCGGAAGCGGCGACCAGTGCGTCGAGGTCGCCCCCCTGTCCAGCGACCTGCACGCCGTGCGCGATTCGAAGGACCCCGGCGGCCCGACCCTGATACTGACGCCCGACGCATGGCGGACACTCCTGTCCTCGATCAGAGAGGCGTAATCAGTTCAATCCCGTCACGACGGTTGAGGCTTGTTGGGGTCGGATACTAGAACATGTTCTAGTATCCGACCCCAACGGTCGACAACTGGAGGGTGCTCGTGACCGCGGAACTCAAGCTCGGCATCAACGTCGGCTACTGGCAGCGTCACCCGGAGGACCAGACCGAGACCGTCCTCGCCGCCGAGCGGTGCGGCTATGACGCGGTGTTCACGGCGGAGGCGTACGGCTCGGACGCCTTCACGCCGCTGACCTGGTACGCGGCCCGCACGTCCCGGATCAGGCTCGGCACCGCCGTCGCGCAGATGTCGGCGCGCACCCCGGTGGCGACCGCCATGCACGCCCTCACGCTGGACGCGCTGTCGGGCGGGCGGCTGATCCTGGGGATCGGCGCGTCCGGGCCACAGGTCGTCGAGGGCTGGTACGGGCAGCCGTTCCCGAAGCCGCTGGCCCGCACCCGCGAGTACCTCGACATCGTCCGCCAGGTCTGGCGCCGCGAGGCGCCGGTGACCAGCGACGGCCCGCACTACCCGCTGCCGCTCCCCGGCGGGGCCGGGCTGGGCAAGCCGCTGAAGTCGATCGTCCATCCCGTCCGGCCGGAGATCCCCGTCTACCTGGGCGCCGAGGGGCCGAAGAACGTCGCGCTCGCGGCCGAGGCCACGCAGGGCTGGCTGCCGCTGTTCGTCGACCCGTCCCAGATCGAGCCGGTGTTCGGGGCGTCCCTCGTCGGCCGCCGGGACGGCTTCGAGATCGCCGCCACCGTCACCACGATCGTCACCGACGACCTGCCCGCCGCGCTGGAGTTCGCCAAGATCCCGCTCGCGTTCTACATCGGCGGGATGGGCGCCCGCGGCCGCAACTTCCACCTCGACATGATCGGCCGGCTCGGCTACGCGGAGCAGGCCGGGCGCGTGCAGGAGCTGTTCCTGGAGGGACGGCGCGCGGAGGCGATCAGGGCGGTGCCGGACGAGCTGGCCGACTCCATCTCGCTGCTCGGCCCGATCGGGCGCGTCAAGGAGCGGCTGGCGCTCTGGCGCGACAGCCCCGTCACCACCGTGCTCATCGCCGGAGTGAAGGACGAGCCCACGCTCCGCGCGATCAAGGATCTTGTCGACGGCTGAGCAAGCAGGACCTGTACTTTTTCGCCCAAGAATCTTACGTATCGGAAAGTTCCCACCATCACGGAGCGTGCCCTAACGTCGTGATCAGTCCACCCCGAGTAGCCGGGGCATGGGGAGGGGCGGTCCGGTTCCGGCCGGGCCGCCTCTCTCCATTTCGGGGTGGCCGGGACCCCGCCGTGCCCGATCACACACGGCGCGATGGAATGGGAGGCGACGCCGGGGCGCTGCACCAAGGGCCCCGAAAGATCGAAAGAGACTGGAGATGGGCACACGATGTCCACGCAGCAAGACGCCGCCCGGCTGCTCGTCCGGACCCTGGAGGCGGAGGGCGTCGAGTACGTCTTCGGCATTCCCGGCGAAGAGAACATCCACTTCGTCCACGCGCTGAACGACTCCGCCATCCGCTACATCCTCGTCCGGCACGAGCAGGGCGCCGCGTTCATGGCCGAGATCTACGGGCGGCTGACCGGCAAGGCCGGGGTGGCCTCCGCGACGCTCGGCCCCGGCGCGATCAACCTGCAGCTCGGCGTCGCCGACGCCACCACCAACAGCACGCCCGTCGTGGCGATCTCGGCGCAGGTCGGGCTGGACCGCATCTACAAGGAGTCGCACCAGATCATCGACCTGGTGTCGCTGTTCCGCCCGATCACCAAGTGGGCGGAGCTGGCGCCGACCGCCGAGGCGCTCCCGGAGATGGTGCGCAAGGCGTTCAAGACCGCGCAGACCGAGCGGCCGGGCGCGGTCTACCTGGCGATCCCCGAGGACGTCGAGAAGGCCCAGGTCTCCCCCGACCTCGCGCCGCTGCCGGTCAACGTCGTCCGCCCGCAGGAGCCGTCGCCCTCGCAGATCGCCCGCGCCGCCGACGTGATCGCCTTGGCCCGCCAGCCGATCGTCCTCGCCGGGCACGGCGCGGCCCGCAGCGGCGCGAGCGAGGCGCTCGTGCACTTCTCCGAGCGGCTCGGCCTGCCGGTCGCCACCACGTTCAACGGCAAGGGCGTGTTCCCGGACGACCACCGCCACGCGCTCGGCGCGGTCGGGTTCATGCGCCACGACTACGTCAACTTCGGCTTCGACGAGGCCGACGTGCTGATCGCCGTGGGCTATGAGCTGCAGGAGTTCGACCCCGTCAAGATCAACCCGGCCGGGGACAAGAAGATCATCCACATCCACCAGTTCCCCGCCGAGGTGGACGACCACTACCCGGTCGAGGTCGGCATCCAGGGCGACCTCTCGCGCTCCCTGCGCGCCCTCGCCGAGTCCGTCCACCGGCGGTTCGACGTGAACGGGACGGGCCAGAAGATCCGTCAGATGATGCGTGACGAGCTCGCCGAGGGCGCCGTCGAGAACGGCCACCCCCTCTCGCCGCGCCGCATCGTCGCCGACGTCCGCGCCGCGATGGGACGCAAGGACATCGTGCTCGCCGACACCGGCGCGGTGAAGATGTGGATGGCCCGCATGTACCCGACGTACGAGCCGAACACGCTGCTGGTCTCCAACGGCCTGTCGTCCATGGGCTTCGCGGTGCCCGGCGCGATCGCGGCCAAGCTCGCCCACCCGGGCCGCAGGGTCTTGGCCGCGACGGGCGACGGCGCGTTCATGATGAACTCCCAGGAGCTGGAGACCGCCGTCCGCGAGGACATCCCGATCACCGTGCTGATCTGGGAGGACGCCGCGTACGGGCTGATCGGGTGGAAGATGGACCTCGACCTTGGGACCAGCTCCCACATCACGTTCGGCAACCCCGACTTCGTCCGGTACGCCGAGAGCTTCGGCGCGCGCGGCTACCGGATCGGCGCCGCGGAGGAACTGCTCCCGACGCTCCGCAAGGCCCTGGCCGACGACGGCGTCTCGGTCATCACGGTCCCCGTCGACTACTCGCACAACCTCCAGCTGACCGACAAGCTCGGCGACCTGACCGGCCCCTTCTGACGCCCGCCCCCTG
>NZ_SMKU01000307.1 GCF_004349215.1 Actinomadura rubrisoli | reverse complement strand
CTCAGTGTCTCGTGTGCTCGGAGATGTGTATGAGAGACAGGTTTTGGGGCGGCCTTAGGTGGCGCGCGGGCGCGTGGGCTGACCGGGGATGCGAAGCCGAAGGCGAGCATCCCCGGGAAGATCGCGAAGCGATGCCGCGCCCGCCCAAGCACGGTCAAGGTGCGAGCCGCTAGGCGAGGACCTTGGGCCGGGATTGCATTAGTGCGCCGCGTCTTGCCAGGTGCGGCCGGTGCCCATGGAGACGCTCAGGGGGGCGCGGAGTTCGTAGGCGCCGGCCATCTGGGTGCTGACCAGGGTCTTGAGGTCGTCGAGCTCGCCGGGGGCGACCTCGAAGACGAGTTCGTCGTGGACCTGGAGGAGCATGCGGGAGCGGAGGCCGGCGTCGCGGAGGGCGCGGTCGACGTTGAGGCTGGCGACCTTGATGATGTCGGCGGCCGAGCCCTGGATGGGGGCGTTCAGGGCCATCCGCTCGGCCATCTCGCGGCGCTGCCGGTTGTCGGAGTTGAGGTCGGGCAGGTAGCGGCGGCGGCCGAGGATGGTCTCGGTGTAGCCGTCGTGGCGGGCGACGGCGACGACGTTGTGCAGGTAGTCGCGGACGCCGCCGAACTGCTGGAAGTACTCCTCCATGAGGCCGCGGGCCTCGTCGGGGGAGATGCGCAGCTGCTGGGACAGCCCGTAGGCCGACAGGCCGTAGGCGAGGCCGTAGTTCATCGCCTTGATGCGGGCGCGCAGCTCGGAGTCGATCTGGTCGGGCGGCAGGCCGAACACGCGGGACGCGGTGATGGTGTGGAAGTCGGCGCCGGTGCCGAACGCCTCCAGCAGCGCCGCGTCCTCGGACAGGTGCGCCATGATCCGCAGCTCGATCTGCGAGTAGTCGGCGGTGAGGAGGGACTCGTAGACGATCTCCTCCTGGGATGTCCCGGACGCTCCTCGGGATGTGCCGACGATGAACGCCTCGCGGATCTGGCGGCCCTCGGCGGTGCGGATCGGGATGTTCTGCAGGTTGGGGTCGGTGGACGACAGGCGGCCGGTGGCGGCGACCATCTGGTTGAACGTGGTGTGGATGCGGCCGGCGTCGTCGGCCATCGGGATGAGGGAGTCGACGATGCTCTTGAGCTTGGCGACCTCGCGCCAGCGCAGGATGCGCTCCAGGACGGGGTGGCCGTCCTTCTCCAGGAGGGTGGTGAGGGCCTCGGAGTCGGTGGTGTAGCCGGTCTTGGTGCGCTTGGTCTTGGGCAGGTTCAGCTCGTCGAACAGCACCTGCTGGACCTGCTTGGGCGAGCCGAGGTTGAACTCGTGGCCGACGGCGTCGTGGGCGAGCTGCTCCTGCTCCTTGACCTGGCCGCCCAGGGACGCCGACATGCCGGCCAGGTGGTCGGCGTCGACGGCGATGCCGGCGCGCTCCATGTCGGCCAGGACGCGGACGAGGGGCAGCTCGACCTCGTGGAGCAGGCGGGTGGCGCCGCGCTTCTCCAGGTCCTGGTCGAGGACGTCGGCGAGTTCGGCGACGGCGCGCGCGCGGACGGCGAGGGCCTCGGCGGCCTCCTCCTCGCCGGAGCCGTCGAGGGTGAGCTGGCCGGTGTCCTCGGTCTCGCTGCGCAGCTCGCGGTGCAGGTAGCGCAGGGCGAGGTCGGCGAGGTCGAACGTGCGCTGCCCGGGGAGGGCGAGGTAGGCGGCCAGGGCCGTGTCGCTGGTCAGGCCGTCCAGGGCCAGGCCCCGCGCGGCGAGGGCCAGCATGGGGCCCTTGGCCTCGTGGAGCGCCTTGGGACGGGACGGATCGGCCAGGTAGGCGGCGAGGGCGCGCTCGTCGTCCTCGATCAGCGCGGCGGGGTCGAGGTGGACGGCCGGGCCCTTCTTGGACGCCAGGGCCAGGGCCGTGACGTCGCCGGTGCCGCGCCCCCAGGTGCCGGTCACGGCGACGCCGAGGCGGTCGGCGGCGTTGGCCTCCAGCCAGGTGGCGAGGGCGCCGGGCTCCAGCGCGTCCAGCTCGACGTCGAAGCCCTCGTCGGCCTCGGGCTCGGCCGCCGACAGCGTCGCGTAGAGGCGCTCGCGGAGCACCCGGAACTGCAGCGAGTCGAACAGGGTGTGGATCTCCTCGCGGTCCCACTGGCCCATGGTCAGCTGCGGCGGGGTGAGCTCCAGGCCGACCTCGGTGTCGAGCTTGTTGATCTGGTGGTTGCGCAGGACGCCGGCGAGGTGCTCGCGCAGGCTTTCGCCGGCCTTGCCCTTGATCTCGTCGACGCGGTTGACGAGGGTGTCGAGGTCGCCGTACTTGACGAGCCACTTGGCGGCGGTCTTCGGGCCGACGCCGGGCACGCCGGGCAGGTTGTCGCTGCTCTCCCCCACCAGCGCGGCCAGCTCCCGGTACCGCTCGGGCGGGACGCCGTACTTGGCCTCGACGGCGGCCGGGTCCATGCGGGCGAGCTCGGAAACGCCGCGGACCGGGTACAGGACCGTGACGTGCTCGTCGACGAGCTGGAACGCGTCGCGGTCGCCGGAGACGACGAGGGTGTCGAGGCCGGCCTCGGTGGCCTGGACCGACAGCGTGGCGATGATGTCGTCGGCCTCGAACCCCGCGACCGACAGCCGCGGGACGCGCAGCGCGTCCAGCACCTCGAAGATCAAGCTGACCTGGCTGCGGAACTCGTCGGGGGTCTTCTGCCGGCCCGCCTTGTACTCGACGTACTGCTCGTGCCGGAACGTCGGCTCGGAGCGGTCGAACGCCACCGCGATGTGGGTGGGCTGCTCGTCGCGCAGGACGTTGATGAGCATCGAGGTGAAGCCGTACACCGCGTTGGTGGGCTGCCCGTCGGTGGTCGAGAAGTTCTCCACCGGCAACGCGAAGAACGCCCGGTAGGCCAGGGAATGCCCGTCGAGCAGGAGAAGCCGGTCACGCTTGTCAGGGGTCGCTGCTGTCGTCGCCACACCAGGACTCTAGTCTGCGCGTACGACAGTTTTGTGGAGGCGTAAGTGAGCGACACCGGCGGCGCGAACCCGCGGGACATGCAGGCGGAGATCCTCGCCTTGGTGAACGCGGACGGGATCGGCGGCCTGGCCCGGACGATGGGCGTCGAGTACCTGGAGGCCCTGCCGGAGCGCGTGGTCGGCCGCATGCCCGTCAAGGGCAACACCCAGCCGTACGGGCTCCTGCACGGCGGCGCCTCCTGCGTCCTGGCCGAGTCGCTCGGCTCGGTGGGCGCGGCGCTGCACGCCGGTCCCGACCGCATCGCCGTCGGCATCGAGATCAACGCCACCCACCACCGGTCGGCCACCGAGGGGTTCGTCACCGGCGTGGCGACGCGCACGCACGGCGGGCGGTCGCTCGCCACCTACGACATCGCGATCTCCGACGACGAGGGCCGGCGGGTCTGCACCGCCCGTCTCACCTGCATGCTGCGGGACCGTCCCGAAGCTTGATCCGCACTTTCTTTGCGATGGACCGCCCGGGGTCTGTAGCGTGCATCGGAACGGCCCGGGATCACCGAGTAGACAACGTACGCGCCCGGGGAAGGTTCGTGCGGCCCCAAAGGTGATCCCGGGTCAACGCACGTCCGGGGACGTTCCGTCCCGTCGCGCCGGGAGGTCGCGACACCGGCATAGGCCCGTCGGTGGTCGCGGTTGGGTTGCGATCCGGGCCGGGCTGTTCACCCGCCCGCGGAACGGCCGTACGTTCCGTTCATGCGCCTCCGTGTCACGCGTCCACGTGCCCCCCTCGCGTGCGCGGCGCTCGCGCTCGCCGCCGCCACCGCGCTGGCGGGCTGCTCCGGCTCCGGACACGCCAAGTCCGCCGCCAACTACAAGATCCCTCCGGAGAAGGCCCGCGACGGCGAGACCGCCACGTCGGGCAAGACGGGCCGCAGCGCCGACATGCAGTTCACCGTCATCGGCTTCCACGAGGAGATGACCGAGGTCATGGGCACCCACGGCGTCATGGGCGCCCGCGGCGCCTTCACGCGCGTCCGGCTGCTCGCGGTCAACACCGGCCGCGACATCCAGGTCTTCGACACCTGGAAGCAGCGCCTGGTCACCGCCGACGGCAGGACCCACACGCCCGACGTCAACGCCACCATGATCAAACGGCAGCCGGAGCGGCTGTCGGTCGGCGCGGCCATGCGCGTCGAGTTCGACCTGTGGTTCGACGTGCCCCGCGGCGCCAGGACCCGGGCCGTCCGCCTGTACGGCTCCCCCGGCGTCGGCGCGGTCAGCGACCCGGCGCCCGCCGAGATCAAGCTCCCCTGAACCCCGGCGCCCGTTCGCCCGGACGAGACGCCCCAACGCGACGCGCCCACCCAGGCCGGACGAACCGGACCAGGCGGGCGCGTGACGTCGCCGCTACTTCGAGGCGCCGCCCTCAGGACCCCGCTCGGGGCCGGAATCCGACGCCGTGGTATCCGGTGCCGCCTCCGGCCCGCCGTCCCGCGAGGCGCCCGGTGAGGCGCCCGGAGCCGCGGTGCCCTGCGCCGCGCCCCCGCCCAGATACGCCGCACGGACCTCCGGATCGTCCAGGAGCTCGGCCGCAGGCGCCGTCTTGACCACCCGCCCCGTCTCCAGCACGTACGCGCGGTGCGCGATCTGGAGGGCCTGCTGCGCGTTCTGCTCCACCAGCAGCACGGTCGTCCCGCGCCGGTTGATCTCCTGGATGATCGTGAAGATCTGCTGGACGAGCATCGGCGCCAGACCCATCGACGGCTCGTCCAGCAGCAGCACCTTGGGCCTGGCCATCAGCGCCCGCCCGATCGCGAGCATCTGCTGCTCGCCGCCGGACATGGTGCCGCCCATCTGCGACTTGCGCTCGGCGAGCCGCGGGAACAGTTCGTACGCCTCCGCCAGTTCCTTGGACGAGTCGTCCTTGCGGGCGTAGGCGCCCATCAGGAGGTTCTCCTCCACCGTCATGCCGGGGAAGATCCCCCGGCCCTCCGGGGCCTGCCCGATCCCGGCGAGCACGCGCTTGTGCCCCGGCATCTTGCTGATGTCGCGCCCGTCGAACACGATCCCGCCCGCCGACAGCGACCGCAGCCCCGACACCGTCTTCAGCGTGGTCGTCTTCCCGGCGCCGTTGGCGCCGATCAGCGTGACGATCTCGCCCTGGTCGACCGACGCCGTGATGCCCTTGAGCGCCGCGATCTTTCCGTAGTGGACGTGGATGTCCCTGATCTCAAGAAGCATCGGCCGGAGCCCCCAGGTACGCCTCGATCACGCGCGGGTTGTTCTGCACCTCGGACGGCAGCCCCTCGGCGATCTTCTGACCGAAGTCCAGCACCGCGATCCGGTCGCTGATCCCCATCACCAGGCTCATGTCGTGCTCGATGAGCAGCACGGTCACCCCGGTGTCGCGGATCGCCCGGATCAGCTCCTGCAGCGCGACCTTCTCCGCCGGGTTCATGCCCGCCGCCGGCTCGTCCAGCAGCAGCAGCTTCGGATCGGTGCCGAGGGCCCGCGCGATCTCCAGCCTCCGCTGGTCACCGTACGGCAGGTTCTTCGCCGCCTCCTCGCTCCGGTGCGGGATGCCCACCAGCTCCAGCAGCTCACGGGCCCGCTCCCGGCCCTGGCGCTCCTCGCGGCGATGCCACGGCAGCCCCAGGGACGCGCCCGCCAGACCCGTCCTGTGGTGCGCGTCCGTGCCCACCAGGACGTTCTCCAGCGCCGTCATGTTGTGGAACAGCCGCACGTTCTGGAACGTCCGGGCCACACCCAGCTTCGTGACGGCGTACCGCTTCTTGCCGTCGATCCGCTTCCCGTTGAACACGATCTGGCCCTCGGTCGGACGGTAGACGCCGGTGGTCACGTTGAACACCGTCGTCTTGCCGGCCCCATTCGGACCGATCAGCGCGAAGATCTCACCCTTGCGGACCGCGATGTCGACCTTGCTGAGCGCGACGACACCGCCGAACCGCATGACGACATCACGCAGCTCCAGCACCGGCGCCTGCTCGCCCGCCTCGCTCATTTGTCCACCTCCGTGGCCGCGACCTGGCCCGGCCCGGCCACCTCGGCCCCCATAGCGCCCATGCCGCCGGTGGCCTCGGCCAGCTCCGCCTTCCGCTGCCGGGACGGCCACAGCCCCTCCGGACGGAAGATCATCATCAGCACCAGCGCCGCACCGAAGATCAGCATCCGGTAGTCCTGCAGCCCCCGGAACCGCTCGGGCAGCCACGCCACCACGAACGCGCCGAGCATGACGCCCGGCATGTTGCCCGAGCCGCCCAGCACCACACCGGCCAGGATCAGCGCCGACACCAGGAACACGAAGTTGTCGGGAAGGATCGAGGTCTGCTTGGCCGCGAACACGACGCCGCCGCTCCCGCCGATCGCCGCGCCGATCGCGAACGCCGCCAGCTTGAACTTGAACGTCGGCACGCCCATCAGCTCGGCCGCGTCCTCGTCCTCCCGGATCGAGGCCCACGCGCGCCCCACCCGCGACTTGTCCAGCCGCCGCACGAAAATGATCGTCAGGACGATGAAGAAGACGAGCAGGTAGTAGTACGGCCGCGAGTCCAGCAGCCCGTACTTCAGCGGCTGCACACCGAAGATCTCGAACTCCGACAGCGTCGGCGGATGCGGGATGCCCTGAATACCGCGCGGCCCGTTCACATACGAGCTGTTGTTCGCGGTCCTCTTGACGATCTCACCGAAGCCGAGCGTGACGATCGCCAGATAGTCCCCGCGCAGCCGCAGCGTCGGCGCGCCCAGCAGGATCCCCGCCAGCGACGAGAACACGATCGCCAGGACGAGCGTCTCCCAGAACGTCCAGTCGTACTTCGTCGCGAAGATCGCGATCGTGTAGCCGCCGACCGCGTAGAACGCCACATACCCCAGGTCCAGAAGACCCGCCATGCCGACCACGACGTTCAAGCCGAGGCCCAGCAGCACGTAGATGGCGATCTGGTCGCTGAGCATCGTCGCCCAGTCGCTGCCGCTCGGCGCCATGAACGAGCCGATCGACTGGTTCGGCAGCAGCAGCGCCCCGACGATCAGCAGCAGATACACCGCCCAGCGCGTCCAGCCGGGGGCGCCCGCCCACCAGTCGCGCACCGGGTCCAGGGAAAGGCCGGAACCGAACCGGCCGCCGTTTCCGCTCTTCGAAAGGTTCATGCGCGCGCCTGCTGGAGTGACTCACCGAGAATACCGGTGGGACGGAACATCAGGACGAGGATGAGCACCGAGAACGCCACGACGTCCCGCCACCCCGAGCCGAACAGGCTGGAGCCGTAGGTCTCCAGCAGCCCCAGCACGAAGCCGCCGACGAGCGCGCCGCGGATGTTGCCGATCCCGCCGAGCACCGCGGCCGTGAACGCCTTGATGCCGAGCAGGAAGCCGACGAAGTAGTCGGTACTCTCGATCCGCAGCATGTACAGGGCCGCGGCCACACCCGCCATGATCCCGCCCACCACGAACGTCACCGACACGACCCGGTCGATGTTGACGCCCATGAGCACCGCGGTCTCCGGGTCCTGGGCGGTGGAGCGGATGCCGCGGCCGAGCTTCGTCCGGTTCACGAACTGGTCGAGAGCGACCATCATCAGGATGGCGCCGAAGAAGATGATCAGCTTGTCGTTGCTGATGTGGATCGGCCCCACGTCCACCACGGTCGTGAGCTTCTTGAAGTGCTCGTTGACGGGAAGCTTGCCGCCCTCCTTGGACGTGCCGAACACCCGGTGGACGATCACCGTCCCGAACAGCTGCTGGATGAAGATCGACGCACCGATCGCCGAGATCAGCGCGGCCAGACGCGTCGCCCCTCTCTTGCGCAGCGGGCGGTACGCCCCCACTTCGAGCAGCAGCGCGCTGCCGCCGGCGACCGCGCCGGCGACCACGCCCATCAGCGCGACCACGCCGATCAGCGCGAACCCGCCCACCGCGTCGACGCCCAGGGACCGCACGGTCCACAGCGCCGCGAACGTGCCGACCATGAAGATGTCGGCGTGCGCGAAGTTGATCAACCGGAGCACGCCGTAGACCATCGTGTAGCCGAGCGCCACGAGCGCGTAGATCGCGCCGAGCGACAGCCCGTCGATGGTCGACGGCCAGAATTGAGTAATGAAGTCGTCGAGCACCTTTGGTCGCCTTTGGTAAAAGGAGCGGGAGCGCTGTAGCGCTCCCGCTCCCGCGCCATCAGGGCCCCCGGAAACCGGGGGGACGGTCGGTGGGCGTGGTGACGCCCTACGAGACCTGGGCTTGCTTGCTGTTGCCGAGCAGCGGCAGCTTGTTCTCCTTCACCTCGTAGATGAAGATGTCCTGCGCGGCGAGCTCACCGTTGTCGGCGAACTTGATCGGCTTGCCGACGCCCTGGAAGCTCTCGGTCTTCATGTAGGTGTTGATGTCCTCGGACGAGGTCTTCCCGGCCTTGATCGCCTCGATGAACGCCGTCGCGGCGTCGTAGCCCTCGCTCGAGTAGATCGCGACATCGGCGCCGAACTTCGCCTTGTAGTCGGTGGCGAACTTCTTCGCCTTCTCGTTGGTCTTGCCCTCGGTGTCGATGAGGCAGCCGCAGCTCAGGTACGCGCCCTGGGCGTTCTGCTGGCCGGCGCCCTCGATCAGGCCGGCGGCGAGCGAACCGTCGCCCGACATCATCTTGCCCTTGTAGCCGCCCTCGCGCAGCTGCTTGAACAGCTTGCCCGCGACCGCGTAGTACCCGCCGAAGTACACCGCGTCCGGCTTGCCCGCGGTGATCTTGTTGACGGTCGAGGAGAAGTCCGAACCCTGGTAGTCGACCGCGTCGTTCTGGACCTGCACGCCCTTGGCCTGGACGGCCTTGCCCACGGCCTCGGCAAGGCCCTTGCCGTACTCCTGGTTGTCCGACACCGCGAAGACCTTCTTGGCCTTCACCGCGTTGACCAGGAACTCGGCGGCGCCGACACTCTGGGTCGCGTCGTCGGCGACCACGCGGTGCCAGTACTTCCAGCCCTTCTCGCCGAGGGCGGTGGCGGTCGCCGAGGGCGAGGCGCTCGGGATCTTCGCCTCGTTCAGGATCGGGTTGACGGCCTGGGACTCGCCCGAGAACGCCGGGCCGATGAGGCCGGTGATCTTGTCCTGCTTGATCGCGCCCTGCGCCAGCGTGGTGGCCTGGTCCGCCTTGCCCTGGCTGTCGTAGGTCTTCATCTTGATCTTGACCTTGGGATTCGTGGCGTTGTACTGCTCGAAGGCCAGCTGCGCGCCCTGCTTGGGCGGGATCACGAGGCCGGAGTTCTCACCGGTCAGGTCGCCCATGAACCCGATCAGGACCTCGTCGCCACCGTCCGAGCCGCCGTCGTCGTCGCTGCAGGCCACGGCGCTGAGCGCGAGCACCGCGCTCACCGCCACCGCGCCGGTGACCCTCATCTTGTTGCGCCGCAAGGTGCCCAACCTTTCCATCCGGATCCGGTAGGGGATCGGGTACGAAGTCATGCCCCGGCGCCGATCCTCTGATGGAGAGATCGGTCACTCGGGGGCCAGCTATGTCGTACACCGTCCACCCTGCCGAGATCAGCACCCCCGGGTAGAAGGGTTACTCAGTCGTTACGCCCCTGTGCTCATCGGATACACGGCATTGCCAGGGACAACTACCTAGAGTGACCAATCTGAGGTGCCCGCGACTCGCCCCTGAAACCTTGACAACACGAAGGGTGACAGGGATGGGAGTCAACCCGCGGCGGACTCGTCCCGCCCGGACCCGCCCGTCGCACCCGCTACGACCGCCTCCGCGACGGCACGCATCGTCAACCGCCGGTCCATCGACGTCTTCTGGATCCAGCGGAACGCCTCGGACTCGGTCCAGCCGTTCGCCTCCTGCAGCAGCCCCTTGGCGCGGTCCACGACCTTGCGCGTCTCCAGCCGCTCCTGAAGCCCCGCGACCTCCCCCTCAAGCGCGCGCAGCTCGGTGTACCGGCTCACCGCCATCTCGATCGCCGGAGCGAGGTCGGACTTGGAGAACGGCTTGACGAGATAGGCCATCGCGCCCGCGTCGGTGGCCCGCTGCACCAGCTCCCGCTGGGAGAACGCGGTGAGGATCACGACCGGCGCGATCCGGTCCGCCGAGATCCGCTCGGCCGCCGAGATCCCGTCCAGGACCGGCATCTTCACGTCGAGGATCACCAGGTCGGGCTTGAGCTCGCCGGCCAGCCGCACGGCGGTCTCCCCGTCCCCCGCCTCCCCCACGACGTCGTAGCCGTCCTCCTGGAGCATCTCCTTGAGGTCCAGCCGGATCAGGGCCTCGTCTTCTGCGATCACAACTCGCCGGGCGCTCTCGGTCACGCGCACGAGCCTACCGGGACCCGCTACCCTGGTCCCTGTCACCCCTGCCCCGGCCACTCCGGGCTGGAACACGAAGCAAGTGTCCGGTTTATTCGGACATAAGCCCCGATATCCCAACAAGGCAGAGGAAATGGTCTCAAACACCATCTAGTGTGGGTTCGAATCCCACTCGGGGCACTTTGGTGGCTTCTGCCCACCTGGATCGCACTGTCGTACCCTCCGGCGACACTGTGCGCATGTATGACATCTCGAAGCGTCACCACGCCCTGCGCCTGCTGGAGCAGGGCCTGACGGTCAGCGAAGTCAGCCGCCGGACGGGCATATCCCGCTACGCCCTCCGTGAATGGCGGTTACGGGTCGACCAAGGGCGGGACCTCTACGCCGTCAGGAGCAGCCACTGTCCTCGCTGCTCCGGCGTTCCTCGGAAGCCGGAGCACCCACGGGCCTACGCCTACCTCCTCGGCCTCTACCTGGGCGACGGCTGTATCAGCCCGGTCGGCGATCCAGCGAAGAAGATCTGGGCGCTCAGGATCTCCTGCGCGAACTCCTGGCCGGGGATCATGCGCGAATGCGCCGAAGCGGTGCATGCCATCCGCCCTGACAACAAGATCCGTTTCATCCCGTGCACGGGATGCACCGAGGTCAACAGCCATTCCAAGCACTGGCCCTGTCTCTTTCCCCAGCATGGGCCAGGGAAGAAGCATCAGCGCAAGATCGAGCTGGAGACGTGGCAGCAGGAGATCGTCGACGAGTTCGCCGAGGCGTTCGTCCGGGGGCTCATCCACTCGGACGGCTGCCGCGTGATGAACCGGGTGCGGCGGCCGTGCAGGGACGGTGATCGCTGGTACGAGTATCCGCGCTACAACTTCACGAACGTGTCGATGGACATCCAGCGGCTCTTCACGGACGCGCTGGATCGTCTCGGTGTTCAGTGGACGCAGATGAACCGGAAGAACATCTCGGTGGCGCGGCGGGAGGCGGTGGCGCGGCTGGACGAGTTCGTGGGGCCGAAGTACTGATCCGGGCAGGGCCGCGGCGCGGCGCCTTGGCGTCAGCCGGGGTAGCGGATCGCCTCGTCCATGGGGGTCGGGGCGGTGTCGGCGATGG
>NZ_SMKU01000306.1 GCF_004349215.1 Actinomadura rubrisoli | reverse complement strand
CAGCTCCCCAGCGCGCTGGCCGCGCTCCGCACCATCGCCTGACGCGCGCGATTGCCTGACGCGCGCCAGGGTCGCGGCTGCGCGCCCGGTGGGGGTGTTCCGCCGCAATGGTCCCGACATCCACGGGGGACCGGCCCGTCACCCGAACGCAACCCCGCCGCCCTAAGTTCCCCGCTCATGAGAAGCCGTGCGCGTCGCGCCGTCCTCGCCCTGACCGGCGCCGCCCTTGCGAGCGCTCCCCTGACCGTCTCCCCCGCCCACGCCGCGACGGCGCCGGGCACCGTCAACGTCCACCGGGGCGGCCCCGCCCGGTCGCTGTCGTTCACCGCCCGGCGCGACGGCGAGGCCGTCATCGGCTTCACCGCGTCCGCGCCCGGCGTCTCCTGGGACCGCAAGGGCGCCGAGGCGGCCGTGGTGTCCATCGCGGTGGACGGACGCCACGTGACCGACCTGGTCGTCCCCTCGTCCGACCCGACGCCGCGCAGCCTCGGCCTCGGGCGCGTCCGGCACGGCAGGCACAAGGTGACGCTGCGGTTCGCCCGCGGCAGCGCCTCCGCGGCCCGCCGCGTCGCGCTCGCGCGCACCCGCGTCCGTATGCCCGCCGCGGACCAGGTCGCGCTGCGCCACGCGCCCGTCGTCATCGGACGGACGGAGGGGCCGCTGAACGACCCGTACCAGAACGCCACCACCGACACCCCGCTGATCGCCTGGCACGAGACGCGGCCCGCCGCCACACCCGGCCACCGGGTCGTCGAGTACTCGGTGGTGTGGAGCAACGAGGACGGCGGCACCGACTCGCCCGCGCTGATGGCCCGCTGGGGCCGGACGACCGACATCGAGTGGATCTACCGCGTCGAGGTCGACGCCAAGGGACGGCGCGTGGACGGGACGGGCGTCTACCAGGCGCCCGCGCACCAGACCCTCAAGTTCACCGGCCGTTATGAGGGCGACCACCCGCTCCTCCAGACCTGCACCCAGAACAACAACATGTGCGACGTCATCGCGAAGGACGCGCCACTGCGCTTCCTGCCTGACGTGACCGCCACTCGGCCCGCCGAGCGCGCGCGCGAGGTCGTCATGGATCGCGAGCCGTGGACGTACCGGGTCATGGCGCAGGAGATGGTCCGCGAGGGGAAGATCGAGAAGCCGTCCGACCCGGCGACCCCCGCGGTCGGCGACCAGCGCGCCTACCTGTTCGCCGAGTTCGCCAAGACGACGGGGATCCCGACCGGGACCGGGTCGGCGCCCGGCGTCGCGCTCGGCGTCCGCCTGAAGTCCGGCCCGTCCCGCCTCTACCGCTCCGACCACGACCAGCCGACCTGGTCGATCGAGCGCGACGGCGCCGTGGCCGGCACCGTCGAGCTGCCGGAGGGGACCGCCGTCTCCGACATCGCGAGCGTCGAGGCCCTCCGGCGGCCCGTCGGCCTCGGCGACAACGGCGCGCCCGCCACCGTCACCTCGATCAACCGCGGCTTCTTCCTGGACGCGGCGTACCGGCCCCGGCCGTCCGGCGTCACCTGGAGCGGGTCGGTCACGGTCACGCGCGAGCGACCGTCCGCCGTCCTCTGGCGTCCCTGACACCGCTCCCCGCCCTCTCCGCCCCTGCCTCCCCTGTCTTTCGCCGTCCCGTGGCGTGAAATGGCCACGGGACGGCGAAAGGCGGGAACCCGCGGGAACTCCGGGTGCGTCCAATGAGTCGTACACTTCGCCAATAGCTCGCACAGCGAACCCGGAGAGGACACCCGCCATGGCCTACGGGCCTCCCCCGTCGCCCGGCCAGGGCCAGCAGCCCGGATGGCAGCAGCAACCCCAATGGCAGCAGCCGCAGCCGCAAGGGCCCGCGTGGCAGCAGCCCCAGCAGGGATCCGCATGGCAACAGCCTCAGCAGGGTTCCGCGTGGCAGCAGCAGCCCCAGGCCCCGGGCACCACCGCCATGCCGGGCGGGCACGGCCCCGTCAGCGACGACGACAAGACGTGGTCGCTCATGGCCTACCTGGGCCAGTTCCTCGTCGGCGCGATCGCGCCGGGCATCGTCTACCTCGGCAAGGCGCGCTCGCCGTACGTGCGGCGGCACGCCGCGCAGGGTCTCAACATGGGCCTGGCGGCCATCGCGGTCTGGATCGTCGGCGGCCTGCTCTCGCTGGCCGCCGGGGTGCTCATCTGGGTGCCGCTGCTGTTCACCGCGGCCGTGATGTTCTTCCTGGTGTACGCGGCGCGGGCCGCGAACCGCGGCGAGTTCCGCAAGGTGCCGTCGGTCGTGGCCTGGCCGCTCATCAAGTGACGGCGGCCCCCTCGGCGGGCGCGGGCATGATCGTCATCGTGCCGGGCTCGCCCGGCGGCTGGTCGAGCCTGACCACGCGCCCCGGGTAGGCGCGCTCGGCGATCCGCACGTCCCGCTCGTCCCAGCGGCCGTAGAAGACGGGGCAGCCGTCCCACAGCTCGACCTTCTCCGCGCCCGTCGGCCAGCGGTGGCCGAAGACGTCGAGGTCGAAGAGGTCCTCGTGGTGCGGCAGGTCGGAGCCGACGCGGGGCGCGGCGGGGTAGGAGATCACGGGGTTCCTCCTTGGGGCGGCCGCCCGGCCGGGCAGCCGGTCGAAGAGCTCTTCGGGGGCCAGCTCGATGCCGAACGGACGCGACAGGCGGTGCGAGCGCCCCCAGGGCACCCGCTCCTCGGCGCCGTACCGGCCGTCCTCGCCCAGTTCGTGGACGAGGATGGCCGGCTTGCGGTCGCCGTGGACGTCCACCACCCAGTACGAGGGCACGCCGTGCCGCGCGTACAGCGCCCGCTTGGCGCGCAGGTCGGCCTCGCGGGAGGACGGCGACACGACCTCGACGGCCAGGAGCGGCGCGCCCCGGATGTACCAGAGGTCGCCCTCCGCCTGGTCCTTGCGGTAGACCATCAGGTCGGGCCGCAGCCAGGTGTCGTCGGCGAGGCGCGTCCCGAACGCCGTCAGGTGGTCATGGCCGGGCCTCTGCGCCAACCCGACGGGCACGACCAGACTCGACACGAGGACCTGGTGCAGCAACGTGTGGCTCACAACACCCAGTGTCCACGCGTGAGCGGTGCGTCACCACCGGTTTGGCAAACCCCGCCGGAGTTACTTGCGGCCCTTGTCGGCGGTCTCGGCGCCGGTCGACAGCGCTGCGACGAAGGCCTCCTGCGGAACGTCCACCCGCCCGATGGTCTTCATCCGCTTCTTGCCCTCCTTCTGCTTCTCCAGCAGCTTGCGCTTGCGCGAGATGTCGCCGCCGTAGCACTTGGCGAGCACGTCCTTGCGGATCGCGCGGATGTTCTCGCGGGCGATGATGCGCGCGCCGATCGCCGCCTGGATCGGCACCTCGTACTGCTGCCGCGGGATCAGTTCCTTGAGCTTGGCGGTCATCATCAGCCCGTACTCGCGCGACTTGTCGCGGTGGACGATCTGGCTGAACGCGTCGACGGACTCGCCCTGCAGCAGGATGTCGACCTTCACCAGGTCGGACTCCTGCTCCCCGCTGGGCTCGTAGTCGAGCGAGGCGTACCCGCGCGTCCGCGACTTGAGCTGGTCGAAGAAGTCGAAGATGATCTCGGCGAGGGGCAGCGTGTAGCGGATCTCGACGCGGTCCTCCGACAGGTAGTCCATGCCGAGCAGCGCCCCGCGGCGCCCCTGGCACAGCTCCATGATCGCGCCGATGTGCTCGGACGGGGACAGCAGCGTCGCCCGGACGACCGGCTCGTGCACCGAGCCGATCTTGCCCTCGGGGAACTCGCTGGGGTTGGTGACGGTGTGCTCCGTCCCGTCCTCCATCACGACCCGGTAGATGACGTTCGGCGCGGTGGAGATCAGCGAGAGGCCGAACTCGCGCTCCAGCCGCTCCCGGACGATCTCCATGTGCAGCAGCCCGAGGAAGCCGCAGCGGAACCCGAACCCGAGCGCCGCCGACGTCTCCGGCTCATAGACGAGTGCGGCGTCGTTGAGCTGGAGCCTGTCGAGCGCGTCGCGCAGCTCGGGGTACTGGTCGCCGTCCACCGGATAAAGGCCCGAGTACACCATGGGCCTGGGGTCGCGGTAGCCGCCGAGCGCCTCGCGCGCGGGTCGCGTCGCCCCGGTGACGGTGTCGCCCACCCGCGCCTGCCGGACGTCCTTCACCCCGGTGATCAGGTAGCCGACCTCGCCGACCCCGAGGCCCTGGACGGGCTTGGGCTCCGGGGAGATCACGCCGACCTCCAGGGTCTCGTGCGAGGAGCCCGTCGACATCATCATGCTCTTCTCGCGGCGCGACAGGTGCCCGTCGATGATCCGCACGTAGGTGACGACGCCGCGGTAGGTGTCGTACACCGAGTCGAAGATCAGCGCCCGGGCGGGGCCGTCCGGGTCGCCGACCGGGGCCGGCACCTCGCGGACGATCTTGTCGAGCAGCTCGGTGACGCCCTCGCCCGTCTTGCCGGACACCCGCAGCACGTCGGACGGATCGCAGCCGATGATCCCGGCCAGCTCCTCGGCGTACCGCTCGGGCTGCGCGGCCGGCAGGTCGATCTTGTTGAGCACCGGGATGAGGTGCAGGTCGGCCTCAAGCGCCAGGTACAGGTTCGCCAGCGTCTGCGCCTCGATGCCCTGCGCCGCGTCCACCAGCAGGACCGCGCCCTCGCACGCCGCGAGCGACCGCGACACCTCGTAGGAGAAGTCGACGTGGCCCGGCGTGTCGATCAGGTTGAGCACGTGGTCGCGGCCCGCCGACGTCCACGGCAGCCGCACGGCCTGGCTCTTGATCGTGATGCCGCGCTCGCGCTCGATGTCCATGCGGTCGAGGTACTGGGCGCGCATCAGGCGCTCCTCGACCACCCCCGTCAGCTGGAGCATCCGGTCGGCGAGCGTCGACTTGCCATGGTCGATGTGCGCGATGATGCAGAAGTTGCGGATGATCGCGGGATCGGTCTTGTTGGGCTCAGGCGCAGGCACCGGGGTCCGTTCGCAAACTCACTGGTGGGCAGGTTCGGTACATTCCATGGTCCCATGCCCCGCGCGATGCTCAGTTCACTCCCCGGTGCCCGCTCCCCGGTTTGGGCCGGGGCGACGCGATTGGTAGGCTGTGCGACTGCGTGTGGCGTAGCGTCGTGCCCTGGGGGTACCGTCCGCCCCCGTCAGACATTCATTCGGAGCCTGCCGTCGAGGGCAGGCCAGGATCGCGACCAAGCTGAGGCACTACGACGTGGCTAACATCAAGTCCCAGATCAAGCGCAACAAGCAGAACGAGAAGGCCCGGCTGCGCAACAAGGCCGTCAAGTCCGAGCTGAAGACGGCGATCCGCAAGTTCCGCGAGGCCGCCGAGGCCGGGAACGCCGACGAGGCCGCCGCCGCGCAGCGCAACGCCGCCCGCAAGCTGGACAAGGCCGTCAGCAAGGGCGTCATCCACAAGAACCAGGCCGCCAACCGCAAGTCGGCGATCGCCAAGCAGGCCGCCGCCCTCCAGGCCAAGTAGATCGCGTAGGACGCGTACGTCCGGGGCCGGCCTCGTGAGCCGGCCCCGACGCATGTCCATGGACGAGCGCCGCGCGGTGAAGATCTCCAAGTACCTCGCCAAGCATCTGCGGCACCGCCCCGAGCGGATCGGCCTCACCCTCGACCCGGAGGGCTGGGCCGACGTCGACGAGCTGCTGGCCGCCGCCGCGCGCCACCGCTTCCCCTTCACCCGGGACGAGCTTGAGCACGTGGTGGCCGTCAACGACAAGAGGCGCTACGCCCTCGACGGGAACCGCGTCCGGGCCGTCCAGGGCCATTCGGTGCGGGTCGAGTTGAACCTGCCCGTGGCGCCTCCCCCGGACCTGCTCTACCACGGCACCGTCGAGCGCTCGCTGGCCGCGATCCGGGACGAGGGGCTCCGCCCCATGGGACGCCATGACGTCCATCTCTCCCCCGACCGCGAGACGGCCCGGCGGGTCGGCGCCCGCCGCGGCGTCCCCGTCGTCCTGGTCGTCCAGGCGGGACGGATGGCCGCCGACGGGCACGAGTTCCGCGTCAGCGCGAACGGGGTGTGGCTGGTCGGGTCCGTCCCGCCGGAATATCTTCGCTGATGCTCGCGGCCTCGGCCCAGTCCCCTATGCGCCTCACCCATCCGGGCCCTTCCTGCGGCCCGAACAGATAACGGTACGGGACGATCCCGCGGATCGCCCGGTGCACGTCCAGGCGATCGTCGATCATGTGCGTGATCCCGAGTTCCTCGCAGTGCCACGCCTTGTCGGCCCGCTTCCGGCAGAACCGGACGTTCCCGCGCGGAAGGCCGATCCTCCCGTAGAAGTCGTGGTGGTCGAGCCAGGCCAGCGTGCGGCGCTGGATCCGGTCGCCGCACTTGGAGATGATCCAGGCCCGTCCGCCGAAGGCCGCGATCAGCCCGGGCAGGACCTCGTACACGCCCTCCGTCGCGGGCGAGGCCAGGGCCTCCTCGAAGCTCCCGCCGAGGAACACGGTGTCGGCGTCGCCGGGGGCCAGCGGCCCCCCATGAATGACCCGGCCGAAGTCGATGCCGAGCCGAGGCTCCTTTTCCATGCCTCCACCCTCGGGCCCGGCACTCTAGAAGAGAACTATCAATCGCGCTGACAGCTATAGTTCTGGCCTATGGAACTGGGGCACCTGTCCACGGACGCGCTCGCCTCCTTCGCCGTCTTCGCCGACCACCTCAACTTCACCCGCGCGGCCGAGGATCTGCACATCTCCCAGCCGGCCCTCCACGTCAAGGTGCGCAAGCTCGCCGAGACGCTCGGCCGCCCGCTCTACCTGCGCCAGGGCCGCCGGCTGGTGCTGACCCCCGAGGGCGAGGCCGTCGCCCGCTTCGCCCGCGACCTCGACGCGCGCGTCACCACGTTCCTGTCCGGCATCCGCGGCACGTCCCCCGCCCGCGCGCCCGTCCTCGCCGCCGGTGAGGGCGCCTACCTCTACCTGCTGGGCGACGTCGTCCGCCCCGGCATCCGCCTGATCAACGCCGGCCGCGCCGGGACCCTCGCCGCCGTCCGCACCGGCCGCGCCGACCTGGGCGTCGCGGTCCTGGACGTGCTTCCGGCCGACATCCGGGCCGTCCACCTGGCCTCCTACCCGCAGACGCTCGTCATGCCGGACGACCACCCCCTGGCGGCCCGCCCGAGCCTCGTCCTCGCCGACCTCGCGGGCTCGCCCCTCGTCGTCCCGCCCCCGAGCGGCCCGCACCGCATCGCCCTCGAACGCGCCCTGCGCGCCGCCGGGATCCCCTGGTCGCTGGCCGTGGAGGCCCAGGGCTGGCCGCTCCTGCTGCACTTCGCGTCCCTGCGCGTCGGCCTCGCCGTCGTCAACGGCTGCGTCACCGCTCCCCCGGGCCTCGTCCAACGCGAGATCACCGACCTGCCCGCCGTCCCGTACTACGCGCTCCACCTCCCGGGCCGCGCCGACGACCCCCTGGTCACCGACCTCCTGGCGAGGATCCGCGCCTCCCTGCCCACCGGCCTATAGGCGGACGCCACCCGGGCGGCCCCCGGCTTGACAGCCTGGCCGTACAGGCAACTAAAGTACTAGCCAGATAGATGAATGGAGCCGTGGATGATCGAGTTCCACCTGGACGGCAGATCCGGGGTCTCGCCCTACCTGCAGTTGGTGCGCCAGGTGCGCCAGGCCCTCCGGCTGGGGCTGCTGCGCGAGGGCGACCAGCTCCCGACGGTCAAGGAGGTGGTGACGCGGCTGGCGATCAACCCGAACACGGTGCTGAAGGCATACCGCGAACTCGAGCACGAGGGCCTGGTCGCCGCCCGTCCCGGCGTCGGGACGTTCGTGACCCGGACGCTGACCGACGCCTCGCTCGCCGCGCACGGCCCGCTCCGCCAGGAGCTGCGGCGCTGGCTGGCCAAGGCGCGCCGGGCCGGGCTCGACGAGGAGAGCATCGAGGCGCTGTTCACGACGACCTTTCGGAACTCCGCTCAGGAGGAGATAGCGTGACCGCCGCCGTGCGGGCCCGCGGGCTGGGCAGGAAGTACGGGCGGCGCTGGGCGCTGTCCGACTGCACCCTCGACATCCCGTCCGGCCGAGTGGCCGGGCTCGTTGGCCCCAATGGCGCCGGGAAGACCACCCTGCTGAGTCTCGCCGCCGGGCACCTGGCACCCTCCGTGGGCACCATCGAAGTCGTCGGCGGCCGCCCCGGAAGCGACATGGGCAAGGTCGGCTTCGTCGCCCAGGAGACCCCCGTCTACGCCGCGCTCAGCGTCGCCGACCACCTCAGGCTCGGCGCCCGCCTCAACCCCGGCTGGGACGCCGCCCTGGCACGCGACCGGATCGAGCGGCTCGGCCTGGACCCCTCGCTCCGCGCCGGGCGGCTGTCGGGTGGCCAGCGCGCGCAGCTCGCCCTCACCCTGGGCATCGCCAAGCGCCCGGAACTGCTGATCCTGGACGAACCGGTCGCCTCCCTCGACCCCCTCGCCCGCCGCGAGTTCCTCCAGGGCCTGATGGAGGCCGCCGCCGAGCACGAGCTGAGCGTGCTCCTGTCGTCCCACCTGGTGTCGGACCTCGAACGGGTCTGCGACCACCTGGTCGTCCTCGTCGGCTCCCGCGTCCGCGTGACGGGCGAGGTCGACGAGCTGCTGGCCACCCACCACCGGCTCACCGGGCCCCGCCGCGACCCCGCCACCCTCCCGGCGGACCAGCACGTCGTCTCGGCCAGCCACACCGACCGCCAGTCCACCCTCCTCGTCCGCACCGGCACCCCGATCCACGACCCGGCCTGGACGGTCGGCCAGGTCACCCTCGAAGACCTCGTCCTCGCCTACATGAGCGAGCCCGCCGACACCAGCCGGATCGACCGGCCCGCACTGGAGGTGCACCGATGATCTGGCTGGCCTGGCGGCAGTTCCGCTCCCAGGCCGCGACGGCGTTCGCGGCCCTCACCGTCCTCGGGATCGTCCTGGCGGCCACCAGACCGGGCCTGGCCGACGACTACGACTCCGGGATCGCCGCCTGCACCGCCCGCGGCGACTGCACGCCGTTCACCGAACGGTTCTTCGAGGACCACATTCCCTGGTTCCTCTCCCTCGGCGCCCTCCTCCTGCTCCTGCCGGCGCTCATCGGGCTCTTCTGGGGAGCTCCGCTGATCTCCCGCGAGCTTGAGGCCGGCACGCACCGGCTCGTCTGGAACCAGAGCATCACCCGCACCCGCTGGCTGGCCGTCAAGCTCGGCCTCGTCGGCCTGGCCGCCGTGACCACCACGGGCCTGGGCAGCCTCCTGGTGACCTGGTGGTCGGACCCCATCGACAGGACGGCCCGCAGCTTCCCCCGGCTCGGATCCGTCCTGTTCGACGTCCGGGGCGTCGTCCCCATCGGCTACGCGGCCCTCGCCTTCGTCCTCGGCGTGACCGTCGGGATGCTCGTCCGCCGCCCCCTGCCCGCCATGGCCCTCACCCTCACGGTGTTCGCCGCCGTCCAGATCGCCATGCCCCTCCTGGTCCGCCCCCATCTGCTCCCGTCCAAGCAGGTGACCACCCCGATCACCCCGTCCAACCTGGAGTCCCTCATGTTCCGCGGCACGGAGGAACGTGCCTGGGTGACCGTGAAGCTCCCCGACCGCGGCGCCTGGATCCTCTCCAGCACGACCCTCGACGCGTCCGGCAACCCGGTCGACAGCATGCGCATCTCCCCGAACACGGGCCCCTGCGCGGTGTCGGAAGGACCGGGCCCCTCCCCCGCCTGCATCGCCGAGATGGGCCGGCTCGGCTACCGGCAGCAGGTGACCTACCAGCCCTCCAGCCGCTTCTGGACCTTCCAGTGGTTCGAGACGGGCATCTACCTCACCGCCGCCCTCGGCCTGACGGGTCTGTGCTTCTGGTGGATCCGCCGGCGCCTGTCCTGAGGCCGCGGTCAGCCGCGGGCGGCCACAATGACCGCGACGGTCTTCTCCAGGGCGTAAGCGGGATCGGCGGAGCCGCCCTTGACCTGCGCATCAGCCTCCGCGACCGCCGACAGCGCCCGCGCGACGCCGTCGCCGGACCACCCCCGCAGCTGCCGCTGCACCCGTTCGATCTTCCACGGCGGCATGCCCAGCTCCTTGGCCAGCGCGGCGCCCCTCGCCCCGCGCGGCGCGCCGCCGACCTTGGCCAGCCCCCGTACGCCCTGCGCCAGCGCGCTCACGATCAGCACCGGCGCCACCCCGGTCGCGAGCGCCCACCGGAGCTGCTCAAGGGCCTCCGCGAGCTGCCCCTCGATGGCCTTGTCCGCCACCGCGAACCCGCTGACCTCGGCCCGGCCCCGGTAGTAACGCGCGACGGCGGCATCGTCGATCTTCCCGCCGGTGTCGGCGACCAGCTGACCGCACGCCGCCGCGAGCTCCCGCAGATCGTTGCCGACGGCGTCGAGCAGCCCCCGCGCCCCGTCCGGCGAGATCTTCCCGCCCGCCCGGCGGATCTCGGCCCGGATGAAGTCGATCCGCTCCCCCATCCGGCTGATCTTCGGGCACGCCACCTTGCGCGCCCCCAGCTTGGACAGACCGTCCACCAGCGCCTTCCCCTTGGCGCCGCCATGGTGGACGGCCACGAGCGCCACATCGTCCGCCGGCGTCTTGGCGTACCCGAGCACCTCGGCGGTCAGGTCCTTCCCCAGGTCCTGCGCCGACCTCAGCACGAGCACCTTGCTGCCCCCGAACAGCGACGGCGACGTCAGCTCCGCCACCCGCCCCGGCTCCAGACCCCCGGGCGCCAGGTCGATCACCTCGACGTCCGGATCCCCGGCCCGCACCGACGCGACGACCTCGCCGACCGCCCGCTCCACGAGCAGCTCTTCGTCTCCGACGATCAAGGTGATGGCCTCAACTGACACCCCAGCAGCATGCCACGCCCGACCACCCGCCCGCTCCCGCGAGCCCGTACCTTGCACACATGAAGCTGGACGTGGAAGTCCCGGACGACGGCCGCCGCCACCAGTACTGCTGGGGATGCCGCGCCGAGACCGTCCGGCCCGAACACGGCGCGCCCGGGTTCACGTGCACGACCTGCGGCCACACGCACAGCCGGGCCCTGGTCATCGACCCGGCACTGACCTGGTGGACCGACGACTCGGGCGAGTACTGGCACGAGTCCGCCGGAGTGTTCGTCCGCCGCGCGGACGGCCTCTTCCTGTTCTTCGAGCGAGTGTTCTTCCCCCTCCAATGGACGGTCCCCGCTGGCCACGTCGACACCGGCGAAGCCCCACGCCACGCGGCGCGACGCGAACTCCAGGAGGAGGTCGGCCTCACCATCGGCACGGCCGACCTCACAGAACTGAGCGTCGACGACATGCCGGACGACTCATGCTGGCGCGGCTCAGACGCGCACCGCTGGCACTCCTTCCTCGTGGACGTGCCCGCCGACACCACCGTCCAGGTACTGGAAGAAGGACGGCGCCCAACCTGGCTCCCCCTCCCCCTGCCTC
>NZ_SMKU01000305.1 GCF_004349215.1 Actinomadura rubrisoli | reverse complement strand
GTGGGCTTGGGTCAGCCGGGGCGGCGGGCGCGGGCGAAGAGGTAGGTGCCGGGCCATGAACGGGTGGGCAGGTGTCGCTCCACGGCGGCCGACAGGCGCAGTGTCTCGTTGATGAAGGGGTGCAGCGGGGCCAGGTCCTCGCAGTGCGCGGTGCGGTGCCGGAGATGGTGCAGGAACGGACGGAGAAGCACGCCCCGGCTCCATACCCGGTCCAGCAGCAGACCGGCACCCTCGATCAACTCCACAAGGGCGCGGCGTGTGTAGCGGCGGACGCGTCCGAGGGACACATCGTGCGCGGACCACAGGGCCATGTCGCACGGCACGGAGACCAGAGCGGTCCCGCCGGGGCGCAGCACGCGTGTGATCTCGGCGGCCGCTCGCCCGTCGTCCTCGATGTGCTCCAGGACGTCCATCGCGAGGGCCAGGTCGTACCGGCATGGCGGAAGGGGGAGATAGCGGGCATCGCCCTCGTATGCCTCAACGCCGTGCGCACGCGCCAGCGCCACGGCCGCCGGACTGAGGTCGATCGCTGTCGCTCGCCACCCATGCCCGAGCAACTCCCGGGAGTTGCCGCCCGCGCCGGCACCGATGTCGACCGCGTCTCCGGGCACGCTGAATCGCAGCAGTTCCCGCGAGAGGATCGCGCGGCGTTCGCGGTACCACCAGTTGTCGTTCTCGATCAACGCGATCCGCTGAAGCTCGATGGTGTCCACGGCACAAGCCGACGGCATGTCGGCAAGCGCGGGAATCAGCGTCGCCGTCCCCACACAGATCGTTGACCCGCCTTTGACCCCGGCCGGAGGTCAGCCCATGAAACCGTTCCACGGACCCCGAGACGGACTGGAACGCGAAGATCAACCAATGGCTGGAGGCCACGGCCGCCCTGCCGCGCGCGGCTTCCTCCGTCGTCCGATCAGGGCGGATGTGCGGGCGCCGCCCACGGAGGCGGCATCCCGCTTTACGCCACCAGGGCAGGCGCAGACCGCAATCACGGGCTAGGACCCGAGCGCGCGCAGGCAGTCGAAAGACAGAGGGAGGTGTCGGAGGGCTTTGAGCCCGAGCCGTCAACAGAGGGAGGCGCGACGCTGGGCGGGCATCGGGATCACGGCCCCACGGCAGCCTTCTGCCGCCGGGACAGGCGCCGTTCCCCCTCCTAGACAGTCGCCGCTGCCGCCTCTCGGTGGCGCCTCACGCTCCTGCCGCCAGGTAAGCCCTCTCGGGCCGATCCGGAGTCATCGACCGTGATGTGGCGCCTGTGGTGTGCAACCCGATGGGCGTGGCGGATGGCCTTGTGGTGGGGCGGATGCGGTGGCGGTCGACCGCGGTGTGGCGTCCGTGGTGTGCAACTCGCTGGGTGTACAGGGTGGCTTTGTGGGACGGACGTGGTGGTGATCGAGCGTGGTGTGGCGTTTGTGGTGTGGCGGGTGGTTTTGTGGGGGGCGGGTGTGATGGTGGTCGACTGTGATGTGGCGTCTGTGTGTGGAGGCGGTGGGACGGGGCGTGGTGGGGGTCAGCGGTGCTTGCGGCGGCGGGTCAGGTAGCGGACGGCTAGGAGGAAGGCGAACAAGGCGCCTACCGCTGGGACGGCGCGCTTGGCTAGTGAGGGGCCTGCGACCTCTAGCAGGTCGATCGCGTCGTTGTCCTGCTGCGAAGCCGTGGGGACGGAGCGGAGGGGCCTCTCTGAGGGGCCGGCCGGGCGTTGGTGAGGGACGGCGGGAGTGGGCTCCGCGATCTCCGCTGCGGCCGGCTCTGGCGGGTGGGGCTCGGCTGATTCGGTCGATGCGTCCGCTTGAGCCTCAGGTTCTGCGGGGTCTTTGCGGGCTGCGGGGGCTTCAGGCTTGGGGGAGGGGACGAGGTCTGCTGCGGTGGATTCGGCGGTCGGTCCGTTTGGGGTGATGGGCTGTTCGGGGGTGCTCGGCGTTGGCTTCGTTTCGGGCGTGGGGGACTGGAGTTCGGTGGCCAGGGCCTTGGCGAAGCGGTTGATGATCTTGGAGCCGACCTCGGAGAGGATGTTGCGGCCGAACTGGGCGGGGCGTCCCGTCACGTTGAGCTTGGTGTGGACGGTGACGCGCGTCGTTCCGTCCTCGTCGTGGAGGCGGGCCTGGACGGTCGCGGACGCGGTTCCGGAGCCGCGTGCCTCCTTGGCGGCGGCCTCCAGGGTGACCGTGCGGGACGTCTCGTCCGCCGAGACGATGCGCGCCGTGCCGCGGTAGGTGATGGTCATCGCGCCGACCTTCACCTTCATCCGGCCCGCGTACTCCTCGCCGTTCACCGAGTCGAGGATCGCGCCCGGCATGCACTGGGCGACGCGTTCCACGTCGAGGAGCACCGCCCATGCCTGCTCCACCGGCACGGGGACGGTGAAATCGTGGTCGAGTTCCATGATTCTCATCCTTTTCGTCCGGAGGCTTGTCCGCGACCTTACGACCGTCGCCCGGCCCGCCGCCAGTCGGACGGCCGGAGGCGCAGGACGGGCGCACGGCGGGCGCACGGCGGGCGCACGGCGGGCGCGCGGCGGGCGCGGGGCGGAGGCGATCATGCGGCCGGGCCCGGGGGCGAGCGGAGCCGGCCGCATGATCACGATCAGACCGCCGCGGCGGCGGTCAGGGCGCGGGCGGTCAGGACCGTGGCCAGGTGGGCCCGGTACTCGCCGGATCCGTGCAGGTCCCCGGGTGGTTCGGTGCCCTCGGCGGCCCGTTCGGCGGCGGACCGGAAGGCGTCCTCGGAGACCGACCGGCCCTCGATGAACCTCTCCACCTCCCCGGCCCGGACGGGCGCCGGGCCCATGTTCGTGAGCGCGACCCGGGCGCCCTCGATCGCGCCGCGGTCACGGCGGACGGCGCACGCGACGCCGACGATCGCCCACGCCTGCGCCGTCCGGTGGAACTTCTCGTAGTGCGTGCCCCAACCCGGGCCGAGCTTCGGCACCCGGATGCCGGTGAGCAGCTCGTCCGCCTCCAGGGCGGAGGTCATCCAGTCGACGAAGAAGTCCGCCGCCGGGATCTCCCGCTCACCCCGGACGGACCGGACGAGGAACACCGCGTCCAGCGCCAGCGCGACGGCGGGCAGGTCACCGGCGGGGTCGGCGTGCGCGAGCGAGCCGCCGAGCGTTCCGCGGTGCCGGACGGCCGGGTCCGCCACGGTGGTCGTCGCCTGCGCGATCAGCGGGGCGTGCTCGCGCACCAGCGGGTCGCGGATCACCTGGTAGTGGGTCGCCATCGCGCCGATGACGAGCGCGTCGCCCTCGTCCCGGATCTCGCGCAGCCCCTCGATCCGGTCGAGGTCGATGAGCGCGTCGGGGTAGGCGAGCCGCAGCCGCAGCAGCGGCATCAGGCTCTGCCCACCGGCGATGATCTTGGCGTCCTCGCCCGCGCCGGACAGGGCCGAGAGAGCCTCGTCCACCGAGCCGGGACGGACGTAGTCGAACGTCGCGGGGATCACTGCGCACCTCCGGCCGAGCCGAGACCGCCGCCGGCAGGCGTCGGGCCGCCAGGCGTCGAGCCGAGATCGCCGCTTGCGCCGGGCGGGTCCTGTTCCGTGCGCAGGGCGCGCCAGACGCGTTCCGGTGTGCACGGCATCGGGACGTCGTGGACGCCGTGCGGGCGCAGGGCGTCCACGATCGCGTTGACGACCGCCGGGGTCGAGGCGATGGTGCCCGCCTCGCCGACGCCCTTCACGCCGAGCGGGTTGGACGTGGCGGGCGTCTCGGTGCGGTCGGTGATGAAGGTCGGCAGGTCGGCGGCCGAGGGGATGAGGTAGTCGGCCATCGTGGTGGTGGTCAGGTTGCCCTCGGCGTCGTACACGGCCTCCTCGTACAGGGCCTGCGCGATGCCCTGCGCGAGCCCGCCGTGCACCTGGCCCTCGACGATCAGCGGGTTGACGACCTTCCCGACGTCGTCCACGGCCACGTACGAGCGGAGCTTCACCATCCCGGTCTCGGTGTCGACCTCGGCGGCGCACAGGTGCGTGCCGTGCGGGAACGAGAAGTTGTCCGGGTCGAAGGTGGCGTCGGAGTCGAGGGAGGGTTCGAGGCCGTCCGGCAGATCGTGCGCGGCGAACGCGGCCGAGGCGACCTCCTGGAGGGTCGCGCCCTCGTCCTGGACGCCGCGGACGCTGAACCGTCCGCCGCTGAAGTCGAGGTCCTGTTCGGCCGCCTCCAGCAGGTGCGCCGCGACCCGCCGGGCCTTGTCGACGACCTTCTCGCAGGCGGCGTAGAGCGCCACCCCGCCCACGGCCAGCGATCGGGACCCGTAGGTGTCCATGCCCTTCGGCGACACGGCTGTGTCACTGTGCAGAACCTTGATGTCCTCGAACGGGACGCCGAGCCGGTCCGCGGTGATCTGCGCCCACGCCGTCTCGTGGCCCTGCCCGTGCGGGGACGAGCCGGTGACGACCTCGACCTTCCCGGACGGCAGGACGCGCACCGCCGCGTGCTCCCATCCGCCCGCGCCGTATGACAGCGAGCCCAGCACCCGGGACGGAGCGATTCCGCACATCTCGGTGAACGTGGACACGCCGATCCCCAGTTGCACCGGGTCGCGGCGCTCGCGCCGGTCGGCCTGCTCGCCGCGCAGCTTGTCGTACTCGAACAGTTGCAGGGCCTTCTCGGTCGCCGATTCGTAGTCGCCGGAGTCGTAGGTGAGGCCCGCGATCGTCTCGTACGGGAACTCCTCGTGCCTGATCCAGTTGCGGCGCCTCACCTCGATCGGGTCGAGGTCGAGTTCGGCGGCCAGCTCGTCCATCAGCCGCTCGATCGCGTAGGTCGCCTCGGGACGGCCCGCGCCCCGGTAGGCGTCGGTCGGCGTCTTCGTCGTGAAGACGCCCGAGCAGGTGAACGAGTAGGCGTCCATCTTGTAGATGCCGTTGAACATGAACGCGCCGAGCAGCGGGATGCCGGGCGTGACCAGCATCAGGTAGGCGCCCATGTCGGCGAGCAGGTCGACCTTCAGCCCGCGGATCCGGCCGTCCCGCTCCGCCGCGAGGGTGAGCCGCTGGATCTGATCGCGCCCGTGGTGGACGGTCATGTTGCCCTCGCTGCGCGACTCCGTCCACTTCACCGGACGGCCGAGCCTGCGCGCGAGCAGCAGCGCGATGACCTCCTCGCCGCACACCTGGAGTTTGGAGCCGAACCCGCCGCCCACGTCCGGTGCCACGACCCGGATCCTGTGCTCGGGGATCTCGGTGACCGTCGCGAGCATCAGCCGCAGGATGTGCGGGATCTGCGTCGCCGAGTACAGCGTGTACTCCTCGCCCTCCGGGACGCACAGGACCGAGCGCGGCTCCATCGCCGTCGGGATCAGCCGCTGCTGCACGTACCGGCGCTCCAGGACGACGGGCGCGTCCCGGATCGCCGCGTCGATGTCCCCGTTCTCGAACACCCACGTGTACGACTTGTTGGTCCCGAGCCCCGAATGGACGAGGTCGGCGCCCTCGGCCAGCGCCACCTCCATGTCCACGACCGGGGGAAGGGGGACGTAGTCGACGTCGATCTCCTCCAGCGCGTCCACCGCCGCGTACTTGTCGCGTGCGACGACGCACGCCACGGGCTCGCCGACGTACCGGACCTCCTCGACGGCCATCGGCGGATGCTCGGGATGCTTCATGTCCTCGGTGACGACCCACGCGCACGGCAGCGCGCCCTGCTCCCCGGCCAGGTCGGCGCCGCTGAGCACCGCCACCACTCCGGGACGTCCCCGCGCCTGCGAGGTGTCGACCCGCGTGATCCGCGCATGCGCGTGCGGGCTGCGCAGGAACGCCACGTGCAGCGTCCCGGCGGGCGTCATGTTGTCGGTCCACCGGGTGCGCCCGGTGATGAGCCGGGCGTCCTCGGTCCGCTTCCGCGGCGAGCCGACCTCGCCCGGCGGCGTGCCGTCCGGCGGCGTGCCGTCCGGCGGCGTGCCGCCCTGCGGGGTGCTGGTCGCGTCGATCGTCATGACGTCACCTCTCGCTCTGTGACGTGGGCTTCCGCGGGCTTGCGCATCTCACCGGCGGCCCGCCGGACGGCGTTGACGATGTTCTGGTAGCCGGTGCACCGGCACAGGTTGCCCTCCAGCCCGTCCCGGATCTCCTCCTCGGACGGGTCGGCGTTGTCGCGCAGCAGGTCGATCGACGCCATGATCATGCCGGGCGTGCAGTAGCCGCACTGGAGCGCGTGCTCCTCGTGGAACGCCTGTTGCATCGGATGGATCGCGCCGTCGATCCCGAGCCCCTCGACGGTCGTGACGTCGTGCCCGTCGGCCTGGACGGCGAGCACGGAGCAGCTCTTCACGCTCATCCCGTCCAGCAGGACGGTGCAGGCTCCGCAGTTGCTGGTGTCGCACCCGACCGGGGTTCCGACCTTTCCCAGCCGTTCGCGCAGATAGTGGACGAGAAGCAGGCGCGGCTCGACGTCGTCGTCGTACGTCGCACCGTCGACCTCGACACGGATACGTGGCATGCGTTTTCTCCCAGGGACGTCTCGTGTGGACTGGAGCGAGACGTCCCTGGGGAGGGGCACGCTGGTCGGACCACGCCATCGGGCCACCTCCGTGGAGGGCGACCTAATGACCGTAATCCGAGGTTGAATCGCGTACTAGTCCCCGGTTTGGCATATTTACCCGGGCACCGGCGATTCGATGGCGGCTAGTGCACCCGTAGCAGAATCGGCCAGGTCTTCTGCCCGACGACGCCGTCGGCGGTGACGCCTCCCCACTTCTGGACGGCCTTCACCGCCTTCTCCGTCGTGTCGTCGAACCGTCCGGTCAGGCTCACCTCGGGATGGCTGCGCGCTTGCAGCAGCGCCTGCACGCTCTCGACGTGCTCGCCCGTGGCGCCCTTGGCGACCTGAGGCAGCTTCTTCACCATGTCCTCCGTCCAGTTGCTTCCGTCGTAGGCGGGCCGCCCGTATCCGGCGATCACCGCGGAGTCGCGCACGCGGCGCTTGCAGGCGTCGGAGGTGTTGCCCTCGATCGTCTGCACGCGTCCGCCGCCGAGGGCCTTCTCGATCACGCCCACGTGGTCGATGGCGTCCATCGAGTTGGTCGCGCCCCAGTCGAAGAACACGATGTCCCCCGGCTTGGCCGCGTTCACCTCCGCGGTCGTCCCGCTGTGCCAGCGTCCGGCCTTCTGGAAGTCCTCCGCGTGCCAGACGGTGTAGGCCCGGTCGCCCGCCGGCAGGACGGCGCCGGCGTTGCCGCTGCGCCGCGCCCAGTAGGTGACGGCCATGTCGCACCAGGAGGCACGGAGGAACTCGTCCCCGTGCCTGCCGGCGTACTCGCGTGTGATGGTGTTCGGGCGGCCTGACATCCCGATGGACTTGCGGGCCTCGGCGAGCATCTGTGCCGCGGTGCCCATCAGGAACCTTCCCCGCGGAAGATTCCGTCGGCGTCCGGCTCGCCGTACAGGTCCCTCAGGACCTGCTCCTCGTCGGCTTCGGTGGCCCGATGGACGTCGGGATTGACGTCGACCTTGTCCATATGGGCCAGCTCATTGGCATCTGTTCGTGTTTGGGGGGTCACTGCTCCTCCGGAGCGTCGGGTTCCACTCCACCCCGCTGAGTGGGCGGTATTCAACCGACCGTAACGGGGGTCTTCTCATACTTCTCCGGTTTTCGCCCCAAAACACACGCCCGCCGACTGACACTCCCTGCCCAGCAAGCCCGTCCGCACGATGCGAGTGGGATGTCGGCGGGGGCGATGCCGCTACTCGTCGTCCGATTCGCCGGGGACCAGGCTCGTCGACGAACCGGTCAGCGAGCCGTTCGACGAGCCGGGGGACATCCCGCTGGACGCGCCGCTGACCTCGTTGATGACATCGCTTCCGGGGCTGCCGTCCCCCTTGGCGAAGTTGAGCGAGCGGTCGATCTCCACGATGCTGTCGTTCCCCGCGTCGTCGCCGCTGTTGTAGGTGTTGAGGGCGTTCACGACGACCGGCGAAGACGAAGCGGATGCGGGACCCGCCGTCACGATGGCCAACAGGCCGGTGACGACCGCGTACAGGAGGACTTTGACGAACATGGGGAGGTTCTCTCTTCGAGCGGATGGAAGGCCGTCCAAGCGGCCACGAATTCGGGGAGTTGCGCGGCCGGACGTTCAGGCGGCCGCGGTGGCGGGTTCCTGCGCCGATGCGGGCCGGGTCGCGAAGCGCTGCGCGAGCCAGGAGCACACGAGCAGTTGAAGCTGGTGGTAGAGCATCAAGGGGAGCACGGCGGTGCTGACGCTGGCCTCGGCGAACAGCACCGTCGCCATCGGCAGGCCGCTGGCCAGGCTCTTCTGCGAGCCGCAGAACAGCACCGCGATGCGGTCGGCCTTGGTGAAGCCGCCGACCCGGGAGATCAGGCCCGCGATGGTGAGCGCGATGACGAGGAGGACGGCGATGATCAGTGCCAGGACGCCGAGCTCCGCCAGGGCCAGCCCGTTCCAGATGCCGCTGACGACGCCCTGGCTGAACGCCGTGTAGACGACCAGCAGGATCACGCCGCGGTCGTAGCGCGACAGGAGTTTCCGGCGCGCGCGCACATGGTCGCCGATCCATCGCTGGGCGAGCTGGCCGAGCAGGAAGGGCAGCAGGAGACGGACCGTGATATCGCCGATGGAGCCGAGCGAGAAGCCGCCGTCCCCGACCGAGATCAGCGTCGCCACCAGCACCGGCGTGAGGACGACGCCGAGCAGGTTGGACAGCGAGGCGCTGCAGATCGCGCCCGCCTCGTTGCCTCCGGCGATCGACGTCAACGTGATGGACGACTGCACCGTGGACGGCAGGACGCAGAGGAACACCACGCCCGCATAAAGCGGTTCCTTGAGGATCATCGGCACCAGCAGCGAACAGGCGATCGCCAGCACCGGGAACACCACGAAAGTGACGGACGAGATCGCCGCGTGCAGGCGCCAGTGCCTCAGCCCGCGCAGCGCCTCACTGGTGGACAGCCGGGCGCCGTAGAAGAAGAACAGCAATGTGATCGCGACGGTTCCGGCATGGTCGAGGACGCCGGCGGCCGCACCGCGAGCGGGGATCATCGCGGCGATTCCCACCGAACAGAGAATCGCCGCGATGTAGGGATCGATGTGCATCCGCGCCAACGCCGCGGAGACAGCACGCATTTCCTTGCTCCTTAACGTGACGTTCCGCCATCGCTCCCCGGGGGGTTCACACCGGTAGATCCGCGAGTTCCTTGTTCTTCTTGGGATGGTTCCGGCTGATGTTGCGCTCCAGCAGTGCGAGCGACTCCTTGACCCCGACGCCGCCCGCGGTGATCTCGGGCAGCCGTCCGTTGTCGCTCTTGAGCCGCAGCAGCGCCTCGTCCATGGCGGTCTGCGCCGCGAACAGGCACGGGGTGCTGTAAATGGCCACGTTCACGCCGAACTCGGCCAGCTCGGGCAGCGATATGCGCGGCGACTTGCCCCCCGCTATCTGGTTGAACAGCAGGGGCTTCCCGCCGATCACCGACCGGACCCGGTGGATCCAGTCGACGCTGCGGACGCCGTCCACCAGGATGACGTCAGCGTCGGTCTCCGCCAGCGCCGCGGCGCGGACGAGGATCTCCTCCTCGTCGGTGGCGTCGGTGCGGGCCACCACGACGAGGTCCTGGCGGGTGCGCAGCACCAGGTCGAGCTTTTCGAGGTACTCCGGCAGCGGCAGGATCCGCTTGCCGTCGACGTGCCCGCAGCGCCGCGGCCGCTGCTGGTCCTCCAGGATCACGCCGGACGCGCCGATCATCTCCAGTTGCTCGATGACATGACAGGCGACCTCGGGGTCGACGTAGCCGTCGTCGATGTCGACCAGCAGGTGCTGGCCGGGGAAGGCGAGCCGCAGCCGCTGCACGAACGCGACCATGTCCGGCCAGGCGATGAAGCCGATATCGGGCAGGCCGTAATACGACGCGGCGAATCCGAAGCCGGAAACGAAGAGTCCGTTGTAGTGCTGTGCGGCGACGGAGGCGGAGAACATGTCGAACACCCCGATGAGCGGGGTGACTCCCTCCGACATGATCTCGCGTCGTAGCTCGTCTCCGTAATTCACGTATCACTCCTCTGGTCTTGAGTGGCCGGAGGCGGTCCCGGCCCGGTCAGGCGGGCCGGGGATGCCCTGAATGGAACGGCGCACAGAATTGTCTCCATTCCGTGTCACAAATAGTTACGCATCTGTGGTGCATAGAGGAAGTAAGGTCCGAGTATGGCCAACGTAAAATCGGACACTAACGGTCCATTTTGTGCGACGATCCCCCGATTTATAACCATGATCGAATATCCCCTGGACGGGCCGTCCGGCCCTACCCGGAAGCGCTACAGCCGCATCCCCGTCACGGCCCGTGCACACCGGTCCCGCCCGTGCACCACCTGCCGGCGAACGTCAAGGCCCAAAACCCGCTCATCACTGCGTAAGTGTCGGCCCACCATCGGCGAGCGACCTCCTGATCTCCGCCTCCTCCGGCCCAAGCCCCGCCGCGAGTTCCCACCCCTTCCTCCCGAATGCCCGAACCTCCCGAGAGCGAATTGCGAACTTTGCACGAAAGCCGCCGAACGAAATTCTTTATGAAGAGCCCATCGCGGCCGGAATTCTGCCAGCGAAGAACTGCGCGCCACGAAGAACGTCCACCCATCCCCACATGATCACTCGCTGCCGAAACACCGTTCGAGAGCCGTTTCCCGAGGTCAGCGGCCTGTCAACCACTCCGCCGCGCTGGGCGTCACAGAGTCACCCCAGTCACTGGAGCACCCCATGCACGGCCAGCCGTCCGAGCGCCCCTCAGGCCATTCACGCCCCGGCCCGGCCCACGGCCGTCCGCACCGCCTGCGTGGCTGGTTCATCGCCGCCACGGCCGCCGGCGCCCTGGCACTCCTGGCCGTCCTCGCCGCCGCCCTCGTCCCGCCGGACGACAACACGCCAGTGCCCGCGGCCACCCCGTCGCCGACGGCACCCGCACCCTCGCGCCCCACGACCAGCGAAGCCTGGACCCAGGTACCGGCCGCCCGCCGCACGGCCTTCATCGCCTACCTTCGGCGCCTGGACCCAGGGCTGACACCCTCCTCACCAGGCGCCCGACCACGCCCGCTCCGCCGCGCGGTGAGCGTCTGCTACGACATCTTCGCCGGGAAGCCGACGGCGACCGTCCTGCGAAACACGGCGCTCCGGTACAACGGCGGCCAGGCGTCGGTACCACCGGGCTCGGTCAAGGCCCAGAAGATCTTCACCGCCGCACGCCGCTGGATCTGCTCAAGCCCCGAACTCCGCACCCACTACGACACCACACACCCCTGACGGTTTCCCAATCAAGATCAGCCGCCGCCCGAGTCGCGCCCCGCACCCCGCGACGCGTCTCTGGCAGGACAAAAATGCTGGCCAGATCCGGATTGACGGCACACCGGTCCAGCCGGATGCGCGTCCTATCCCCCATGACCCAGCCGTACCTGTCACTGCCC
>NZ_SMKU01000304.1 GCF_004349215.1 Actinomadura rubrisoli | reverse complement strand
CGGGGTGGGGAGCGCGGTTCCGTTGGCGCCGCCGGGCCGCTGCGACCGCGCCGGCTCGGGAGCGGGCGGCGGCACCGCCACGAGCGAGGGCGCCGGGCCCAACGGCGTGCCGCTGGGCGGTGTGGTCAGCACGCCGGTGGCGCCCGTGGCGGACATCCCGCCGCCGACCGTGGTCGGCCGCCGGACCTCCAGGCCGTTCTGGGTGGTGGCGCCGGTCGTCGCGGGCACCGGGTCGTCGCGGCGCTCCTCGACGATCAGTTCCTTGGGGATGACCACGACGGCGGTGGTGCCGCCGTAGGCCGAGCGCTTGAGCGAGACCTGGAGGCCGTACCGCTCGGCCAGCTTGCTGACCACGAACAGGCCGAGCTGCACCGAGCTCTGCAGGTTGAAGTCGGGCGGGTCGGCGATCCGCGCGTTGATCTCGGAGAGCTTGTCGTCGGTCATGCCGAGGCCGCGATCCTCGATGTCGATCGCGAAGCCGCTGGCGACCAGGTGCCCGCCGACCTGCACGACGGTGTCAGGCGGGGAGAACGACACGGCGTTCTCGATCAGCTCGGCCAGCAGGTGGGTGACGTCGCCGACCGCGCGTCCGGCCAGCTCGATCGGGCCGAACGGCAGGACGGTGACGCGGGTGTAGTCCTCGACCTCGCCGACGGCGGCGCGGACGACGTCGACCATCGGCACGGAGTTGCGCCATCCGCGGGCGGGCAGGGCGCCGGACAGGACGATGAGGTTCTCGGCGTTGCGCCGCATCCGGGTCGCCAGGTGGTCGAGCCGGAACAGCTCCTCCAGCTCCTTGACCTCGATGTCGCGGCGGCGCTCCATCGTGTCGAGCATGGTCAGCTGCCGGTGGACGAGGGTCTGGGTGCGGCGCGCCAGGCTCAGCAGGACGTCGCGGATGCCGCGGCGCAGCTCGGCCTGCTCGACGGCGGTGCGGATCGCGGTCTCCTGGACGGCGTTGAACGCGCGTCCCACCTGCCCGATCTCGTCGCTGCCGAACTGCAGCGGCGGCGCCTCGACCGCGACGTCCACCTTCTCGCCGTGCCCGAGCCGTTCGACGACGCCGGGCAGCCGCTGCTCGGCCAGCTCCCAGGCGGCGGCGCGCAGCCGTTCGAGCTGCCGGACCAGGGCGCGCGCGGTGGTGATCGACACGACGATGGACGCGATGACCGCGAGGAGCCCGAGGCCGCCGGCGAGCAGCAGCCGCACGACGACCCACGCCGCGATCGGTTTCGCCCGCTCGACCAGCCGGTCACCGGCGTCCTGGATGGACTTGCGCATCTCCGCCAGCGCGGGGCCGGTGGCGGCGTGCCACTGCTCCCCGGTGATCCGGAGGCGCTGGCCCTGCCGCGGCCGCTGGAGCAGCACGTCCTCCATGCCGCGGACGGCGGTGAGGCGCCTGTTCGCGGTCAGCTCGTCCCACGCCTTGCGGTCGGCCGGTTGCAGGTCGGTCATCGCGCGCGCGTAGTTGAGCCGCCGGGCCCCGATGATCCCCGCGATGTCCATCTGGTCGCCGGGGGTGAGCCGGCCGGTGGCGAGGACGCTCGCGACGATCGAGTCCTCCTGCGAGAGCAGTTCCCACGAGCGGTTCACGGCGATCTCGGCCCGCAGGTCGGTGGTGAAGCCCTTGTCGTCGAGGGTGGTCGTCCCGTCGTACATGTGGAAGATCGACTCGATGGCGTCGGAGTAGATCTGGACGGCGCTGCGGCGGTCGAGCGCGCCGGTGTCGATCGCCCGCCGGTTGTGGTCGAGGGCGCCGAGCAGCTTGACCATCGTGTCGAGGCGCTTGTCCATCGCGTGGTCGGCAGCGCGCCGGACGCCGGAGCTGCGGGCCTTCTCCACGACGACGGCCCGTTCCCGGTCGGTGCGGGCCCGCTGGGCGGCGAGGACGTCGGGACGGCGCTTGCCGGACGCGATCATGGTCGCCGTCAGACGGCGCTCCTGCTGCAGCTCGACGAGCAGGGGGTCGCTGGGGGCCACCACGCTGTCCAGGGCGCTGACGAACAGCAGGTTCACGCCTTCGCGCAACGTCACCCACGCGGCGAAGGCCCACAGTGCCGTCAGCGAAACCAGCAGGGCCACAATCTTGGTCCGCAGCCGTGAGTTGCGGAAACGCATTACAATCGCCCCAACAATTGTCAACGTGCCCGCGATGCGGGGCGCTCGGGCCCGGCCGTGGAACACGTGGGTGGCGGAGAGTGCGGGCGGCGCCGTGCCGTCTAACCGGCCAGCGCACCGCTGAACCTTACCAACGCCACCAAACCCGCTCAAGGTGAATGGTTTACCTTTTGCGTTCTAGCAGGTGGCGTTGCGACGATGTGGTGCAATTCACCTCAGGGAAACGTGCGCGTCACCCGGAGTCAGATGCAGCGCTCCCAACACGGCCGCCCGGACGATGGTTATAGGGCGGTATACGTCTTTGTCATGCCATAGGGGTGGCTTGTCGGAGTCAATGTCCACCGGGACCCCCGGCTCGTCCCCCGCCATCGCCGCCGCGACCCCGCGCAGGTGGGCGCCGCCCCGCCGGAGCGCGCGCGCCGCGGCGTGGGCCATCGTGGTGCCGCCGCGCCGGGCCCCGGTGAGGGCCAGAAGCTGGACGGCGTAGGCGGTCTCCTCCGCCGTCCCGTCCCAGCGGCCCCACGAGCCGTCCGGACGCTGCTCGCGGATCGTCCACTGGATGGCACGGTCCACCGCGTGAACGGATTCCGCCCCGCCGAACGCGTCCAATGCGAGCGCGCAGCAGACGGTCGCATAGAGGGGCGACGCGTGCCAGCGGTCCTGCCATCGGCCGTCGTCCAACTGCTGGCCCACCAGCCAGGACGCCACTTTCCGGACGGTCGCCGCGTAGCGTTCGCCGATGCCGGGCCGGGCGGCCGCGCCGGTGGCTGCGAGGTAATGACCGAAGGCTTCGAGCACATGGGCATTGGTCGTCACCGAGCGGCCGTTCTCGCCCGGCCAGCTGCAGAAATGCGTTTCCGTCTCGTACTTCCAGAGCAGATCCGGCCGGTGCGGCACACCGAGCAGGGACAGCGCGTACAGCACGCCCGAACTCGTGTCGGCGTCCGGGGGCAGCCCGGTTCCGCCCGGCGCCCCCTGCTCGCCGAGCGACTCCCGCATCTGGACGATCAGCCCGGACGGCACGTCCAGCGGGACTCCCGCGCGGACGAGCCAGCCGAGCGCCCAGCCCCGCTCGAAGTTGGTCACCGGGGCGGCGACCGGCACCGGGCCGCCGTGCTGCTCGACCGCCGCCTCCAGATACCGGCGGGCGGAGGAGACGAGGCCCGATCCCGGCTCGTCGGGAGCGGCCGTGCCCAGCCAGGCCGCGGTGGCGGCCGACGACGCGCCGACCGTCGCGAACGACGCGCCGGCGCCCTGCCCGGGGGCGTCCATCGGCACGGGACGGATCGTCTGCGCGCGGTACGCCGAAGGCCCGGCGATCTCCAGCGCGTGCAGCATCTTCACCGGCACGGCCCCGCCCGCGTCGAGGTGTTCGCGGACGGCGGGAAGGAGCGCGCCGTCCATTCCCGGTGGCGGGCTCAGGCGGCCGTCCGTCCAGTCGGGGACGAACGCCGCGGGCGGTGGCCGGCGCAGCTCGTCCAGATGCCCGTTGATCGCCTCGATGAGGGACGGGGTGATGTGCTCGATCGCGGGCATGTCGGGCAGGTCGAGCGGCTCGGAGCCGTCGAGCAGGCGGGCGAGCGCGTGCAGGGCCTGTCCGGCGGCCTTGACCACCTCGGCGTGACCAACGCCGTCCGGCCACGTCCGCCTCTCGCCGCGCAGGGCCGAGAGGAGCGCCTCGGCGGCGCTGAGGGTCGGGACGAGCGCGTACCCCGGATGAGGAGGCCCCCAGGAGCCGTCCCCGCGCTGGGTGTCCAGCAGATACCGGAGCCGCCGGGCATGCCCGGTCAGCCAGGGCGCGAGGCTCACCAGGCGCGCGGTCTCGTACACCGACGCGGACGAGCGCCCCCAGGGGTGGGCGGCGAGGTCGGCCACCAGCCGGTCGGCGGCGGGCACGACGTCGACGATCTCCGGGCAGACGTCCTCGACGGTCACAGCGAACCCCAGTAGTCGCTGATCCCGTAGAAGCCCGTGCTGTAGCCGATCTGCCGTTCGAGGTAGTCCACGGCCTCGGGGCAGTCCGCCCGCAGCGGCCGGACCAGCTCCCGGCAGCGCTCGACCAGCTCGCCGATGCGCGCGGTGATCTGGGCACGGTCCACGCCGAGCATCTGGGCGTTCAGGTCGCCCCACGTCACGTCGCGCTCGTAGGTGGCGAGGTCGTTGAGCAGCCGGAGGATGCGCTGCACCTCCCGGCTCACGACCTGAAGCTCCCCGATGCGGTCGAGGACGCCCTGGTCGCCGTGGACGATCCAGTGCGAGATGTTGACCCAGGCGGAGCCGTAGTTGTCGGCGTTCTCCAGGTACTCGTCGAACGTGGGCGTCACCGGGCCGCCCGCTGGACCGCGTGCCCGTCCGGCGGCCCGTCCGGCGGCCCGTCCGGCGGCCCGCCCGGCGGCCTGTGCGGCGGTCGACTTCCACGTCCACTCGCGGGCTCCGCAGTCGAGGAGCCGGTGGAGCTGCCTCCGCCAGTCGTCCCGCAGCGCCGGGAACGCGGGGGACGCGGCGATCTCGTCCCGCAGGTCGGCGAGGAACCTGGTCAGCCCGTCCCCGGGGACCGGTGGCGCGCCGTCCGCGACCGCGAGGCAGCGCCGGTTGATGTCGTCCACCTCCGAGCGCGCCGCCGCGACATGGTCGACCAGCCAGTCCAGCCCGAAGATCCACAGGGACGTGCGCGCCGCGATCCGCAGGCCGGCGGCCGGCAGCCGCGGCGAGCCGAACGCGTTCGCGCAGGCGACGGCGTTGAACAGGGTCTCGTCGATCGGCTTGGCGTCGAACAGGTCGGGATAGGCCCCGGCGCACTCGGCGAGGTCCCGGGCGCACCGCACGGCCTGGGCCATGACCGCTCCGCTGATGCGGGCGTCCCCCAGCGGATCCTCGCCGTCGGGACGGGGCGACGCGCCGTCCGCGGCGTTCACACGTCTCGCCTGACGGGCGTCAGCCTCATCTCCAAGGGCTGCCTCGGCCGCAGGGTCGCGCCGATGCGCGGCATCGCGGGCACCGCCTCCGACAGCGACGGACGGAACCGGCTGAGGATGCTCGTCAGGATCATCTGCGCCTCGACGTTGAACACGTGCCGGCCGATGCACTGGTGCGGCCCGCCGCCGAACGGGAAGTAGGCGTACCGGTGGCGGTGCTGCGCGTTCTCCGGCGTGAACCGGTCCGGATCGAACTCCAGCGGCCGATCCCACACCGTCGCGAGCCGGTGGGTGAGGAACGGGCTGATCAGGATGGGATCGCCCGGCTTGAGGGGGACGCCGCCGACGACGGTCGCCTCCGTGGCCATGCGCGGGAACATCCAGCCGACGGGGTAGAGGCGCAGGAGTTCTTGGACGACCTGCGTGACATAGGTGAGGCGCTGGAGGTGCTCGGGGCGGACCCGCTCGCCGCCGACCACCTCGTCGATCTCCGCGACCAGCCTGGCCTCGACGTCCGGATGGTCGTGCAGGAGCGGCCACAACCAGGTCAGCGCCAGCGTCGTGGTCTCGGTACTCGTGGCGAACATGGCGAGCAGGTTGTCGCGGACCCACCGGTCGTCCAGCACGCTGCCGGTCGCCATCCGGGCCCGGCACAGCGCCGTGAAGATGTCGTCGCCGTCGCCGGGACGGTCGCGGTACCGGTCGACGAGCGCGAACAGCGTCTCGTCCATCACCTGGACGGCGTCCCGGAACGCCCGGTCGCCGGGCATCGGGATCGCGCGGGGGACGAAGGGCAGCAGGAAGCGGAACGTGATCGAGGTGGCCACCTGGTCGAACGCCGGGATCAGCCGGTTCGCCTCGACGGGGGAGATCTTGTCGCCGAACAGGACCTTGATCACGGTCTCGTTGACGATCCGGCTCATCTCGGGCATCACGTCGATCGGCCGTCCCTCGCGGGCGGGCGCGTCGAGCTTGTCGACCGCCCGGTTGATGGCCTCGGCCATCAGCCCGGTGAGCCGGTTGACGTTGCGCGTGGTGAAGACCGGCTGGAGAATGCGCTTGCTGCGCTCCCACTCCCCGCCCTCGGCGAGGATGCTGTCGCCCATCAGCTCGCGCAGCGGCCGCCAGAAGACGCCGTCGCGGACGAAGTTCTGCGACTCCCGCCGTAGGACCTGCTGCACGTGGTCGGGGTGGGTGGCCAGGTACGGGTGCGAGGCTCCGAGATCCAGCCGGATGAGCCGTCCGGCCCCCTCCGCGCTGATCTTCTCCAGCTGCCTGAGCGGATCTCGGAGGAACCCCGAGACCGTGCGGTACAGAGGGAACTTCTTGGCCTTCTGCGTGGGAACGGCGCCGACGTCAACGGACATTTCCGACTGCCCCTCGATGTGGAGTTGAAGCGGTCTCGACCTGTGAGTGCTGCACTCGGCACCCCCGCGACCATCGCGCCGGATAGGCGTGACAGACACAGATGGGCGTTTAGAGTCCTCTGTCCACCGTTGTGTTTCTTGGGCGTTATGTAGGTTTCGGTGGAAGTATCACATGATCAATTAACGCGATCAAGGGGGAGAAAGGTAGAAATTTCAGCCCTTTCTGAGTGACGTCTATCACTTACTGGGCCCCGTGTCCCACTCGTTGAGATGACTTGTCAGGACGCCGCAGGTCAGGGCTTGATGAACATCTGGTGTCCGAGGGGACGTCACGAAGCGAGCACGGAGAGTGACGACAATGGACCGTGCCGTCGGCGCCTTGGGGCCGCGCATTCGCGAATGGTGAGAGAAACGATCAACGACCGCGCCAATGACGATCGGCGCTACAGGCCAATGACCATTGGTTCTACAGCCTGTTGCCCGTCGTCGGCAGGATGGCCGGCCATGCGAGCCCACCGGAGACCCGGAACTCGCCGGACACCTTACGGGCGCCACAATGCGCCACGATCGTGTACTTGCCCGCCTTGGCGTCGCGCTTCACGGTCGCGGTGCCCCGCCCGGCCTTGCCGTCAAGAGTCAAGTCCTTGGTGAACGCCTTGGACGACACCCGGTGCCCGTCCGAGCACCCGGGCACGGACACCTCGACCCGCTGGCCCGGCCGCGCCGCGCCCGGCTGCACCGCCATCCCGCCCCGTCCGAACCGCGTCGCCTCGCCGGCCGCCTCGCCCGCCGCCGGGGCCACCAGCCCCGCCGCGACGAGAGCGGTTCCCAGGGCGGTGACGCTGAGCAGGCGCAACAGAACTCCTCGAATCGGACGTGTGACTTCCGGCACTCTAGTGCTTCTGGGGCCTTCACTCTAGAGCGGGGTTCACACCACCTCGTGCGCCGCCTCGGGCCGCCGTTCCGCACGGCCACGGTCCATGCTCCGCGCCCGCCGTCCCGCGCGCAGCCCGTCCCACGTCAGGGTCACCAGCGCGAGCCAGACCAGCAGGAAACCCGCCCACCGGCTGGCGGGCATCGCCTCGTGCTGCACCAGCAGTCCGATGAGGAACTGCAGAAGCGGCGCCAGGTACTGCAGCATCCCGATCGTGCTCATGGGGAGCCTGGTGGCCGCTCCGTTGAACATCATCAGCGGGATCGCCGTCACGACCCCTGCGGCCGCCATCAGGACGGCCTGCCCGGCGCCGTGATGCCCGAACGCCGCGTCCCCCCGTCCGGCCAAGGCGGCCGCGAAGACCAGAGCGGGCACGAACAGCACCGCGGTCTCGACGGCCAGGCTCTCCGCCGACGGCATGTCGGTGAGCTTCTTGAGCAGGCCGTACGTCCCGAACGAGGACGCCAGCACCAGCGCGATCCACGGCAGCCGCCCATAGTCGGCGGTCAGCACCACCACGGCCGCCGCGCCGAGCCCCACCGCGATCCACTGCCAGACCCGGAGCCGCTCCCGGAAGACGGCCACGCCGAAGACCACGCTGATCAGCGGGTTGATGAAGTACCCCAGCGCCGCCTCGATCGTGTGCCCGCTGTTGACCGCGTAGATGTAGGTGCCCCAGTTCGCGGTGATCGCCACCGCGGCCAAGGCCAGCAGCCCGACCTTCCGGACGGTCAGCCCCCGCAGCCAGCCCCAGTTCTTTCGCACGGCGAGCATCACCAGGACGGCGAGCAGCGACCACATGATCCGATGCGCCAGGATCTCCATCGCGCCCGCCGGCTTCAGCAGCGGCCAGTAGAGCGGGAACAGCCCCCACAGGACGTACGCTCCGGCCCCCAACGCCATGCCACGGTTCACGATCAGCACGATATCAGCATGTAAGCAGTCAAAAGCGACACGCTAATGACCCGCACGGCGAGCTAGCCTGGAGGCATGTTCGGCTTTGCGAAGACCCAGATGGTCTCTCCGGAGAAGGCACTCCCCGGCAGGGACGAACCCATCCAGGTACCGCCGCGCCACGAGATCCTGGACGCGCCCCTGGCACCCCCCTTCCCGGACGGCGCCGAGCTCGCCGAGTTCGCCCTCGGCTGCTTCTGGGGCGCCGAACGCAAGTTCTGGGAGACCCCGGGCGTGATCTCCACCTCCGTCGGCTACGAGGGCGGCTACACGCCGAACCCCACCTACGAAGAGGTCTGCAGCGGCCAGACCGGCCACACCGAGACCGTCCGCGTCGTCTACGACCCCGCCAAGGTCTCCTACGACGAACTGCTCCGCCTCTTCTGGGAGTCTCACGATCCCACCCAGGGCATGCGCCAAGGCAACGACGTCGGCACCCAGTACCGCTCAGCCGTCTTCTACCGCACCGACCTCCAGAAGAAGGCCGCCGAAACCTCCCGCGACGCCTACCAGCAGGTCCTCACCACCGCCGGCCACGGCCCCATCACCACCGAGATCACCCCGGCCACCGACTTCTACTACGCCGAGCCCTACCACCAGCAGTACCTCTCAGCCAATAAAAACCCGAACGGATATTGCGGCATCGGCGGGACGGGCCTGTCTTGCCCGGTCGGTGTTGCTCCGGCTGAGTAACGTCTGACCTGGTATGACTCCGCGCGTACGGCTAGGGCAAAGCCCGTTGCCCTAGCCGAGGTGGGGTGTCGTCCGGTGTTCGCGGTAGTGGCGCAGGCGGAGTTGCTGGGTGTGGTGCATGGGCAGGTCATCCAGCTCGTCCACGGGCACCCAGCGGACCTCAAAGGACTCGTCGCTCACCTGGAGCACGCCGCCGATTAGGCGGGCCTCGAAGCAGACGTTGAACTGTCGGCGGACCTCGCCGTCCGAGTAGGCGATGATGTGACGAGGGTCGGTGTAGGTACCGACCAGGCCCGTGATCTCGATGTCGTACCCGGTCTCTTCCTTCACCTCGCGGACGGCCGTCCCCGGTAGCGACTCGTCCAGGTTCATCCCGCCACCCGGCAAGGCCCAGAGACCGGAGTCGGCGCGCCGCTGCATGAGCACCTCGCCGCGTTCATTGGTCACGACGGCGGACGCGGCGACGACCATCGAGTTCGGGGCCGGTGCGTCCGGGTCGTCGTAGTACTCGGTGCGCGCCACGCTTCACTCCTTGATCGCTTGTCGGGAGAGTGCCCAGACCGCCTCGAAACTCTCGGCGTAGCGGTCGAACACGCCTCCCTCGGTCTCCCGGCGCAGGTGCCAGACCGGCGCCCCGTAGGCGTTCATGCCGAACACGTGCGCGTTGACGAGCATGTGATCGTCACCGCGATAGATCGAGTTGTAGAGCGTGGTGGAGTGCTGGTGTACCTCGACACCCGGCATCCCGATCAACGGCGAGTAGTGCATGAGCGCGACACGGCACCGTGTCTCGATGCCATGCCCGTACTTCTCCTCCTCGCCGCGCTCGCTGACCGCTGGCGCGTCAGGGTCTCCCAGAAGGATGCGCACCCGACATCCGGCGGCGGCCTTCTCTCGCAAGAGGTCGTTGCAGTTTGGCCACTGCTCGTGCAGGAAGACGCCCGCGTAGACCAGTACTTCTATCCGCTCCCGAGCCTTGGTGAAGAGCCCGCGCCATAGGTCGAACGGGGCATCCGCGCGAGTGTCGTGGAGAGCGATCAACTCGGGGTGCAGCCCGCGTCTGCGGCGCCCCTTCTCCAGGGATGGCCACAGGTAGGCCATGTCCTCGCGGAGAACGCGGGCAGCTTTGTAGGCCGTCGTCCGGTGCGGACTCCTGCCGGTGCTGACCCAACGTTCAGCCGTCTTGGGATCCACCCCGACGGCTTCGGCGAACTGGGCGTAGTTGAGCCCGGCGCGTACCAGGGCGGTGCGCAGACGCTCGTTGGCGGCCATAGGGACGTTTATACGTCACTGAGACGTCCCTGGAGTGTCCTTCTGTGAAGTTCCGGTGTCCCTCCGTGCTGCTGAACGCTTGACGTGCATCGACACCCGACGGAAGGACAGCGCGTCATGGCAATGGAACCCTCCGAGGTGACAGAGGCGAGCCGGTTGCGTGTGTGGGCGCTGGCGCAGGCGCTCAAGTCACACGGTTACGCGGCGCAGATGGCTGAGTCCGAGCCGCTGTTGGCGGTTCCGGCCGCCTCCGGGTCGCCACTGCTGCTGCGGTGCGACCGACGCACGGTTTGCGGTGGGCAACTGTGGTTCACCTTCGCAGGCGGTGCTCCTATCGCTCCAGCCGATGACGCTCACCTGCAAGATGCCGTCGTCGCGGTCAAGGGCAAGCTCGCTGCGCAGGCTGATGGGTAGGCGCGCCACGTCCAGAGTCGTCACGTGGTACGGGCAGGCCACGGGGGCGTGGTGGGCGATGGTCCCGTCGGCCGGTGGCGTCCGATTGCTGGAGACAGCGAACCCTCGGGAACTACAGGAGGCGATCGAGAACCCGGCGGCCTGGCCGTGGCCTCACGGCAAGTTCCTGCTGGCCCCTCGCGCCGGTGACGCCTGATAGCCGCGTTTGCTGGGCCTCCGGCGCGTCTTCCCGACAAGGGATCCCCCGCGCCGGGGCCCTGTGTCCGGTACAGAGCCACTCCGGGTCAGTCGTCTCCGGCAGGTAACGGCGACCGGACACGAGGAGAAGGGCCCCCGAGTCCTGGCGGGGTGCTCGGGGGCCCTTCTTCGCTGATCGAGGGCAACCCTGACCCGTACCGGAGGGCCGTTCACGGCCTGAGGAACGGAAGCAGGGGCGGCAGCGCGAGCCCCCAACCCTCGCATCGTGGTATCCGCGCGGCGAGTGCCTTGAAGCCCGGCCGGTGCCCCGTGACGAGCGGAGGGCCGCGGCTTCCCTTCGCGCTGGTATGGCGGGGCCGGTCGATGGCGTAGCCACCCCGTAGGGGCGACCGCTAGGGAGTCAGCCGGCGCCGCGTGCACCCTTCCAGCCCAAGCGTCGGCGGCCTAGAAGCCGCTGCCCGTCCCGTGCGCGGGATGCCTCGTCAGGGTTGGGCCCTGGCCCCGCGCGGTGCGGTACGGGCGGGCCGTCCAC
>NZ_SMKU01000303.1 GCF_004349215.1 Actinomadura rubrisoli | reverse complement strand
GGGGACGGCCGCCGTCCTGGCCGCGACGGCCTGCACGGCGGGGGCGGGGGGCGATACGGGCCGGGCGCCGCGGGCCGCCGGGATGCCGGAGTCCGGCGCCCGGAGCGAGCCGGCCGCCATCGCGATCGCGCCCGCGGGCGGGTCCCGCGACGTCCGTCCCGACCGGGCGGTGGTCGTCACCGCCGCGCGAGGCGCCCTCCGGCGCGTCACCGTCCGCGCCGACGGCACGTCCGCCCCGGTCGAAGGGCGCCTCGCGCGCGACCACCGCTCGTGGCGGACGCGCTGGGCGCTGCGTCCCGGCACCGCCTACACCGTGACCGCCGCCGGGTCGGACGACAGCGGCGGGCGCACCGCCGCCACGTCCCGGTTCACCACGCTCCGCCCGTCCGCGACCTTCCGGATCAGCGACGTCACGCCGCGTCCCGGGGAGGTCGTCGGCGTCGGCATGCCGCTGATCGTCACGTTCGACCGGGCGGTCGCCCGCCGCGCCGCCGTCGAGCGCACCCTTGAGGTGCGCTCCTCCAGGAGCGTCACGGGCGCCTGGCACTGGATCTCGCCGCAGCAGGTCGTGTTCCGTCCCCGGCGCTACTGGCCCGCGCACGGACGCGTCACCCTGGTCGCGCACACGACGGGCGTCCGGGCGGCGCCGGGCGTGTACGGGACGTCCGGGAACGTGACGGCGTTCCACATCGGCCCCGCGCGCATCAGCACGGTCGACGTCCGGCGGCACCGCATGACCGTCCGGGTCGACGGGCGAGCCGTCCGCGGCGCCGGGATCAGCGCGGGCAAGGGCGGGCGCCGCGCGTACACGACCACGAGCGGCGTCCACCTCACGATGGGCAAGGGCGACCCGATCGTGATGACGTCGCAGTGGATGGGCGTCACCGACAAGAAGGACCCGCGCTACTACAAGCTGAAGGTCCGGCACGCGGTGCAGATCTCCAGCAGCGGCGAGTACGTCCACTCCGCGCCGTGGTCGGTGAAGTCGCAGGGCCGCGAGAACGTCAGCCACGGCTGCGTGAACGCGCCGCCGCAGTTCGCGAGCTGGTACTACGCCGGTTCCCTGCGCGGCGACGTCGTCACCGTCACCGGGACCGACCGGGCCCTGGAGTGGACCAACGGCTGGGGCTACTGGCAGCTGCCCTGGTCGCGCTGGAAGGCGGGCAGCGCCCTGGGCCGCCCGCTCACGACCCGCCCCTGACCCGGTCTGCGGGCGCTCAGAGGCGGCGGAGCCGCGCGCGGGCCATCCCCGTGAAGTAGCCGAGTTCCGCCACGCGCATCAGCCGGGCCGTGCCCAGGTACAGCGCTCCCCCGCCGAGCCCGCCCACCAGGACGGCCAGGACGTCCGGGAGCCGCTCCCCCGGCATGCGGGCGAAGCCCCACACCACCGCCGCCGCGAACGCCAGGGCGGGCAGGGCCGCGACGTGCAGGCGCGTGACCGTGCGCAGGATCCGGCGGCCGTCCATGCCGCCGAGCCGCCTGCGCAGCACCAGCGACGCGCCCGCCGCCCCGACGATGTAGAACAGCCCGTAGGCCACCGGCAGGCCGATCACGACCTGCCGGGCCGGGACGAACAAGGGCAGCGCCAGCGCCGTGGCGGCCTGCGCGATCCCGGCCGGGACGGCGATCAGGCCGGGCGTGCGGGTGTCGCCGAGGGCGTAGAACACGCGCATCAGCAGCTGATGGAGGGTGAACGGCAGGACCATCACGGCGAACACCATGAGCACGACGCCGATGCGGCGCGCCCCGTCCGGCGTCATGCTGCCGTAGGCGAAGAGCGCGACCGAGCCCGGGATCGCGAACACCAGCATCCCGAGCGACAGCGGGACGAGCAGCGCGCACGCCAGCCGCAGCCCGCGCGAGAAGTCGTCGCGCACCAGGTCGCGGCGCCCGCCCGCGACGTGCGCGCTCATCCGGGGCAGCAGCGCCGTGATCACCGAGACCGCGATGATCGCGTACGGGAGCTGGAAGACGACGAGGGCGAACTTGTAGACCGCCAGGCCGCTGCCCGTCACCGGATGGCCCGCCGCCCGCGACGCGCGCTCGCCCGCGCGCGTCGCGACGTTCGCGGTCACGAGGACGCCGCCCTGCGCGACGACGATGTACAGCAGCATCCACGCCGCGGTCCGCACCGCCTCGCCGAACCCGGAGCCGCGCAGGTCGAGCCGGGGCCGCCAGCGGAACCCGGCGGACCACAGCGTCCATGCCAGCAGGACGCCCTGCGCCGCCGTCCCGAACGCGGAGCCGAGGCCGAGCAGCGCCAGCTGGCCGTCGGTGACGGTCCCGGGGGTCCGGCCCCGTCCGGCGACCCACAGGAACGCCAGGGCGGCGGCCATCGTGATGAGGTTGTTGGCGACCGGCGCCCACATCGGCGCGCCGAACCGGTGCCGGACGTTCAGCATCGTGCTCGCCAGCCCGCTGACGCCGATGAAGAAGATCTGCGGGAGCAGCAGCCGGGTGAGCAGGACGGCGACCTCCCGCTGCCGTCCGGTGTACCCGCCCGCGTACAGGGAGATCAGCTGGTCGGCGGCCAGCACCGCGGCCGCCGTCAGCACGGCGAGCGCGAGCAGCACCACGCTGAGCAGCCGCTGCTCGGTCGCCGTCCCCCCGTCGGCGTCCCGCATCCGCCGCTTCACCAGGAACGGGACGAACACGCTCGCCAGCAGCCCGCCGAGCAGCAGCTCGTAGACGGTGTAGGGGATCATCTCGGCGGCCTGGTAGGCGTCCCCGAGCAGCGCGGTGCCGAGCGCGGCGCCGATCACCACCGTGCGCAGGAACCCGGTCAGCCGGGAGAACGCCGTCCCGACCGCCATGACGGCGCTGGAGTGCGCGACGCCCGGCGGCGCGGCCTGCGCGGCGGTGCCGATCTCGACGCCCTCCGAGCCCGGCCGGACGGCGGGGCCGGGGTCGGCGACGTCACCCGGGTCGCGGACGGCGACCAGCCCCGGTTCCGGCTCGCCGGGCGGCTCGGCCCGCTCCGCCGCCTCGATGATCCCCGGCATGAGGATCCGGCGCTGCTCGCGCTCCTTCATCGGCACCACCCCCGGTGGGTCTCGAAGGCGCAGTATGCCGTGACGGCGGCGGCCCTTCCCCCGGCCGAACGGCCGGGACCCGCCCGGACGCCTCGGGCGGGCGGCCGATCAGGCAGTGGCGAAGCGGATCGCCGACACGCCGATCACGACCACGGCCGCCGCCCCGTAGGCCGCCGACACGACCGCGACGACCCGGACGCGGCGCGCCTCGGAGAACCGGGTGAACGTCAGCAGCCACGCCAGCGCGGGCAGGACGAGGATCGCGTGCATGGTCACCGCGTGCGCCGGCTTCAGCGCCCCGGCGACGTGGTACGCGGCCTGCTGGTGCCCGGTCTGGACCTCGGCCACCCCCCGGGCGATCATCGCCGCGCCCGACAGGAGCGCCCCGCACAGGGCCACGAACCCGGCCCGCACGGCGAGCCGCATGCTGAGCGCGACGTCCGGAGCGGCACCCGGCGCGCCGTCCCGGAAGGCCGCGACGGTCAGGGTCACCAGGACGACGATGAGGACGCCGCCGCCGACGGCGAGCATCCGCGAGATCGTCGTGTCGAGCGCGGTCTCCATGTTGAAGTGGGACGGGACGCGCCGCCACGCCTGCACGGTGATCAGCGCGACCTCCAGGACGCAGTCGGCCGCGAACACGCCGAGGAGCACGTTCCGGGCGCGGTCGCCGAGCGCGACGAACGAGCTCACCCAGGCGATCGTGATCAGCGTCAGCCCGAACGACAGCCCGAACGTCACGGCCTTGCGCCACGACACCGGGCCCTCCCACGGCCCGCCGTCCACCGCGAACACCGCCAGATGGAACAGGCCGGAGGCCATCAGGACGGCCCCGACCGCGTACGAGGCCCGCTCGACGCGGCGTCCGCCCGTCCAGAACGCCCGGAGCCCGCCGGCGACCTCGCGCGCCACGGCCGCCTGGGGCGCCGCGCCGCGCGAGGTGTCCACCGATCCGCTCATCGCCACCTCCTGAGTGAGTACTCACCCAGAGTATCCCTCTACACGACGTGCGGCGAGTTGTCGTTATGAGCGGCCTCATAACGACAACTCGCCGCACGTGGGCGGAGGGGTCACGCCTGGACGGCCTCGATCGCGGGGGTCCGGACGGCGCGGCGGGTCGCGCTGTAGGCCGTCGCGCCGGTGAGGACGGCGGCGAGCGCGACGACGGCGAGGTAGGTCCACACGCTGCCGTCCGGGGTGGCCGAGTCCATCCGGGCGATGCCGAACGGGACGATCGTGAAGGCGGAGGCGACCGTCCCGCAGACCACACCGGTGACGGTCAGCACCACCGACTCCAGCGCCACCGCGGCGAGCACCTGCCCGGGGGTCGCGCCGGCGAGCCGCGTCTGGCCGAACTCCCGCCGCCGGTGCGCGGTCGCCGCGACCAGCGTGTTCACCAGCATGATCGCGGTGAACAGCACCACCATGCCGATGACCACCAGGTTGAGCGTCTCGATGTTCTTCTGCTCGTTGTCCTTGATCAGCCCGGCCGCGTCCATCGCGGCGTTCTCGGTGGCCTGGAGGAACAGCGTGCCGACCGCGGTGCCGGTGAACAGGATGATCGGCGTGACCGCGGCGGCCATGGCGCCCGTCCGGCGCCGCATGGTGGTGATCGCGAGATCGCCGGTCACCCCGCCCAGCGCGCGCAACGGCCCGGCCAGCAGGGACGTCACCCGGCGCATGATCGCCGGGGCCAGCAGCGCCAGCCCGATGGCGGCGAGGATGTCGGCCTGCCCTGCCGTGGCCATCGCGTCGGTGCCCTTGTCGCGCATCACCGTGGCGGTCACGACCGCCAGGTCCAGCGCCAGCAGGAGGAACAGCCCGGCGAACACGATCCGCTTCTTGCTCATCTTCACCGTGTCCGTCGCGGCGGCCATCAGCGACTCGGCCACCCGGACGCGGGTGGCGCGGCGCGCGGTGATCAGCGCGGCGGCGGTCGCGGAGACGAACGTGATCCCGAGCCCCATCGCCACCGCGATCGGCCCGAAGGAGTAGGACACGTTCGCCGGGACCTGGTCGGTGCCGTGCAGCATCCCGAGCAGCCCCCGTCCCACCAGGACGGCGGGCGGGATCGCCAGCAGCGCCGCGACCACGGCCAGGCCAGCCGCCTCGCCGACGATCATCCGGCCGAGCTGGGCCGGGGTCGCGCCGACGCTCTTCAGCAGCGCCATCTCCGCGGCCCGCTGCCGGACCGACAGCGTCAGGGTCGAGGTGACGGCGAAGACCACCAGCAGCATCCCCCAGCCGCCGACCACGGACGCCATCGTGACGAGGGTCTCCTCCGCCGTCCCGTTCACGTGGTCGCCGCCGGCCGTGTCGAGCATGGACGCGAACGCCATCAGGATCGTCGCGCCGAGGAACATGGACAGGAAGCTCGCGACGAACGCGCCCGTCCGCTTGCGCAGTGAACGAAATGCCAGCCCGATCATCGTCACACCCCCGTCATGGCGCGCTGCCGCTCGACCTCTTCGGCCAGGTGGGTCATCCGCTCGGCGACGGCCTCGGCGGTCGGTGCCGGCTGGTGGCCGACGATCCGCCCGTCGGCCAGGAACAGCACCGAGTCGGCGTAGGACGCGGCGACCGGGTCGTGGGTGACCATCACCACCGTCTGCCCGAACATCCGCACGGCCTCCTGGAGCAGCGTCAGGACGTCCCGGGCGCTGCGGGTGTCGAGGGAGCCGGTCGGCTCGTCCCCGAAGAGGACCCGGGGCTCGGCGACCAGCGCCCGCGCAATCGCGACCCGCTGCTGCTGCCCGCCGGACAGCTCCGAGGGCAGGTGGTCCAGCCGGTCGCCGAGGCCGACCCGCTCCAGCACGCCCCGGGCCCGTCCCCGGTCGACCTTGCGGCCCGCCAGCTTCAGCGGCAGCGTCACGTTCTGCAGGACGGTCAGCGTCGGCAGCAGGTTGAACTGCTGGAACACGAACCCGATCCGCTGCCGCCGGAACTTCGTCAGCGCGGCCTCGCTCTCCCCGGCCAGCTCGGCGCCGTCCACGAAAACGCGGCCCTGGGTCGGACGGTCCAGCCCCGCCGCGCACTGCAGCAGCGTGCTCTTGCCGGACCCGGACGGCCCCATCACCGCGGTGAACGATCCCGCCGGAAGCGTCAGGGACACCCCGTCCAGCGCGACGACCTGGTTGCCCTCGGCGCCGTAGACCCTGCGGACGCCCTCCAGCCGAAGCGCCTCGCCCCGGGCCTCCCCTGCCGGGGGCACCGCCTTGTGTCCGAACATCGTCTCGACCTCTCCCGCCCGGCGCCCCCTTGCGGAGCGCCTCTGGGAACGAAGCTACGGACGGCGACGGCCCCGGAGGATGGGTCCAGCACGCCGGTCGGGGTAGGCAAAACCCCACCTTCGTCCGGCGTGCGTCACGTGGGACGCTCGCGCAGCGCCTGGGCCGGGATCCCCAGGAGCAGGATGACGCCGCCGAGCGCGACCACGCCGGCGCTGATCTGGAGCCCGAGGTCGAGGCTCCCGGTGGTGGTCTTGATCCAGCCGAGCATCGCCGGGCTCGTGGCCGCCGCGAACGAGCCCATCGTGGTCACCATGGCGATGCCGCCGGCCGCCGCCGGGCCGGACAGGTAGATCGACGGGATGGAGTAGAAGACCGTCAGCCCGGAGTAGTGCGCGGCGGTCATCACCGCGAGCAGCACGATCACCACGTACGCGCTCCCGGTGGCGAAGGAGAGCGCGACCAGGCAGCAGGCGGCGACGAACTCCGCCCCGGCGGCAGGCCATCGGCGCTCCAGCGTGCGGTCGGAATGGCGGCCGACGACCAGCATCACCGCCATGCCGAGGATCGGCGGGATCGCCGCGAGCAGCCCGATGTCCAGAACGTCGCCGACACCCGCGGTCTTGATGATCGTCGGCGTCCAGAACGAGACCGCGTTGGCGAGCGTGTACGCGCCGCAGGAGACCAGCCCCAGCACGTAGACGCGGGGGTCGCGCAGCGCGCGCAGCACGCTCCCGTGCCGCTCGGCACCGCCCTTGTGCTCCTGGTCGGCCGCGAGGTCGGCGATGACGGCGCGCTTCTCCTCCGCCGAGAGCCAGCCCGCCTCCGCGGGCCGGTCCGGGAAGAGGAAGAACACCGCCAGGCCGAGCAGCACGGGCGGGATGCCCTCCAGCACGAACAGCCACTGCCAGTCGTGCAGCCCCAGCACGCCGCCGAAGCTGTGCATGATCCAGCCGGACAGCGGCGGGCCGATGATCCCCGACAGCGGGACGCCGAGGAAGAACAGCGCGGTCATCCGCGTCCGGCGGGCCGAGGGGAACCACTGCGCGAGGTAGAACAGCGCGCCGGGGAAGAACCCGGCCTCCGCGACGCCGAGCATGAACCGGGCCATGGAGAACAGCACGGGAGTGGTCGCGAGCGAGGTCAGGATGGTGACCACGCCCCACGACACCATGATCCTCAGCAGCGTCTTCCGCGCGCCGATCCGGGCCAGCAGCATGTTGCTCGGGACCTCGAACATGATGAAGCCGACGAAGAACAGCCCGACGGCCAGCCCGTAGACCTGGGCGCTGAACCCGAGGTCCTTCTCCATCCTGACCTGCGCGATACCGATGTTGGTGCGGTCGATGAAGCTGACCACGTAGCACAGCAGCAGCAGCGGCATCACGCGGAAGGCGATCTTCCGGTACAGGTCGTCGCGGGCGGGGTCTTCGGCGCTTCCGAGGGCGGCTTGGGCCTTGCGCGGGGAGGACGGGGTCACGCTTGCGCTCCAGGATCTGTCGAGCGGGCACGGCCGATGACCGAAGAGTCTCATCCCGCCTGTTGTATTTGTCAACAGACGACCCGCACTCCACCACCTACTGGACGGCACCAAAGCAACCTTCTGTTGATGACATCAACAGAAAGCATCTGAGGGGCGCTGGTCGCGATCGGCGGCAGCGCGGCCGCGCATCCGTTCGCCTCGAACTCGGCACGACCGCCGGTTCCCCGTCACATGGACGCAGCCGATCGCCGCCGTCAAGGGCAGTCGATCTCCTTGCGGCTCACCGCGGGACGAGGTCGCGCCTGCGGCTCCACAGAGAACCGAAAGCATTTGCTGACCTCGCCCCCCACCGGAACCCACCCCCAGACGACGCTGTAGTGCACGGTGACTTGGACTCGATCGCCCGGCCTGGCCGCAGGCACATAGCCGATGACGATGCCGCCGGCGACCGAGTCGCGAGCCTCCTTGGCGGTGAGCACGCCGTCGACGGCCTTGTCACGGAGTTGCACTTCGGTCCAGCCGGCCGCTTTGCGCACGCTCTGCCCTGCCTTCCGGTTGCCGTTGGCGCGCAGGTAGTAGGGGAGCGCGAGAAGAAGACCGACCAGCACGACGAGCACAACGCAGAACACGATCAAGCAGCCATCGAAGGCGCGCAGCCCAGTGCGGGTCATGGCTCCCGGGATCCGATCGCCGGCAGGGACGCGGTGACCAGCCCAGCGTAACCAGCGGTGCCACCCTTGTTGGGATGAAATGATTCGCGGCTCAAACAAAGGGTGGCGTTAGTGATGCAAACGACTGTCGGCCGGTCGCCCTTGTGGAAGTCGCCATCGCCGTTGGGACCGTCGACGAACTTGTTGATCCACTCATCGTCGTCACAACCGCCGTGGCCGATGAAGGCGCCCATGGCGTCGATGTAGGTGGTCTTCTTGTCCCCCAACGCCGTGACCATTTGCTTCTGCGCACCACTGCCGTAGCGAACCAGATCGTCCAGCGCCTCGGCTTCCGGCATGCCGATGTACCACGAACCTGTGCATTTCTTTGTGCGGCTGAGCAGCTCGGGATAGCCGACGAGAACGATCTGGGCATTCTTTGCTTTGTCTCGGATGGTCTTCAACGTGTCACGGGTGTTGCTGATGCCCTCATCGATGTTCGGCTTGTACTTGGACATCAGACCATCGGAGCAGTCGCCGGGCGTCACACAATCTATCAGCGCGTTGGTGAACGTGCCACGATCGTTGCCTCCGATCGTCAGGGTCACCAGGGTGGTGTCGTCGTTCAGCACCCCGGAATCCACCTGATTCACTTCGCGGAACTGTCCCTCGCCCGTCTCGTATTCGCTCGGGAAGCCCCATGATCGGGGTGTCCATGCCGTGACGTTATGGTTCTGCGCCCCCGAGCATGCCACGAAACCCAGCTCCACCACGGGGCTCCAGTCGTCGGCCAGCGCACCGAGCGGGGATTTCGTCTCGGACAAGGTCATCTTGCGCGGCCAGGCGTTCACGCTGCGGCGGCATGCGTTCCAGCGGGGCGCGCCATGGTTGGCGTCCGATTCGGGGTAGTAGTCTCCCGCCCCTTCACCGGCGGAGTACGAGTCCCCAAGAGCCGCGACGATGTGCCGGGGTTTGCCGGGGAGCTTCTGGAACGCGATCGCGTCGTAGGCGACGTCTTCCTCGGCGAAACCGTCTCTGGTCTGGTTCGACAACCGAACCTGCGGAGTACCGGTGAAGTTGTAGACGCCCAGAGACACCCAGGCGTTCTTCCTTCTGCCCTGGCTGAGATACCGAGTCGGGCTCCCACCCCAGCCGTTCCCAACGTTGATCTCGTACTTGGCTTGCTGGGTGTGTGCGCCGTGGTCGGGTAGATGAACCATCACCCGCGCCCAGCCGTTGATCTGCTGCCCGAGGGTCCAAGTGCCGGTGAAGGCCAGCTTGCGGCGGTCGTCGGGCTTGCGGGTGTGACCGAACCAGAAGTGCCCGCCATAGCCACCGCCCAGCTGATGCAGATCGATCTTGCCGGGATAGGTGCCGGGCTGGGCCGAGTCCTCGGTGAAGCGGAATTCGAAACCGCCGGCACTGCCCGCGCCGCCGCATTGGGGCGTCGAGGTACCACTCGGAACGTCATCGATCACCAGAGCACCGGCGGGGAGTCCGGCGCCCTTGTTGCACTGCGAGGGAAAGTGGGTGCCGTCGGGCTGCTCGGGATAGGTGTTCTCGAACCGGTTGATCGGATTCCCGCAGGTGGATGCGCAGTCGTCGCCCTTCCACTTGGCGGGCTGGTTGTAGTAGCAGTGCAGGTCGTACTTTCCGTTGGCGGGATTCTTGTGAGCGCATGGCCCGGCGGGTTGCCCGATGACTTCAGGGTCATCGGGCAAGTGTTTCGCGCCGGGCTCGCACTGGTTCGAGGAGTCACAGAAGGTTCTCAGGGGCGGGGTGGCCCGATCACGGTTCGTCTCGTCGGTCCACCAGGCGGGCCGGAAGCCCGGTCCGTCAGGGGTGTCGATGGAGTAGGAGGCGAATCCGATGATCTTCTCTGGGTAGGGCCAGTTCTGGGGTTTGGCCGCATCGGCCCAGTTGTTGTGGAACAGGAAGGGATTGCGGTCCGCGGGATAGCGCGGGTTGATGGGATTGTTGAACCAGCCCAAACCCCATGCACCGTTGTTCTTCGAGGCGTCGGCCTTGGGGTAGAACCCCGAGTTGTAAGCCCATGTCGCATAGAACCAGTTCTCGATTCGGGTCGGGTCTGCGTTGTGGAGCCTCATCCCAGCGTTATAGGTCTGCAGCCACTTGTCCTGCACCAGTTGCAGCCCGGCCGCGATGCTGGTGGCATAGTCCATCCCGACGGCCTTCTGCGCGTTGTACGGCAGGATCGCCTCGTCCTTCTTAGGATGCTCAGGCTTGCGCATCCCATCGGTCATCTGCGAGATCCCGTACCCGCAGTCCGCGTCGTCCCAGTGGATCACCCAGTCCTTGATCTCACCGGTCTTCTCATCAAGCTTCAGCCCGTAGACGTTGCCGGTCAGCGGGTTGCCGTACTCTCCTGACAGCGCGTGCCGGGACGCCTGCCACAGATTGGATTCCTGGGCCAGGATGCCGAGGAACACCTGAGGCGGTACACCCACATCGTCCCGTTTCGGGAACAGCCCTTGGGGTGAGTACGCAGGTAGGCCGAATCCCTTGAAGCCTGCTGGCCGAGTGACGTTCTTCAATGCTCCCAGCACCGCCATGTCGACGGCCCACTCCACTTGCCGGGGCGTCGGCTGGTAGGCCATCGCCTTGACGTCGTTGCGGGATACCGAGCACCAACTGTCGGTGTCGACCGGGTTCGTGGCAGAGCCTCCGGTCAGTTCCTGCACTCGCTCGCCGCCTTCCCTGACGCCGGGGACGGTCACCGGAGCGCGGCCCTGCTCGATCTTCGCCGAAGGGCGTGCCTGCGGGTCCACGGTGAACGTCGCGGGCTTGCCCGTCGTGGTGGCAGTCGCCTTGATGGTGACTCGCTGGGCATCGGCTGGGTCTTGCTGCGGGGAACGAATGCCGGCGAACGGGTTCTGCCGGGAGGCTATCGCGGTGAGTGCCAATTCGCCCTTGGTGGAGACCTCCGCCTGCGCCGGCGAGTTCAACCGGACCACGTCTTCGGGCAGCGCCGCGACGTGAGCGGGCCGGCCGGTAAGGAAGACTCGGCCACCAGTGCCCCGGC
>NZ_SMKU01000302.1 GCF_004349215.1 Actinomadura rubrisoli | reverse complement strand
GTGGAGTTGTGGTGGGGCGGGGAGCGGGCATTGTTGCTTGTGGGTCGCCTTCCCGGGCGGCGGCTAGGGCGTTTCCTATGGGTCTTGTTCGTCGTGGGCGGCGTTCAGGTGCGTGCATCGCAAGGCGGAGGAGGGGGCCGGCCCGGTGTTGGCTGGTGACCGACGACAACGCCGGGAGGTGCCTGGGCGCCGCGCAACAGAACGTAGATTCATAAGAAATGCTCAGGGAGGCGGGGCTATGAGCGATCTTGATATTCGGCCGAAGCCGGTGCTGTGCGGTGGGCGGGACGATGTTTCGGCGCGGCCTGTGCGTGAACTGCTGCCGCCGCGCCGGGTGCCGCTCGGTGAGAGCACGGTGGTCCGGAGGCTGCTGCCGAGTCTGGGGCGGCGGATGGTGGGGGCCTGGTGCTTCGTCGATCACTATGGGCCGGACGACATCGCCGATCAGCCCGGCATGCAGGTGCCGCCGCATCCGCATGTCGGCTTGCAGACGGTGAGCTGGCTGCATGGCGGAGAGGTGTTGCACCGCGACAGCTTGGGCAGCCTGCAGACCGTCCGGCCCAGGGAACTCGGCCTGATGACCGCCGGACGGGCCATCGCGCACTCGGAGGAGTCCCCGCGCGGGCATTCGCCGATCCTGCACGGCGCGCAGCTGTGGGTGGCCTTGCCCGATGCTCATCGGCATACCGATCCCGTGTTCGAGCATCACGCCGACCTTCCCACGGTGGACGGACGGGGCTTCAGCGCGATCGTCATCCTGGGCGAGTTGGACGGGGTCGCCTCGCCGGGGACGGCGTTCACTCCGATCATGGGGGCTGACCTCTCGCTGAGGGGCGGTGCCGATGTGCGGTTGCCGCTTGAACCCGACTTCGAATACGCGGCGCTCACGATGTCCGGCATCACGGAGGTGGACGGCGTGCGCATGGAGCCGGGATCGATGCTGTATCTCGGGTGCGGTCGCCGGGAGTTGCCGTTGCGGGCCGACAGCGACAGCGGTCTTGTGCTGCTGGGCGGTGAACCGTTCGAGGAGAAGCTGGTGATGTGGTGGAACTTCGTGGCGCGGACGGGCAGTGAGATCGCGCAGGCTCGGAGGGACTGGATGGCCGGGGACCGCTTCGGCACGGTTCGGGGTTACGAGGGCACTCCCATTCCAGCGCCCGCCATGCCGGATACGCCCCTTAAAGCTCGTGGCCGGGCTCACTGAGCACCGATAGCAGTGATCTTGTTAGCGTCGCTCGTTCATGAGTCGATGGTAGCATGTCTTTGCTCAAAGTTCTAGCGATGCTAGGGTTGAGATGTGTCAGTACAGGAGCGCCGCGAGCGCGAGCGAGCAGAACGTCATCGCCTGATCGTCAGGGCGGCCCGGGAGATGGCCGAGGCCGAGGGCTGGGAGTCGGTGACCACGCGCCGGCTGGCTGAGCGCGTGGAGTACAGCCAGCCGGTGCTCTACAGCCACTTCAAAGGCAAGGACGCCATCGTGGCCGCCGTTGCGGTGGACGGGTTCGGCGAGTTGGCCGGGCAGTTGCACAGTGCCCGCACCGGCCATGAGGTTCCGGAGGAGGCGCTGCGGGCCGTGGCGGGTGCCTATCTGGAGTTCGCCCAGGAGCGACCCGCACTGTACGACGCGATGTTCGTCCAACAGATCGATGTCACGTTCGGGACTGGGGAGTCTCCCAAGCAGTTGCGGGAGGCGTTCGCCGAGTTCATGACCGCGCTGGAGCCTCTCGCCGGAGAACGTGACCTGGAGACGCTAGCGGAGGTGACGTGGAGTTCACTGCACGGGCTGGCCACCCTCGTCCACGGGCATCGGCTTCGGCCCGACCACCACCAGGACCGGCTCGAATTGCTGCTCAAACCCATCGTCGAAGGCACGCCCTGATCGTCCCAGGCGATCGTGAGTCAGCCGGCGTTCGTTGTTCGCTGAACGCAGGTCGCGTTCAGTGGAGAACTTCTTTGGGGGCGGTGACCAGCGTTCAGCGCGCGCGGAGTGTGCCGCATTGCCTCAACGATCTCGTCCGGGTTGGGGTCGGCGTTGAGCGCGGCGGGGGCGGGCACTTCGAGTTGGGCTCGCAGCCGCCCATGGCGGTGAGAACGGCGCGTGTGATGAGTTGGGGGTGGGATGGCGGTGCGGTCATGAATGTCGCCGAAGGACCGTGCGACGGCCTGGTGGCCCAGTTCTGGCGAGATGTCGGCGAGTGTCGCCTGCGTCGAGCCGTCCTGCGTACCACCCTGTCACCATCTCCTCGGCGTTCAACTCAGGGAGTTCCACCACCACCGCCGGGGACTCGCTGGAGAAGGCTGCCAGCAGACGGGCCAGCCTGGCGGTCAGCCCGCGCGCCGCCGCGAGACGGATGCGGCCAAGGGTTCCCCGGCCCATCCGTGCATCTCCTCTTCGACTGCGGTGATGTCGGCCAGGATGCGATCGACGTGCTCCAGCAGCGGCCCCTGCCCGGGTGAGAAGCCCTTGGGCGGGTCGCAGCGCTCGACCGTCCCGCCTGCGTTGCCCTCCAGCTCTACGCGGTGGTTGTTCCGCTCGAACAGCGCACGGCCGAGTTGGCGTTCGAGCTTGCGGATCTGTAGTGATGGCGCGGGCCGCGCGATCTGCGACCCCTCCGCGGCCCGTGTGAAATGCAGTTCGCGTGCGACGGTCCCGAAAGACTCCAGGTAGCGGGATCCCATCATCTTGACAGCGTTTCAGTGTTGGAGCCTGTCAGATGATTGGTGTCTGGCCTGCTCGCATCGGCGATAGGGCCGCTGAGGCGAGCATGCCTAGCCCGACGAGGGAACGTCTAGCCGAACGTGGGCTCGTGGCGGACGGTGAAGTTCACCGAATTGGCGATGAAGCAGAGGTTGTGAGCTTGTTCGTGGAGGCCGGCCGCTTCGTCGGCCTTCGTTGGGTCGTCCAGGACGGCTCGGGGCCGCAGGATGACCTCCTCGAACCGTCCTCCACCGTCCGGCGTCTCGACCATGGTGCCGTACGGGCTGTCGGTGTACGCGGTGACGACGATCCCTTTAGTGGAGCACAGGTGCAAGAACCAGAGCATGTGACACTGCGAAACGGATGCGACCAGTAGCTCCTCTGGATTCCACCGACCTGCGTCACCGCGGAAACTGGGATCGGAACTGCCCACGATCGGCGGCTTGCCTTTCGCCTCCACCTCGTGGGCTCGTTCGAAGGCGCGGTAGGAACTCGTCCCGGTGCCGCTGTTGCCCGTCCAGGTCACGGACACTTCGTAGTGATGGGTCTTCGGCATCCTGGCCTCCTTCACTCGGTTACTCCAGGGTCGCTTTGGCTGCGCGGGCATGGTCGCCAGCGATCTGTCCGGCGAGCGTTCGGTCGCCCTGGACGATCGCCCGGAGCAAGTCCTGATGTTCGGACGCGACCGTCTCGGGGCGTTCCGGAGGGGCCAGTGAGGCCCTCGTGGAGACGATGATCTGGTCCCACAAGCGATCCAGGATCTCCAGGGCGATCGGGTTGCACGCCAGCTCGGCGATGCCCCGATGGAACCTCCGGTTGAGCTCGATCGCCTGGTCGAGGTCTCCGGCGGCGGTCACGTCCTCAAGGCGCCGCGCGTCCCGCTCCAGGTCGGACAGCGCGATGGGGGCGATGCGACCGGTGCGCTGCCGGTCGGCGGCGAGTTCCGCGGTGAGCGTCTCCAGCGCGGCCCGCACCGCGTAGGCGTGTCCCAGGCGATCGGGCGTCAGGACGGTCACGACCATCCCGCGTCCGACGCCGTGGACCAGGCCGTCGCTTTCCAGCCTGCGCAGCGCCTCCCGAACCGGCGTGCGGCTCACCGCGAGCGTCTCGCCGACCGCCGTCTCCGTGAGCCGCTCGCCCGGCGGGTACTCGCCCGCCACGATCAGCTCGCGAAGCCGCCGGTAGACCGTGTCGACCTGCATGTACGCCTCCATTGCATACAAAGCATACAGCGCATGCGATGTGGACGAGAAGAGGGGTAACGCCGGAGCAACACAACGATCACGACACTCCCGGCCATGCGACTTGAGGAAATCGCGCCGATCGCACGACCGGTACGCCACAGGCCGCGTCCATGACGCGTGCGACACGATGGCTTCGCACCGTGCTTGCGGCCGCCACTGTGATCAGTGTGGTTCCCGCGAGCGGCTCTGCGACACTTCCGGACGAACCCACCCCTATCAGGACCGCTCCGCCTCCGCCCGTCAGCCCGGAACCCATGCCGCGCCCCGATCCCAGGTTCACGAAGTCCCAGCGTGCGGCGCTGACGCGCGCTCTCGACCGGTACATGGACGATCGTCCGGGCGCGCTCTCTGTTTCGGTGCAAGAGATCACCACCGGCCTGGCCTTCACCTACAAGCCCAGGTTGCGGACGGCGACGGCCAGCATCATCAAGGCCGACATCGTGATGGCGCTGCTCCTGCGGGCACAGCAGGACAAACGCGGCCTGACGGCCACGGAGAGGAGTCTGGCCGAACGAGCGATCAAGGTCAGCGACAACACCGCGGCCACCGCGCTGTGGCACGCCATCGGCGGGTCGGACGGGCTGGCAGCCGCGAACCGGCGGCTCGGACTCCGCAGCACGAAGCCCGGTCCGGGCGACGCCTGGGGCTCGACGATCACGAGCGCCGCCGACCAGGTCAGGCTGCTGACCGCTCTCACCTCGTCCCGCAGCCGGCTCTCGGCCGCGAACCGCCGCTACGTCCGGCACCTGATGGGCGATGTGGCGCCGGAGCAGGCGTGGGGCGTGAGTGCGGCCGCCGGGCGGGGCGCCGACGTCGCGCTCAAGAACGGGTGGCTCCCCCGCCATGTCCACGGCGGCCGCTGGACGATCAACAGCGTCGGCATTGTGCGCGCCGCGGGCCGCGTCTTCCTGATCGCCGCCGTCTCCGAACGCCACGCCACGATGCCGGACGGAATCCAAGTGGTGGAACACGCCTGCTCGACCGTCGCCAGGGCGCTCTCTCGCAGCATGCCGTCCAGCTCTGCCTTGGAGAGATGACCCCGTCTATCCGAGGCGCGTCGACGGGTCGAGGCATCGACGGGCGGTTCCCAGCGCCCGCGGCGTTCGCGCGCGATGGTGCGGGATATCTCAGCCCGGTGGACGACCTTGCATTCCGCGGATCGACTGCCGAGCCTTGCTCGCGGCCGTCCGTACAGGACGGAACCAGCCGGAGCCGACCCCAGCGCCTCGTTCAGATCTCTAGCACCACCTTGCCGAGGACGCCTTTCTGCTTGGCCTGGAACGCTTCTCTGGCCTCGGCCAACGGGTAGACGGCGCCGACATGCGGGAGGAACCGGCCCGACTCGGCTCGCAGGGCGAGTTCGGTGAGCTGGTCGCGGTTGGGCTCGACGATGAAGAACACCGCGCGTCCCGCCTCGGGGTGCACCGGCGGCGGCGCGGTGATCGAGACGAGCGCGCCACCTGGCTTGATCTTCTGAGCGGAGCGCGCGAGCAGATCGCCGCCGATGGTGTCGAAGATCAGGTCGACAGGTTCGACGGCCTCGTCGAACTGGTCCCGTTCCAGGTCGACGAAGGTCTGTGCGCCCATCTCCGCAGCCAGGCCGGCGGCCCGTCCACGACCGGTGGCGATGACGTGCGCGCCCGCCTGGTGGGCCAGCTGGACGGCGAGCGTGCCGGTCCCGCCGCCCGCTCCGTGGACGACGACCGTCTGGCCGGCCTCCAAACCGCCATGCACGAAGAGCCCTTGCCAGGCGGTCAGCCCCGCGAGCGGCAGTGCGGCCGCTTGGGCGAAGGTAAGGGACGGGGGTATCCGCGCAAGATTGCGTGCCTCGACCGCTACAAACTCCGCCGCCGCGCCGTTGCGGTGCCAGTCGGTGAGACCGAAAACACGGTCGCCGACGGCCAGCCCTGGCGTGCCGTATCTGACCTCGGTGACCACACCGGCCACCTCGTGGGCGGGAATGGACGGCGTCCGGTCCCGTCCGGCCCGATCGACCCAGGTGCCGGGCCAGTCCAGTTCGTCTGGGACGAAACTGGCCGCGTGTACTCGCACCACCACATCACCGGTGGCGGCGTACGGAAGCGGCGCGTCCTCAAGGACAAGGCCCTCGCTACCGCCGGACTTGTGGATACGTACTGCTCTCATGGTTATCGCCTTCCTGTTCAGAGCCTTCCACCAGGGAGACGACGCGACACGCGACGGTGTGACAGGGCGGACGCAATAGTCCCCTACGGCTACTGCCTCCGCCGTGGCCATGGCCGACCACGCCGGACGCGGTGCCGCGCAGAGTCCGATCGGAGAATGCGGTCCTACGAGCCTTGCTGGTGCGATGCGTCCGCCGAGCCCTCGGGGCGTGAGGCCACCGAGGACCCGATAACGACGCCGAAGCTCGGTTCAGGCCCCAGGCGGCTGGACGCTCACGGCGTTGACGGAGCCACAGAGGTCAGGCGGCCACGGCGGCCAGTGTGCGGTGGTGCTTCGGGGTTTCGATCTCATCGATGAGCGCGACCGCAAGATCGGCGTAGGAGAAGGAGGCCGTCCCATCTCCGCCTGGAAGGAGCCGGCCGCCGCCGATCCGGTATCGGCCGGAACGCGGCGCGGCGTCGTCCAGGAAGATCGGCGGTGGAGCCAGAACCAGCCAGTCGATCTCGGGACCCGCCTCACGGAGCACGGCCAGCGCCGCCGCATGCCCCAGTGAGAACACCCGGCCCTCCTCCGGGAAGCCGGGCGCGTCATGCACCATGACGCCTGGCGCGGCCTCAAGGGTGGTGCCGATGCCGATCAGCACCAGCCGTCCGACGCCCGCGCGTCCGAGGCCGTTGAGCAGGGCGTGTGTCCCGCTCACGAAGAACTCCTCCGAGGGGATGTCGAGCCGGACGGCGGCGTTGATCACCGCATCGTGCCCCGTGGCGATCTCGGCGACGTCGTCCGCCCGGGTCACGTCCCCGGCGACCAGGCTCACGCCGTCACCGGCGAGCTGCCGGTACTTGGCCGGGTCTCTCACAACGGCCGTGACCTGGTGACCCCGGGTCACGGCCTCGGACACCGCCCGCCTGCCGGCACGCCCACCGGCACCGAAAACAACAATCCTGCTCATCGACAGTGCTCCGTTCGGCAGGGCCGGCCGATCGCCGGCCACTTCCCCGGACGCTATTCGACGCCCCCTTGGTTCCCGCAACGATAGTTAGTACGTACGCTCTGACCATGAGACAGCCACTCGATCCGGACATGTTCGCCGGATGCCGCGCGTCGGGCGCTTCTCTGATCCGAATCGGCGACAAATGGACGAGCAGGGTAATCCGGTGCCTGGAGTCCGGGCCACGCCGTTTCTCCGAAATACAGGTTCCGTTGCGCGGCGTCACTCCCAAGGTGCTGACGGAAACGCTCCGGGCAATGGAACGTGACGGGCTGGTCGAACGCACCGTCTACGCCGAGAGACCTCCGCGAGTCGAGTACACCCTGACTCCACTCGGCCATACGCTGCGTGAACCCATGGCCGCCGGTTGCGCGTGGTCCGAGGCGCATCTGCCAGAGGTGATGGAAGCGCGCGAGGCTCACGAGCGTTCCAGCCTCGTCCAAGACATGGCCGAACAGCAGACATCCCAGAGATGACTATCGACCAGTAATCGTCGCCGACCGTCTCAAGAACGCCGATCTCACGCGGCCCGATCGCCATACTGGGCCCGAATGGACAGCACCTACAGGCCTCGATTGAACGACACAAGGTGGGGACCGACCTGACGGTCGGTCCCCACCTCGATGTGCACATCATCCGCTTATGCGGATCCAATCCTCAACGCCGCGTCAGACGCAACTCGGCGTGCTATCAGCGGCAGCCGCGTGGGCCCGCGGCCCCTTTTCAGCCGCGGCCCCTTTTCAGCTGCAGCCGCTGGTGGAGCCGCAGCCCTCGCAGACGTAGCAGCTACCCGCCGGGCGCATCTTCGTGCCGCAGGTGAGGCAGAGCGGCGCGTCGGCGGTGCGGCCCTGGCGGCTCTCGATGACCTCCATCGAGGAGCGTGCCTCGGCGGGCGCCGGGGCCGCGGCCTGGACCGCCGCCGGACGGGTGATCTCGGCGGACTGGGCGAGCGTCTCGTGGTCGACCTCGTCCTCGGCGTGCAGGGTCGCCGGGTCCTCTCCGTTGGCCTGCATGGCGCGCTCCTCGGCGGTGAAGATGCCGAGCCCGGCGCGCTCCTCGTAGGACAGGTGGTCCAGGGCCAGGCGGCGGAAGATGTAGTCCATCACCGACGTCGCCATGCGGATGTCCGGGTCGTCGGTCATGCCGGCGGGCTCGAACCGCATGTTGGTGAACTTCTCCACCCAGGTCTCCAGCGGCACCCCGTACTGGAGGCTGATGGAGATCGCCATGGAGAACGCGTCCATCACGCCGGCGAGCGTGGAACCCTGCTTGCCGAGCTTGAGGAACACCTCGCCGAGACCGTCGTCCGGGTAGGACGAAGCGGTCATGTAACCCTCGGCGCCCGCCACGGAGAAGCGGGTGACGGTCGCCGGACGCTGCTTAGGCAGCCGCTTGCGGACGGGACGCGTCGCCCCCGCGTCCACCGCGACCTCGGCCTTCGGCTCCGCCTTCTTGCCCGCGGCGGAGAGGGGCTGGCCGACCTTGCAGTTGTCGCGGTAGATCGCCAGGGCCTTCAGGCCGAGCCGCCAGCCCTCGAAGTACACCTTCTCGATGTCCTCGACGGTGGCCTGCTCGGGCATGTTCACGGTCTTGGAGATCGCACCGGACAGGAACGGCTGGACGGCCGCCATCATCCGGACGTGGCCCATCGGGCTGATCGCCCGCTCGCCCATCGCGCAGTCGAACACCTCGTAGTGCTCCTGGCGCAGGCCCGGCGCGTCCACGACGTGGCCGTGCTCGGCGATGTACTCGACGATCGCCTCGATCTGCTCCTGCTGGTAGCCGAGCATCTGCAGGGCGCGCGGCACCGTGTGGTTGACGATCTGCATGGAGCCGCCGCCGACGAGCTTCTTGAACTTCATCAGCGCGAGGTCGGGCTCGATGCCGGTGGTGTCGCAGTCCATCATCAGGCCGATGGTGCCGGTCGGCGCGAGCAGCGACGCCTGCGCGTTGCGGTAGCCGTGCTTCTCACCGGCTTTGAGGCACTCCTGCCACTGCTTGGTCGCGGCGACGTGGATGGCCTTGTCCATCTGGCCGAGGGTGCGGACCTCGTCGTTGGCGGCGGTGTGCTTGCGCATCACCCGCTTGTGACCCTCGGCGTTGCGCGCGTAGCCCGCGTACGGGCCGACGACGCCCGCGATCTCGGCGGACCGGCGGTAGGCGACGCCCGTCATCAGCGAGGTGATCGCCGCGGCGAGCGTGCGGCCGCCCTCGGAGTCGTAGGCGTGGCCGGTCGCCATCAGCAGGGCGCCCAGGTTGGCGTAGCCGATGCCGAGCTGGCGGTAGTCGCGGGTCGTCTCGGCGATCTTCTCCGTCGGGAAGTCGGCGAAGGTGATCGAGACGTCCATCGCCGTGATGATCAGCTCTGTGAGCTTGACGAACTTGGCGATGTCGAACGTGCCGGCCTCGGTGAGGAACTTCAGCAGGTTGATGCTGGCGAGGTTGCAGGACGAGTTGTCGAGCGACATGTACTCCGAGCACGGGTTGGACGCGGTGATGCGGCCCGACTCGGGGTTGGTGTGCCAGCTGTTGATCGTGTCGTCGTACTGGATGCCGGGGTCGGCGCACTCCCACGACGCCTGGGCCATCAGCCGGAACAGCTCCTTGGCCTTGACGGTCTCGACGACCTCGCCGGTCATCCTGGCGCGCAGCCCGAACTCCTGGTCGGACTCCACGGCGCGCATGAACTCGTCCGACACGCGAACGGAGTTGTTCGCGTTCTGGTACTGGACGCTGCCGATGTCCTTGCCGCCCAGGTCCATGTCGAACCCGGCGTCCCGCAGCGCGCGGATCTTGTTCTCCTCCCGCGCCTTGGTCTCGATGAACTCGGCGACATCGGGGTGGTCGACGTCCAGGACGACCATCTTCGCGGCCCGCCGCGTCGCGCCGCCCGACTTGATCGTCCCCGCGGACGCGTCGGCGCCGCGCATGAACGAGACGGGGCCGCTGGCCGTGCCGCCGGACGACAGCAGCTCCTTACTGGAACGGATACGCGACAGGTTCAGGCCGGCACCGGAGCCGCCCTTGAAGATGACGCCCTCCTCCTTGTACCAGTCCAGGATCGACTCCATCGTGTCGTCCACGGACAGGATGAAACACGCCGACACCTGCTGCGGCGACCTCGTCCCCACGTTGAACCACACCGGCGAGTTGAAGCTGAACAACTGGTGGACCAGCGCGTACTTCAGCTCGTGGTCGAAGATCTCCGCGTCCTGCTCGGAGGCGAAATAGCCCTGCTCCAGGCCCGTCTCCACGTATTTGCGGACGACGCGGTCGACGAGCTGCTTGAGGCTCCACTCCCGCTGCGGCGTCCCGACCGCGCCGCGGAAGTACTTGGACGTGACGATGTTGACGGCGTTCAGCGACCAGAAGTCGGGGAACTCGACCCCGCGCTGCTCGAAGTTCACCGAGCCGTCACGCCAGTTGGTCATGACGACGTCACGACGTTCCCAGCGCATCTCGTCATATGGATGCACGCCGGGCGTGGTGAAGATCCGCTCGACCTTCAGCCCCTTGCGGCCCCCCTTGCCGCGCCGCGCCGCCGAGCCGCTCACCGTCTCCGTCATGACCTTCCCCCTCTCGGGCCCACCCGCCGGGCCCTGTTCAGGAACAACTCCGCCGCCGCGCAGGCCATGCCCGACGCGGTGGCTCTTTCACGTTTGCTGCTGTGTGCTGCCGGAACCGCCCCTACCGGGGCGGGCCGGGCTCCCCCGAGGAACCGGCCTTCCGCAGTGTTTCGATCTCCTTGGCGAAGTCGTCCAGCGACTCGAAGCTCCGGTAGACCGAGGCGAATCGCAGATAGGCGACCTCATCGAGCTCGCCGAGCGGCCCCAAGATCGCAAGGCCGATCTCGTGCGAGGGGATTTCCGCGGATCCGGACGATCTGATCGCCTCTTCGACCCGCTGTCCCAGCTTCGCGAGCGCATCCTCGTCCACCGGACGGCCCTGACAGGCCCTGCGCACCCCGGCGATGATCTTTTCCCGGGAGAACGGCTCGGTGACCCCGCTGCGCTTGGCCACCATCACGAGCACATTCTCCTGCGTCGTGAATCGCTTGCCGCATTCGGCGCACGACCGGCGCCGCCGAATGGCGCCCCCGTCGTCGGTCGAACGACTGTCGATCACTTTGGTGTCAGGGTTGCGGCAGAACGGGCAGTGCACGCCTTAACCCTCCCCTGACGAAATCGAGTCGCACCTGTCGGAACATCGCCACAAGAACACAACTTGTGGAAAATCCCAACGGTGTAACTACTAGATGTTGTGGTCAACCGTAAGGGCCCGGGCAGGCGTACGCAACCTGGATCGGGCTCCTCTCGCGTAGACCCAGGTCACATCGAGCCTCCCGAGCCCCACCTCGGCGTGTCGCCCAGACGCCCCCGGACCGCCCCGTCCACACCCCCACAAAC
>NZ_SMKU01000301.1 GCF_004349215.1 Actinomadura rubrisoli | reverse complement strand
CGACGATCCCCCGCACGTTCGCCGCGATGATGGCGCGCGAGGCGCGGGTCATGCGCAAGAACTTCCTGTCGACCTTCATCCGGGTGCTGGTGCAGCCGGTGATGTTCGTCTTCGTGTTCGCCTACGTGCTGCCCAAGCTCGGCGGCGGCGCGACGGCGGGCCGGCCCGGCGGGCCGACCTTCTCGACCATCCTCCTGCCCGGCCTGGTCGGCTCGTCCATCATCATGCAGGCCATGATGGCGGTGATCTTCCCGCTGATGATGGAGCTGAACTGGCAGAAGTCCATCACCGACCGGGCGCTGGCGCCCATCCCGATCCCGCTGCTGGCGGTGCAGAAGATCCTCGCGGCGGCGCTCCAGGGGCTCATCGGCGGCGTGCTGGTCTTCCCCGCGGTCCTGTTCATCCACGCCGACGGCCAGGAGCCGCACGTGCACGTGGACAACTGGCCGGTCCTGATCCTGGTCATGGTGGCCGGGTCGCTGCTGGCCGCCGCCGGCGGCCTGCTGCTGGGCACGCTGCTGAACCCGCAGAAGGTCCAGATGCTGTTCGCGCTGGTCCTGCTCCCGATGACCATGCTCGGCTGCGTCTACTACCCGTGGTCGGCGCTGGAGAACATCCGCTGGCTGCAGATCGCCAGCCTGCTCAACCCGCTGGTCTACGTCAGCGAGGGCCTGCGGTTCGCGCTCACCCCGGACATCGATCACATGCCCGTCTGGGCGTTCCTGCTGGCCATCGTCGGCGGGACGGCGCTGCTGACCTGGGCGGCGACGCGCACCTTCACCAAGCGCGTCCTCACCTGAGGACGGCCGCCCCGCCAGAGGACGGCCGCCCCGCCCGGGGAGGGCGGGGCCGCCGTCTCGCATCGGGCCCGGTTCCCGGCGGTCACATCGGGTCCGCCTCCGACAGGCCCGTCCGGCGGTCCGTGCGCAGCCAGCGGGTGATCCCGATCGTCCGCAGGAACGGCAGGTCGTGGCTGACCACGACGAGCGCGCCCCGGTAGGCGGTGAGGGCCTGGCCGAGCTGCCGGGCGCTGGCCATGTCGAGGTTGTTGGTCGGCTCGTCCAGCAGCAGCAGCTGCGGCGCGGGTTCGGCGAGCAGCAGGGACGCCAGCACCGCGCGGAACCGCTCCCCGCCCGACAGCGTGCCCGCCGGGCGCTCGGCCCGCGCGCCCCGGAACAGGAAGCGCGCCAGCCCGGCCCGCACCTCGGTCACCGGCGCGGACGGGGCGACCGCCCGGACGTTGTCGACGACGCTGAGGCGCTCGTCGAGGACGTCGAGCCGCTGCGGCAGGTAGCGGACGCCGTCCACGCCGATCCTGACCGAGGTCCCCTCCGGGACGGACTCCCCGACCAGCGCCCGCAGGAACGTGGTCTTGCCCGAGCCGTTCGGGCCGACCAGCGCGATCCGCTCCGGCCCCCGGACGATCAGCTCCGCCAGGGACCCGGTCTCCGGCTCGGGCGCGGCGAGCCCGGTGACGGTCGCCACCGTCCGGCCCGCCGGGACCTCGGTGGCGGGCAGCTCGACCCGGATCTCGGCGTCCTCGCGCACCGCCTCCTCGGCCTCGGCGAGCCGCTCGCGGGCGCCGGCGAGCCGCTCCTCGTGCAGGATGCGGTGCTTGCCCGCCGACTCCTGGGCCTGCCGCTTGCGCAGCCCCATCACGATCTTCGGCTCGCGCTTCTGCTCGCTCATTTTCCTGCCGTATCGCGCCCGTCTCGCGAGCTTGACCTGCGCCTCCTCCAGCTCGCGTTTCTGGCGGCGCATGTCGGTCCCGGCCGCCCTGACCGCCTGCTCGGCGGCCTCCTGCTCGACCGCCAGCAGCTCCTCGTAGGCCGAGAGGGCGCCGCCGAACATCCGGACGGCGCCGTCGCGCAGGTCGGCGATCTCGTCGACCCGCTCCAGCAGCTCCCGGTCGTGGCTGACGACCACCAGCACGCCCGTCCAGGACGCGACCGCGTCGTACAGCCGGCGCCGCGCGTCCAGGTCGAGGTTGTTCGTCGGCTCGTCCAGCAGCAGGACGTCGGGGCGCGCGAGGAACAGCGCCGCGAGCCCGACCATCACGGCCTCGCCGCCCGACAGCGCCCGGACGGTGCGGTCCAGGTCCAGATGGCCGAGCCCGAGCCGGTCCAGCTCGGCGCGGGCCCGCTCCTCCACGTCCCAGTCGTCGCCGACCGCGGCGAAGTTCTCCTCGGTGGCCTCGCCCCGCTCGATGGCGTGCAGCGCGGACCGGGCCGCGCTGATGCCGAGCAGGTCGGAGACCGACGCGGCACCGTCGAGGACGAGGTTCTGCGGCAGGTGGCCGATCTCCCCGTCGACGCCGACCGTGCCCGCTCCGGGGCGCAGGTCGCCGGCGATCAGCCGCAGCAGGGTGGACTTGCCGGAGCCGTTGACCCCGATCAGACCGGTCCGGCCGGTGCCGAACGCGGCGTCCAGACCGTCCAGGACGGTGGTGCCGTCGGGCCAGGCGAACGACAGGTCCGAGCACACGATGGCGAAAGACATGGTGGCCTCCATGGTGGTTGAGCTGGTGCGGAACACATGGAGACACCGCGGGTCGCGCGACGCGCCGGCGGGCGGGAGCCTGGAGGGCGTGAAAAAGCCCGGCGGGACGAGAGTCCACACTGAGGTCGCGTGCGCGGGCCGGTGAACGGCCGCGCGGTGTCGGACCTCAGATCCTCAATGGACTCCCCTGCCGGGCGACGATGTGACCGGCCCAGTCTACCCCGGCACCTATCGCAACACAAGTAGCGTTAAGGAAGGCGGCCCCCCGCGGCGCGCGCGGGACCGCCTTCCCGTGGCCGTCAGGCGCCGCGGAGGACGGCGCCGGTGCGCTCGGCCGCGACGGCGACCGCCGCATCGCGCGCCCGGGACGCCTCCTCGGCGGTGAGCGTGCGGTCGGCGGCGCGGAACCTCAGCGAGTAGGCCAGCGACTTGCGGCCCTCCCCCACCTGCTCGCCGGTGTAGACGTCGAACAGCCGGACCGCCTCCAGCAGCTCCCCCGCGCCGTCGCGCAGCGCCGCCTCGACGTCGGCGGCGGGCACCCCGGAGCCGACGACGAGCGCTACGTCCTGAGTGGCGACCGGGTAGGTCGACACGTGCGGCGCGCGGGGCGTCGCCGGTTCGCCCAGACGGCGCAGCTCCAGCTCCATCGCGCAGGTGCGCGGCGGCAGCCCGTACGCCTTCGTGACGCGCGGGTGCAGCTCACCGGCGTGCCCGACGAGGGTGTCGCCCGCGAACAGCGCGGCGCAGCGGCCCGGGTGCCACGGCTCGTGCTGATCGGCCCTGACGGCCGGCTCGACGCCCGCCTCGCGGGCCACCGTGCGGGCCGCCTCGATCGCGTCGGCCCACAGCGCCGGACGTCCCTCGCCCCACCAGCCCGAGCGCTCGCGGTCGCCGGACAGCACGGCGGCCACCCGGTGCGGCTGATCGGGCAGCGCGGCCTCCACCGACGCGATCTCCTCGGCCGTCGGGCCGCGGTCCACGGCCAGGCGCGGCGACCGCTCCGGCGCGCCGGGGCGCGGCCGGAACACCACGCCGAGCTCGTAGAGCGCCACGTCGGCGAAGCCCCGTCCCACGTTGTGCGACAGCGCGCGCAGCAGGCCCGGCAGCAGCGTGGTGCGCAGGAGCGGCTCGTCCTCCGACAGCGGGTTGGCCAGCCGCAGCGCCACGCGCCGCGCGTCGCCGGCCGGGAGCTGCAGGTCGTCCCAGTCCTTCTCGGAGACGAACGGGAAGCCGAGCACCTCGACGTAGCCGGCGCTCGCGAGCGCGCGGCCCACCCGGCGGCGCAGCCGCTGCCGCTCGGTCAGGCCCTTCCCGGCGGCCGGGCGCGGGGCCCGGGCCGGGATGTCCTCGTACCCTTCGAGCCGGATGACCTCCTCGGCCAGGTCGTTGGGATCGGTGAGGTCGGGCCGCCACGACGGCGGCGCCACCGTGAGCACGTCGCCGCCCGCCACGGCGCAGCCGACCTGCTCCAGCCGCCGGACGACCGTGTCACGGCCGTAGGCCACGCCGGCGACCTTGTCGGGGTGGCCGGCGGGCATGGCCACGGTCGCCCGCTCGACCGGCGCCTCCGCGTGCGTCACGCCGGGCAGCACCTCGGCGCCGCCCAGCTCCGCCAGCATGCGCGCCGCGCGGTACGTGGCGTACAGCGGCAGCTCGCGGTCGACGCCCCGCTCGAACCGGTAGGACGCCTCGCTGTGCAGCCTGTGGCGCCGCACCATCCGCGCCGTGCCGATGTCGTCGAAGTGCGCGGCCTCGATGACCATGTCGGTGGACCGGTCGTCGATCTCGGTGGCCAGCCCGCCCATCGTCCCGGCCATCGAGATCGGCCCCGAGGCGTCGGTGATGAGGATGTCCTCGGGGTCGAGCGTCCGCTTGACGTGGTCGAGCGTCTCCAGGCTCTCCCCCGGCGCGGCGCGCCGCACCACGATCGGGCCGGTCAGCTTGCCCCGGTCGAACGCGTGCAGCGGCTGGCCGAGCTCCAGCATCAGGTAGTTGGTGACGTCCACGGCCAGCGACACCGGCCGCATCCCGGCGCGGTGCAGCCGGACCCGCATCCACATCGGCGTCCGGGCGTCGGGATCGAAGCCGCGCACCTCGCGCAGGACGAACCGGTCGCACGCCGTCGGGTCGCCGATGCTCGCCGGGTAGGACTCGCCCGCCGCCTCGGGCAGCTCGACCCGGGCCGGGTCCGTGAACGGCACGCCGTAGGCGGTGGCGGCCTCGCGGGCGATGCCGCGGATCGACAGGGCGTAGCCGCGGTCGGGCGTGACGGCGATGTCGAGGACGTCGTCGCGCAGCCCGAGCAGTTCCACCGCGTCCGCGCCGACCGGCGTGCCCGGCGGCAGGACGAGGATGCCGCTGTGGTCGTCGCCGATGCCCAGCTCGGACACCGAGCAGATCATGCCCTCCGACAGCCGCCCGTAGGTCTTGCGGGACCCGATCCGGAAGCCGCCGGGCAGCACGCCGCCCGGCAGGATGACGACCACCCGGTCACCGGCCGCGAAGTTCGTCGCGCCGCAGATGATGTTCTGCGGCTCGCCGGTGCCGTTCGCCTGCCCGACGTCCACCTGGCAGTAGCGGATCGGCTTCTTGAACCCGGTCAGCTCCTCGATGGCCAGCACCTCGCCGACCACCAGCGGGCCGGACAGGTCGGCGCCCGCCTGCTCGACGGTCTCGACCTCCAGCCCCGCGGCGATCAGCTTGGCGGCCAGCTCGCGGCCGGTGACGCCGGCGGGCAGCGCGGCGTGCTCACGCACCCAGGAAAGCGGGGCCCGCATCAGATCTCCATCCCGAACGGAAGGGTGAACCGGACGTCGCCCTCCACCATGTCGTGCATGTCCTCCACGCCGTGCCGGAACATCAGCGTCCGCTCGACGCCCAGCCCGAACGCCCAGCCGCTGTAGCGGCCGGGGTCGACGCCGCAGGCCACCAGGACCCGCGGGTTGACCATGCCGCAGCCGCCGAGCTCGATCCAGCCCTCGGAACCGCAGGTGCGGCACGGGTCCGCGCCCGGCTCCACCGAGGCGCCCCGGCACACGAAGCACTGCATGTCGACCTCGGCCGACGGCTCGGTGAACGGGAAGTAGGACGGGCGGAACCGCGTCCGCAGGCCCTCGCCGAACATGCCGCCGACGAACGCGTCGATGCCGCCGCGCAGGTCGGCCATCGTCAGGCCCTCGTCGACCGCGAGGCCCTCCAACTGGTGGAAGACGGGGCTGTGCGTGGCGTCCAGCTCGTCGGTGCGGAACGTGCGGCCCGGCATGACCACGTACACCGGCAGCGGCCGCGACAGCAGCGCCCTGATCTGCACGGGCGAGGTGTGCGTCCGCATCACCAGGCCGGTCTCCTCCGACCCGACGAAGAAGGTGTCCTGCATCGTGCGGGCCGGGTGGTCGGGCTTGAAGTTGAGCGCGTCGAAGTTGAACCACTCCGCCTCGACCTCGGGGCCCTCGGCGACCTCGAAGCCCATGGAGACGAAGACGTCCGCCATCCGCTCCTGCATCGTGGTCAGCGGGTGCCGGGCGCCGCGCGGGGCGCGGTCCCAGGGCAGGGTGACGTCGACGGTCTCCTCGACGAGCACGCGCTGGTCGCGCTCCTCCTCCAGCTCGGCCTGGCGGGCCTTGAGCGCCTGGGCCACCGCGCCGCGGGCGGCGCCGATGCGCTTGCCCGCCTCGGCCCGGCCGGCGGGCGGCAGCGCGCCGATCTCGCGGTTGGCCAGGGCCAGCGGGGAGCGGTCGCCGGCGTGCGCGAGGCGGACCTGCTTGAGTTCGTCGAGGCCGGTGGCCGCGGCGATGGCGGCGAGCGCCTCGGCGCGGGCCCGCTCCAGCTCTTCGGGCTGCAATGCGGACACCTCGACAGGGTCGTAGGACTTGTTGGGTGCAGACATGGTGGTGATGACTCCGGTCGGCGTGGGACGCCCGCAGTCTAGTGCGCGGGCAGGGAAGATCCGGAACAACGTGCGCGATTGGCGCGGCCCGCCCGGGGGCCCGGTGCCCGCCCGCGCCCGGTGCCGGCGGCCGGGCTCAGGTGGCGTAGTCGGGGGCCCCCGCGGGCACGGTAAATCGGAACTCGGCGCCGCCGCCGGGCGCGCGCCGCACGGTGATCACGCCGCCGTGCGCCTCGACGAGGCCCTTCACGATGTACAGGCCGAGGCCGGTGCCGCCGCGGCGGTTGCCGCCGGGACCGCGCCAGAACTGCCGGAAGACGCGCGGGACGGCCTCGGGCGGGATGCCCTCGCCCTCGTCGCGCACCGACACGGCGGCCCCCTCCCTGTGCCCGTCCGGCTCCACCACGATGGTGACAGCGCCGGCGCCGTGCCGCACCGCGTTTTCGACGAGGTTGCCGAGGATCTGGTCCATCTTGTCGGGGTCGAGCCACATCTCGGGCAGCGGGCCGCGGGTCTCGAAGCGGAAGCGGTCCTCGGGCTCGCCGGCCGCGACCCGTCCGGCGATGACCTTGCGGACCTCCTCCGGCAGGTCGACGACCTGGCGGTGCATCTCCAGCCGCCCGGCCTCGATGCGGGAGACGTCCAGCAGCTCGGTGATGAGGCGGGTCACCCGGTCGGCGTCGGCGTTGACGGTCTCCAGCATCACCCGCTTCTGGTCGTCGTTGAAGCGGTGCCACTTGGCCAGCAGCGTCGCGGTGAAGCCCTTGACACTGGTCAGCGGGGAGCGCAGCTCGTGGGCCACGGTGGAGACCAGGTCGGCGCGGTCGCGTTCCCGGCGGGCGCGGCGCGCGGCGTCGCGCAGGCAGACGGTGAACCGTTCCACGCGGCCCTTGCCGTCACGGCGGTAGGCGGCGGTCACCAGCAGCTCGGTGCCGCCGGGCAGGAACAGCTCGCGCTCGGGATGCCGGGTGCGGATGCCCAGGCCCTCGTACGGGGCCAGGCCCTTCCACCAGTCGCGGCCCTCCGCGTCGTGCAGCGGCAGGACGTCGCGGAAGTCGGCGCCCAGCGCGGCCTCGGCGGAGACGCCGGTCATCCGCACGGCGGCGGCGTTGAACACCACGACACGGGCGTCACCGTCGGCCACCAGGAGCCCGTCGGGCAGTTCGTCGGCGACGTCACCCCCGGGGAGCGCACCGCGCTGTCCCGCAGGCACGCGCGCGGCCACGCGGGGGGGTTCCTTTCCGCCCACAGCGGCCTCCAGAACACCGGTCGGACGCGGCCTGTCGAGAAGAGACTCTATCCGGACTCAGGCACCTTGCGGGACCCAGAAAGCGCCGTGCGGCAAGGCATATGTGGCCATCGGGCGGCGTGTCGCCCCCACCGCGACCACCCTCACCTGGACGTCCGCGAACCGACCGGCCCCTCGCGTCGAACGCGCCCCGTCCCGCACAGAACGCGACGGCTCGGTGGGAGACGGCCGGCCCGCGAGCCGCTGGGCCCGCGGCCGGTGGGGGCGGCTCAGCGGGAGGTGGTGGACGAGCCTTGGGCGGCCAGGGCGTGGTCCGCGTCGACATGGAGGGCGAACAGGCGGTGCAGGCCGGTGATGCGCAGCAGGCGCAGCTGGGCGGGGCGCACACCGGCGAGCGCGATCTGCCCGCCGCGCGCGGCGACGTGGTTGTGCGCGGCCACGAGCGCGCCGAGACCGGTCGCGTCGCAGAAGGGGACGGCGGTGAAGTCGACCACCAGGCGGCGGAAGCCCGCGCCGTGCAGCTCGACGAGGCGCGCGCGGAGCGCGTCGGAGGTGTGCAGGTCGATCTCGCCGGTCACCGCGGCCACGGCGGTGTCGCCGCGGACCCGCGCGACCACGATCTCCAGATCGGGCGTGGCGCCGGGCACCCATGCCGCGGGGACGCGAACGGCGGCCGTGCCCGTCCGGCACCGGACCTCCGGCCCGCGCCGGCCCGGCCTCCTGGCCGCTCTCGTCTCCTCGGTCATCACGCTCGCCCCCAACTCTGCACGGCATCGTCGCCGTCCCTGGTCAACCACCGTAGGCACCCGCTGGAACGTGCAAATCCATCGCCGGGCCGGTATCCCGCTCCTACCTGCGGACGAGTCCCCCGCGCCGGCGGACTACCCGCCCCCCACGCGCGGGGAAGACCATCTTTGCAGGTCACAAGCGGAGAAATGGCCTCGGAGGCGACCGCTTGCGGCCATCCGACCACGGAATGCATCGAACCTCCGTGACCGTCCACACGTAAGGCGTGTCACATGCGGAAACGTCCTCCCGGGCGCGCATTGTCCGGCGCGCGTCCGGACGTGTGCAACACGGCGTCACCTCCGGGGAGCGCCGCGTGTGTGCACTTTTGCCTTGTGCCTACGCTTTGCGCTGTGCGCGGGCCGAGGCGTACAGGCAGACGGCCGCGGCCGTCGCCAGGTTGAGGCTCTCGGCGCGCCCGTGGATCGGCACCCGGACGACCTCGTCGACCAGGTCCAGGACCTCCTTGGGCAGCCCCCACGCCTCGTTGCCGAACACCCAGGCGGTGGGGCGCACGAGGATCCCCTCGTCGATGCCCTCGTCCAGGGTGCGGCCGCCGGCGCCGTCGGCGGCGAGCACGGCGAGCCCCGCCCCTCTCAGCTCGGGGATCAGCGCGTCGAACCGCGGGCCGACCACGACGGGCAGGTGGAACAGGCTGCCCGCCGAGGCGCGCACGCACTTGCCGTTGTAGGGGTCGACGGAGGCGTCGGTGAACACGACCGCCTCCGAGCCCGCCGCGTCGGCGGTGCGCAGGACCGTCCCGGCGTTGCCCGGATCGCGGACCTGCGCCAGCACCGTGACGAGCCGGGGCCCGGCCTCCAGCGCGGCGCCGAGCGGGACGTCGAGGAACCCGCAGACCGCCAGCAGCCCCTGCGGGGTGACGGTCTGGGCGAGCTCGGCCATCACCTCGCCGCTGACGCGCAGCACCGGGGCGCCGGCGCGCTCGGCGGCCGCCACCAGCTCGGGGTGGCGGGACTCCGCCTCGGCGGTGGTGAACAGCTCGGCGAGCCCGCCGGGGATTTCCAGCGCCTCCCGCACCGCCTGCGGCCCCTCGGCGAGGAACCGCCGCTCACGCCGCCGGAAGGCGCGCTTGGCGAGCCGGCGGGCGGCCTTCACCCGCGGCGAATGGAGAGAGGTCAGCTCGCGGCCCGCCATATCGCTTCGATCTCCCCAGTCGCCCGTGTGCCGGAACCCGGCTCAGGCCGCCTCCGAGCCCTCGGCGGGGAGCGCGTCCTTGGCGACCGCGACCAGGGCGGCGAACGCGGCCGCGTCGTTCACGGCGAGCTCGGCCAGCATGCGGCGGTCGACCTCGACCTCGGCCGCCTTCAGGCCCTGAATGAACCGGTTGTAGGTGATGCCGTTGGCGCGGGCCGCGGCGTTGATCCGCTGGATCCACAGCCGGCGGAACTGGCCCTTGCGGTCCTTGCGGTCACGGAACGCGTAGGCCATGGAGTGGAGCTGCTGCTCCTTGGCCTTGCGGTAGAGCCGCGAGCGCTGCCCGCGGTAGCCGCTCGACCGCTCAAGGACGACCCGACGCTTCTTGGCGGCGTTGACCGCCCGCTTCACGCGTGCCACGTGATGCACTCCTTCGTGGGGGCCGGGGCCGTCCTGGCCTCGGCCGGTCGCTGATGGTGACGGTCGGGGGCTACTTGCGCAGCAGCTTCTTGATGTTCTTGGCGTCGGCGTCGGCCACCACGGCCGGGCCGCTCAGGCGGCGCGTCCGCTTGGTCGGCTTGTGCTCGAGCAGGTGGTTCTTGTTGGCGCGGCGGCGCATCACCTTGCCGGAGCCGGTCAGCTTGAACCGCTTCTTGGCACCACTGTGGGTCTTCGTCTTCGGCATGGTCGCCGTCGTCTCCCTCGTCCTGGCCCCGTGCGGCGGCACGGAGGCGCGCCTGATCGGCGCATCGCACGGGCATTTCGTGGACGCGCCGGGTCAGGCTTCAATGTACGTGCGTCACGGCCCCGCGAAACCGCGGGCCCGCAGTGCTGAGCCGCCCCTGAGGGCGGCTCCCGGCCGTTTCCGCGGGGGACGGGCCCCCGGGCTCCGGCCACTGGCTCGCGGCGGCCTCCCGCTGGAGGCGGGGCCTGCCGCAGGCCGTCAGGCGGTGCCGGACTCGGCCTCGTGGTCGCGGGCCGCGGCGCGCTCGGCCTTGGCCTCCGCCTTCTTCTTGTGCGGACCGATCACCATGATCATGTTCCGGCCGTCCTGCTTGGGCCGCGACTCGACGAAGCCGAGTTCCTCGACGTCGTCGGCGAGCCGCTGCAGCAGCCGGTAACCGAGCTCGGGACGGGACTGCTCACGACCGCGGAACATGATCGTGACCTTCACCTTGTCCCCCGCCTTCAGGAACCGCACCACGTGACCCTTCTTGGTCTCGTAGTCGTGCGGGTCGATCTTCGGGCGGAGCTTGATCTCTTTGATGATCGTGTGCGCCTGGTTCTTCCGCGCCTCACGCGCCTTCATCGCGGACTCGTACTTGAACTTGCCGTAGTCCATGAGCTTGGCGACGGGCGGGCGCGCGGTCGGCGCCACCTCGACCAGGTCGAGGTCCGACTCACGCGCGAGTTCAAGGGCCTTGGCGATGGGCACGATGCCCACCTGTTCGCCGTTCGGGCCGACGAGCCGGACCTCGGGCACGCGAATGCGGTCGTTGATACGCGGTTCGGCGCTGATGGGACCTCCTTGGGGCCGTTCTCAAGTTCTGGGACCGGTCGTACCCCGAGGCTTCAACGCGAAAAGCCTCGCACGACTCGCATGCGAGGCCACCTTCGGTCTCCCCGGGCGGCTGACCGTCCGGGGACGACGGCTGGACGAGCATGGAGCGCTCGTCCGCCTGACCGAGACCCACCGGCCTTCCGGCCGGTCAGGTGGGAGGTGGCCTCCGCTTGTGCGCCCAGCGCCCGCGATCACCTCGATCGTGCGCGCAAGGCCGGTCGACCACTAAGAATAGCACCTGGCCAAGGCCAGTGCGCCCTGCCAGAATCTTGCCGATTGCGAAGTGTTCCGCGCCGCTGCCGGGTATGGAGTACGCCATTCGTCCCAACCGCGCGCACCCCGCGATCATTCCCGGCGGCGCGGGGTGCGCGCGGTTGGGACGAATGGCGTACTCC
>NZ_SMKU01000300.1 GCF_004349215.1 Actinomadura rubrisoli | reverse complement strand
GCCTGCGCGCCCGCGCCCTCGACTTCGAGAAGGAGAAGGCCCTCCGCCTCCTCCGCAGGTAGGGCGCCCTAGCTGGGCGCGTTCTCGCCTGGGACGACCACGCCCGACTCGTAGGCGAGCATGACCGCTTGGGCGCGGTCGCGCAGGCCGAGCTTGGTGAAGACCCGCGCCACGTGCGTCTTGACCGTGTGCTCGCTGACGACGAGGCGCTGGGCGATCTCGCCGTTGGACAGCCCGCCCGCGATCAGCACCAGGACCTCGTTCTCCCGGGCCGTCAGCGTGGACAGCTCCGAGGGGGCCTGCGGCCTGCTGCGCCGCTGCTTGGTGAACTCGCGGATGAGCCGCCCGGTGACCTGCGGCGCGAGCAGCGAGTCGCCGCGCGCCACCACCCGGACGGCGGAGACGAGCTCGTCGGCGGTCGCGTCCTTGAGCAGGAAGCCGCTGGCGCCGACGGCGAGCGCGTCGTAGACGTACTCGTCCACGTCGAAGGTCGTGAGGACCAGCACCCGGACGCTGTCGGCCCCGGGGAGGGCCAGGATGCGGCGGGTGGCCTCGATGCCGTCCATGCCGGGCATCCGGATGTCCATGACCACGACGTCCGGGCGGTCCTGCCCGGCCAGCCGGACGGCCTCGCGGCCGTCGCCGGCCTCGCCGATGACGGTGATGTCCTCCTGCGCGGCGAGCAGGGCGGCGAACCCCGCCCGGACGATCGTCTGGTCGTCGACGATCAGCACTCTGATCACCGCTGCCGCCCCGGGGGGTCAGCGGCGGCCGGGCGGCGCCTCGGAACCGGGTCCACGAGTGGGCCTCTCCTCCCTGTTCAGCGGAAGCTCGGCCTCCACCAGGAACCCGCCCTCGGTGGCCGGGCCGGCGGAGAACCGTCCGCCCAGCATGGTCGCACGTTCCCGCATCCCCACGAGACCGTGTCCGCCACCGGACTCGGCCGCGGGCGCGGATTCGAGGCGGGTCCGGCCCGCGGGCGCGTCGTGCGGTGCCGCGGTACGGTCGTCCCGGTTCAGCACCATGGTCCGCGCGGACGCGCCGTCGTCGCGGACCCGGACGGCGAGCCGGTCCGGCAGGAACGTCAGGTCGACGCGCACCTCGGCGCCGGGCGCGTGCCTGCGCGCGTTCGTCAGCGCCTCCTGGACGATCCGGTACGCCGACAGCTCCACGGTCGTGGACAGGTTCCGCGCGTCGCCGTGCACCGCGAGGTCGACCTGGCCGCCGGCGCCCCGGTGCTGCTCGATCAGGTCGGGCAGCCGGTCCAGCCGAGGCTGCGGGGAGTTGGCGGCGTCCGGCTCGGGCTTGGCGTCGGCGCGCAGCACGCTGAGCAGCCGCCGCATCTCCACCAGCGCCTCCCGCGCGGTCTTGGCGATCTCGGTGTAGCCGGCGCGGGCCTCGGGCGACAGGCTCTCCATCGTGTACGGGGCGGTCTCGGCCTGCACCGCGATCATCGAGACGGAGTGCGCGACCACGTCGTGCAGCTCGCGGGCGATGCGGGCCCGCTCGCGCATCACCGCCTGCTCCCGCTGGACGGCGGTGAGCCGGGTGAGGGTCTCGTTGGTGCGCTCCTCGGCCTCGGCCTCGGTCCGCCCGGCGGTCTCCACGACGCGCCGGGCGTCGCCGAGGCCGATCGCGGCGAGGACGGCGATGACCGCGGCCGGCCACGGGACGTCGTCGAGCGTCGAGGTCGCGACGTACACCACCGCGACCGTCGCCGCGGCGCCCGCCGCGAGGACGCCGGCGGACTGCCGGGGCAGCCGCCGTCCCAGCGCGTACAGCGTGTACAGCGCGGCGAAGCTCGTCGTGACGAGCAGCACCTGCCCGGTGAGAAGGCTCGCCGCGGACGCGCCGAGCGCCACGGCCGCGACCGGGCGCAGGTACTCGCGCCGCCAGACGAGCGGGAGGGTCGAGGCCACCGCGAAGCCCCCCGCGACGCTGAGCGGCGTGTCGACGCGGGGCGCGAGCTCGGCCAGGGCGGCGATGGTCAGGGCGAGCCCGGTCAGCGGCGCGAAGTACCAGGACTCGGCGACCTCGGCCCAGGCGTTGATCCACCGGGGCAGCGGCGCCGTCGCCCCTGCCGGGGCCCCGGGCGTGCCCGGCCGTCCCGCGCCGTTCAGCCGGGCGCCGAGCCGGATCGCCATCGGGCGCAGCAGGGTGCCGATGCCGGTCAGGATCCACAGCAGCAGCTGGCCCACGCCCGCCACGATCCGGCCCGACAGCCGCCACGCGTGGTGCGCGAGGGCGGGGCCGAACCCGGCGGGGTCGCGTCCGGGCCGGTTCTTGTCGGAGTGGTCGTTGCTGGTCACTTCTCAATACTGACCGCTGGGACGGGCCGCCACCTCACCGTGCGGAGGTATGACGAAGGCCCATGTCCCCCTGGAGGACGAGCCCCTTTCCCTCCTTTTGGCGGACGTGCGGGGGAGGGCGGCGAACGTAGTGTCTTAATCGTGACCGCAACGGCGGCCGCCACCGACGTAGGGGGTTCGGTGGGGCTGCCGCGGTCACACCAGAACCGTCCGGCTTCAGGGGTCCGGGCGGGGAAGCATGGGAAGCACCTCGCCGGACGGCCGAGTACGCGCCTCCTCGGAGGCACTCGCCGGTCTTGCCTGGGCTGGGGTCGACCGGCACGGCGCCGGCCGCCCGGCGAGGGATCCCATGTGAACGCCGCGTCCACGCCGCGCAGGGCGGACGTCCCACACGGATGCGGTGTTCCCGCGACAGGATCCCCCGCGAAGCCGAAACCATGCGGGCCAAACCATGCGGGCCGGCGGCGGAACCCCGCGCGGCGGTCAGGAGGACGCGGGGCTCTCCGGCTTGGCGGCGTTCTTGCGGTCGGCCTCGTCCAGCGCGGGCTCCAGGTAGATCAGCAGCGCCTCGGGGAACTGGGCCCTGATCTTGGCCTCGGCGGCGTCGATGCCGCGGGCCACCTCGGCGGCCGTGTCGTCGTGGTAAACGGCGATCTTGGCGGCGATCAGCAGCTCCTCGGGGCCGACGTACTCGGTCCGCATGTGGATGACGTGGTCGACCTCGGGCACCGACTCAAGCGCCGCGATGATCCGCTCCTCCTGCTCGGGGTCGGCGCCCTCGCCGATGAGCAGGCTCTTGGTCTCGATGGCCAGGATGGTCGCGACCACGCCGAGCAGCACGCCGATCGCCAGCGTGCCGACGCCGTCCCACACGCCGTCCTCGGTGACGACGGCCATCGTGACGCCGAGCAGCGCCAGGATCAGGCCGAGCAGGGCGGCCAGGTCCTCCAGCAGGACGACCGGGAGCTCGGGGGCCTTGGCGCGCCGGATGAACGCCCACCACGACTTGTCGCCGCGGACCGCGTTCGACTCCTTGATCGCGGTGCGGAACGAGAACGACTCCAGCACGATCGCGACGATCAGCACCGAGAACGCCCAGATCGGGGCGTCGATCTTCTCAGGGTGCTGGACCTTGTGGAAGCCCTCGTACAGCGAGAAGGCCGAGCCGACGGTGAACAGCACCACCGCCACGACGAACGCGTAGAAGTAGCGTTCGCGGCCGTATCCGAAGGGGTGCTTGGGGGTGCGGTCGCGCTCGGACCGTTTGCGCCCGAGCAGCAGCAGCCCCTGGTTTCCCGAGTCCGCCACCGAGTGGATGGACTCGGCCAGCATCGACGACGAACCGGTGAACGCGAACGCGACGAACTTCGACGCGGCGATCCCGAGGTTGGCGATCAACGCGGCGACGATGGCCTTCGTTCCACCCTCAGCACTCATCTACGCAATCCTCGCTTTGAGCTCTTGAATGGCCGGCACGGGCGTGGGGTCGACGCCCAGCGCGATGGCCAAGTAAACCGTGACGTAGTCCGCCAGCGCGATCAGGGTCGCGATCCGCTCCAGCGGATGCGCGCCCTCGGCGGCGATCTCGGTGACGGCCACCCCGCGGTCGCGGGCCATCTCGACCGACGCCGCGCGGCGCTTGCGCACCTGCGGGTGCTCCTCGGTGTCGCGCAGGACGACGAGGTGGAGCCCGTGTTCGGCGTCCTGCTCGCGGTCGCGGAAGAAGTCGTCGGGGTCGGCGGACGGGCCGCCGCCGCCCGCGAAGTGGCCATCGAAGGCCATTACCTGGTTGTGGCCGGCCTCCGGGAGCCCGCCGTAGACGCCCGGGTACTTGGCGTTCTCGTTGAGCTGGCAGCACATCCGGTACGCCGCGGTGCCCGCCAGCGTGGACGAGCCCCACACCAGCGGCACGTCGCCCGCGAGGTCGAGGGCGATCCGCTTGGCCGGGTTGACGAACGGCTCGCTCGCCGGGCGGCACCGGTGCGCCACGTCCTCCAGCAGCTTCGCCGTGGACTCCAGCGCCGCGTCGGGCACGTCCGCGAGGCCCATCGTGCGGGCCGCGAGGAGCAGCGGCACGGTGAGGCCCCACAGCGTCGACCGCGGCTGGCCCACCGACCGCACCGGGACGAACAGCCCGCGGCTCTGGACGGCGAGGTCGGCCAGCGGCGAACCCGTCCCGCCGACGAACATCAGCCGGCAGCCGCGCCGCGCGGCCTCGGCGGCGACCTGGAGGGTCTCCTCCGTGCCGCCCGAGCAGGACACCGCGATGACGAGGTCGGCGGCGCCCACCCAGCCGGGCAGCCGGTAGCCGCGCACCGTCGTCACCGGGACGGGGCAGCCCACGCCGCACACGGCCGCCAGGACGTCCCCGGAGATGCCCGAGCCGCCCATGCCGGTGACCACGATCGCCCTCGGCCGCCCGTCGTCCGCGAGCCCGGCGATGCCCGCCTCGGCCACCGCGCGCTGCGCCTCCCGGATCTGCGCGGCCGACGAGGCGACCTGCCGCAGCATGCCGCCCGGGTCGGCGGCCTCGACGCTCGCCGCGTCCTCCAGCCGTCCGGGGTCCTGGGCCCCGGTCATCGCCTCGCCCCGGCCCGGCGGCCCGCCTCCCGGACCTGCCCTGGGCCGCTCATGGGGCGGGGGTCCTCGCCTCGTCGACGAGGAGCACGGGGATGTCGTCGCGCACGGGGTAGGCGTAGCCGCAGGAGCCGGTGCACACCAGCTCGGCCGCCTGGTCGTCGGCGCGCAGGTCGCCGCCGCAGTTGGGGCAGGCGAGGATTTCCAGCAGCCAGGAGTCGAGCTTCATCGTCACTTCTTCCTCACGATGGCCAGGACCTCGTCGCGGACGGCCGCCATGGTCGTGTCGTCGCCGGCCTCCGCGTTGAGGCGCAGCAGCGGTTCGGTGTTGGACGGCCGCAGGTTGAACCACCAGCCGGCGGCCTCGTCGCCCACGGTCAGACCGTCCAGCTCGTCGATGGTAACGCCCGGTCGCCCGGCGAACGCGGCGCGTACCGCGTCCGCGGCGGCGGCCTGGTCGGCGACCTCGCTGTTGATCTCGCCGGACGCGGCGTAGCGCGTGTACTCGCCGAGCAGCGCCGACAGCGTCCCGTCCTGCTCGCCGAGCGCGGCGAGCACGTGCAGCGCCGCCAGCATCCCCGAGTCGGCGAACCAGAAGTCGCGGAAGTAGAAGTGCGCGGAGTGCTCGCCGCCGAAGACCGCGCCGGTCTCCGCCATCGTCTGCTTGATGAACGAGTGCCCGACCCGCGTGCGGACGGGCGTGCCGCCGTTCTCGGAGACGATCTCCGGGACGGCCCGCGAGGTGATCAGGTTGTGCACGATCGAGGACCCGGGGTGCTTGGCCAGCTCCCGCACCGCCACCAGCGCCGTGATCGTGGACGGGGCGACGATCTCGCCGCGCTCGTCCACCACGAAGCAGCGGTCGGCGTCGCCGTCGAGGGCCAGCCCGATGTCGGCGCCCGTCTCGCGGACCTTGGCCTGGAGGTCGCGGAGGTTATCCGGCTCGATCGGGTTGGCCTCGTGGTTGGGGAAGGTGCCGTCCAGCTCGAAGTACAGCGGCACCAGGTCGATCGGCAGGCCCTCGAAGATCGACGGGACGGTGTGCCCGCCCATGCCGTTGCCGGCGTCCACGACCACCTTCAGCGGGCGGATCGCCGACAGGTCGACCAGCGTCTTGAGGTGGTCGGCGTAGCCCTTGAGGAGGTCGCGCCGGGACACGGTCCCGGCCGGGCCGTCGTGGGCGGGGACGCCCTCGCCGACCAGCTCGCGGATCTCGGTGAGGCCGGTGTCGCGGCCGACGGGACGCGCGCCGGAGCGGCACAGCTTCAGCCCGTTGTACCTGGCCGGGTTGTGGCTCGCGGTGAACATCGCGCCCGGCAGGTCGAGGCTGCCGCTGGCGTAGTAGAGCAGGTCCGTGGAGCCGAGCCCGGCCTCGATCACGTCCGCGCCCTGGGACGTCGCGCCGCGCGCGAACGCCTCGGCCAGCGGGACCGACGAGGCCCGCATGTCGTGGGCGGTGACGACGGCGCTCGCACCCGTCACGCGCACGAAGGCCGCGCCGACCGCCTCCGCGGTGGCGGCGTCGAGCTCGTCCGGCACGACGCCCCGGATGTCGTACGCCTTGAAGATCTTGGCGAGATCGCCCACTCCTGCTCCCTGTCCGAGTGATGTCACGGGGGTTTCCCGAGCCTACCGGGAAGCGCGCTGACGGCCCGCCGCGGCATCGCACGCGGGCGGCCTGTGGAAAAGGGTCACTCCTGCGGCTGCGTCCCCGCGGGCTCGGAGCGCAGCACCCGCAGGTGCCCGCGGCGGCCGACCTCGGTGCCCTGCCCGACGGGCTCCTGCCCGGTTCCGGGGGCCGGCTTGGCGGCCTCGCGGACCGCGTCGGCGAGCGCCTCCAGGTCGTCGGCGCTCGGCTCGGACTCCTCCTCGACCGGGAGCCGGACCAGTTCCCACCCCATCGGGGCGGTGAGCCGCTCGGAGTGCTCCGCGCACAGGTCGTAGCAGTGGGGCTCGGCGTACGTGGCGAGGGGCCCCAGGACCGCGGTGGAGTCGCGGTAGACGTACGTGAGCGTGAAGACTGCTGGCGCCTTGCAGGCGGTGCGGGAGCAAGTGCGGACGGGGCTCACGATGGCCGACCGTACCTGCCTCCCGCCGCCTCCGCCACCACCCCGGCGCACGTGTCGCCGTTACCGGTCGATTTCCGAGGTAACAACTACATACCGTGTAACGCTCGGCGCCGAGCGTCCCGCCGCCGCGTCACCCGCGGATCACCGCGCGGTCCCGAGCCAGCGCGCCATCGCGGCGCCGCGCGTGCGGACGCCCAGCTTCGCGAAGATCCGGTTGACGTGGTTCTTGACCGTGTACTCCGAGACGACCAGGGTCCGGGCGATCTCGCCGTTGGAGTGGCCGCGGGCGATCAGCTCCATCACCTCGGCCTCGCGGGGCGACAGGCCCAGGTCGTCGCTGCGCGCGGCGCGGGCCGGCGGGGCGGCCGCGGACGGGGCGTCCCCGCCGCGCAGTGCCTCGACGACGGCCCGGCTCGCCGACGGCGAGAGCGGGCTGGCGCGCCCGGCGACCGTGTCGTGGACGGCCGCGATCAGCTCGTCCACGCCGAACGCGCCGTGCACCAGGTAGCCCGCCGCGCCGTTGCGGATGGCCTTGCCGATGACGTCGGCGTCGGTGTCGTAGGACAGCATCAGGACCTTCGCCAGGGCGCTGAGGGGCCCGGCGGCGGCGATCCCGTCGACGCCCGGCATCCGCACGTCCAGGAGCACGATGTCGGGACGGAGCCGCTGGGCCTGCTCCAGCGCGTGGGCGCCGTCCACGGCCTCACCGACCACGCGCACCTTCCCGGCCTCCAGGAGGCTCACCAGCCCCGCGCGGACCACGGGGTTGTCATCGACCACCAGTGCCCGCACGGAGACCCGCACAGGGCCGCTCGCAGGCCCGGCCGGTCCGGGCCTGGGGCCGCTCACGTGACGTGCCCGGCGGCCTCGGGGGCGCCCTCGGCGCTCGGCGGGACGAACGGGACGGTGAGCATGACGGTCGCGCCGCCGCCGGGTGCGGAGCGCAGCGCGAACCGGCCGCCGATCCGGCGGGCGCGCTCGGCCATGCCGACCAGCCCGTAGTGGCCCTCGCGGGCGAGCAGTTCGAGTCGTCCGCCGGCGGGCGGGGCGAACCCCGCGCCGTCGTCGCGGACCGTCAGGCGGACGGTGTCGACGGTCGACAGCAGCCGGACCTCGACCCGGCCGGCCCCGGCATGGCGTTCCACGTTGGTCAGCGCCTCCTTCAGCACCGAGATGATCTCGTACCGGACGGTCACGGGTATGTCCTCGGCGGGCGGGCCCTCGATCCGGGCGGTCACCGGCACGCCGCGCGTCTCGCCCCACTCGGCGGCGAGCCGCCTGACGGCGGCGGGCAGCGGCAGCCCGTACGCCTCCTCGCGCAGGTCGGAGATCAGGCCGCGGGCCTCGCGGGCGGCGACCTCCAGCGCGGAGAGGATGTCGCGGGCGTCGCGCTCGGCGCGGTCGGGGCAGTCGCGGATCCAGAGCGGCAGGCTCGCCACCGACAGCGTGATGCCCTGCAGCGTCTTGGCCAGCGAGTCGTGCATCTCGCGGGCCAGCCGGTTGCGCTCCTCGGCCGCGGCGACGGCGGTCTCCGCGCGGCGCCTGGCCTCCTCGGACTCGGCGTACTGGTCGACGAGGGTCCGCAGGACGATCCCGGCGCACGCGGCGAGCGGATAGAACACGGGCAGCGCGATCAGGAGCCCGGGCTCCTGCCGTTCCGCGGCCGGAGCGGCGCCCATCGCGATGTAGCACAGCGCTATCTGCGCCGTGCAGACCATCAGCACCGGCCCCCAGGTGTAGAGCACTCCGGCGATGGCGGCCGTCATGACCGTGAACAGGAAGAACGGCCCGAACACGCCGCCCTCGGCGAGGACGGCGAACACCAGCAGCGCGTCCAGGCAGCACAGCAGCGGCACCCGCTGGACGGCGGGCAGCACGGTGCGCCACGCCGTGCAGGCGACCGCGGTCTCCGCGCCGAGCACGGCGAGGGCGACGTCCAGGCCCAGGCCGGGCCCGTCGCCGGCCAGCAGGGCGACCGCCATGGCGAGCAGCAGCCCGCGCAGCAGCATGAGCAGCCGGAAGGTCACCGCCAGCCGGGTCTGGACGGCGGACGCCTCCGGCTCGCCGGCGCCCATCAGTTGGGACACCGCGGGGCGTCGCAGACGCGGAGCTGGTCGGAGCGGAGGAAGAGTCGCATCACCATGCCCGGGTTTTCGATGTTGTAGTCGCCGCCGTCGGTGACGGCGGCGACCTGCCGCAATGCCGGGTCCACGTCGGCCCCGAAGCCGAGCGCGATGACGCTCACCGGGCGATGCGGGTTGAAGGCCCCCTTGAGCTTCTGCATCGTCCGGGTGAACTCGGCTCGCTCCGGCTCTCGCGGACCCCCCGCCGTGAGAACGAGCACGACGTTCAGTTGGTTGCTCTGGTAGTTCTGTTCGACCTCGGTGTAGGCGGACCGGATCGCCGAGTAAAGCCCGGGCCGCTGCCCAGGAAGCGCCCGGACGCCTTGCAGGGTCTCCTGGAGCCGCAGGCGCTGATTGCCGCCGTCCGGTGTGCGCACGCCAAGCTCGCGTATGGGCACGACCCGCCGGTACGGCTGGGCGGGTGTGTTCCCGGAGAGCGTCCATAGCCCGAACGACGAGTTGTCCGGGACGAGGTTGAAGCCTGTGGAGAGCGCGTTGAGCATCCCGTTGAGACGCGTCCCCGCGGCGCCGTTCCGGGCCGGCATCTGCTTACCGGCGTCGCCTGAAGGATCGATGAGGGCCAGGACGTTCAGCCCCTGCCCGAGCTTGCGCCACATCTCCTGGATCCCCGCGGCCGCTCCTGGCCGCACCACCGGCAGCAGGCGCGGCGCCGTACGGCGCGTCCCGAAGTCCCCGGGCGGCTCCGTGCCTGCCATCGGCGCGACGGACGGACGGCCCGTGCCGCCGCCGACGCCGCCGCGGAGCCCCACCCTGCGCAGGTCGGCGACCATCTGAGGCGAACGAAGCTCGGTGAGGAACCGTTCCGCGACCTGCTTGCGGTCCTTGTCAGAGGTGGCGACGACGTAGGGGAAGTCCAGGTACGGCGTTCCGGCGGACGGGTAGACGCCCGTGATGAGCGGCGCATCGCTCCGGGAGGAACGGTTGTGCTGCCAGACCGCCTGCTCGGACACGGCGGTGACGGCCGTGTCGTCCTGGCCGTCCTCGTCGCCCCTGAACGCCTCCTCGACGCCCTTCCCGTACGGGACCGTCTTGGCCGTCCTGAGCATGGTGGTGAACCTGTCCAGGGCGCCTTGGCCGCTCCCAGACGACGCCTGGAGGGCGAGTAGCGAGGCCATGCCCGTCCCCGTCCGCGCCGGGTCGGTCAGGGTGAGCCGGAACGAAGGGACCCCGGACTTGCTCGCGGCCCCACCGGCCCCACCGGCCCCACCGGCGCCTTCCGGACCGCCGGGACCGCCGAGACCGACAGGCTGGAAGGCGCCCCACGAACGGTGTTCCAGCTCGTCGCGATGCCGCCGGGCGGCGGCCTGGGACAGCGCGAAGACGATGGGGGACGACGCCACCGACGGCGCCCCTCCGGCCTTCGCCCGTCCGACGAGGTCGGGCCACAGGGACGAGTCGGGGATCCAGACGTCGGGGGTCCCGCGCCCGCCGCGGAAGACGCCCGCGACCTCGCCGGAGCCGCCCGCCACGACCTTCACCGCCGCGCACTCGCCCGCCGCGCGGCGGGCGCCGTTGAAGCGGTCCGCCGCCGCCAGGGCGGCCGGGGCGATCGCCGGGTCCGCCGAGACCGACAGCCACTGGCCGGGCCCTTCGCAGCCGGCGCCCCGCATCGCCAGCGCCCAGCCGCCGCCGCCGAGCACCAGGCCCATGCTGAGGGCCACGGCGGCGGCGACCGTGAGCTGGTCGCGGCTCCGGCGGGGACGCCGGGCCTTCGGGACGCGAGAGGCGGGGGGCTCCAGTTCCTCCATCGGAATGGAATCGTCGGACGGCGGGGAGGGCGAATCGGAGGACGGCGGATTCACGGGAGATCGACCCTTCATGCACCATCAGCCACGCGGACCAGGGGCCACGTCACGTCACTGTAACCACTCTTTTCAGAACGTAGCTACTTAAAGCAGCCCTTCATCCAGCGTTCCGGATGGCGACTTTTTCGGAAAGCGGCCCCGCATGCCCCCAAGCGGGCTTGACCGAGCCGGAGGGGTGGCAGGGCCGGGCGGGGTAGTCTGGGAGCGTGCGATCCCGTGTGGCAGGCGTACGGCGCCGCGATCGGCACGGTCGCGGCCTCCGTGGCCCTCTGACGCCCCCGCAGGCGCCGGTCTCGCGAACCCGCGCGGAACGATTCGACGACCTGGTCAGCGACGAGGTGCGCCGTCTCGGCAAGCGCTGGGAGCGGGAGCTGGCCAAGGTCGAGTTCCTGGTCGAGGACGTCCCGGAGGTCGGGCCCTGGCCCGACGGGCCCGTCCCGCTCGGCCAGACCGTCCCCGGCGAGGACGGGGCCCCTGTCCGCATCGTCGTGTTCCGCCGGCCGGTCGAGGCCCGCGCCACGGGCGACGAGGAGATCGGCCGCATGGTCCGCGACCTCCTCGTGGAGGAGATCGCCGATCTGCTCGGCCTGTCCCCCGAGTCGGTCGATCCGAGCTACGACTCCCCCGAC
>NZ_SMKU01000002.1 GCF_004349215.1 Actinomadura rubrisoli | reverse complement strand
GCCCCACCGACGTCTCCACCGCGCTCGACACCACCACCGGCAGCCCGCACGCCTCGGCGACCCGCAGCGCCTCCCGGACCCCGCCCAGCGGCTGCGCCTTCAGCACCGCCACGTCCGCGGCGCCGGCGGCGCGGACCTTCAGCGGGTCCTCCGCCCGGCGGATCGACTCGTCCGCCGCGATCGGCACGTCCACGCGCCGCCGCACCCGCCCCAGCTCCTCCAGCGTCGCGCACGGCTGCTCGGCGTACTCCAGCTCCCACCGGTCCAGCGCCCGGATCATCCGCGCGGCGTGCTCGACGTCCCAGCCGCCGTTGGCGTCCACCCGGATCCGGCCGTCCGGGCCGATGGCGTCGCGGACGGCCTCCACCCGCGCCAGGTCGTCGGCGTCGGACTGCCCGCGCTCGGCCACCTTCACCTTCGCGGTGCGGCAGCCCGACACCTTCGTCATCTCGAACGCCCGCTCCGGGCCGACCGCGGGGATCGTCACGTTCACCGGGACCCGGTCACGCACCGGCGCGGGCCAGCCCTCCCGGGCCGCCTCACGCGCGGCCGCCAGCCACCGGGCGCACTCGGCCGGGCCGTACTCGGCGAACGGCGAGAACTCCCCCCAGCCGGCGGGGCCCTGGATCAGGACGCCCTCCCGCCGCGTGACACCGCGGAACCGCGTCCGCATCGGGATGGAGTAGACCCGCACCCGCTGACCCCCTGACCTGCTGTCGCAACCACGGCGCCGCACCGACCACGGCATTCCGGACGGGCGCCGAGCGTCCGGCCATTCGGTCAATTAGTAGTACCACCGAGAACGTACCGGATGGGGATACTCGATGACCCGCCGGGCTGTTTCGGCCGCTCACGGGGTGGCCACGTGCCAGTTCATGCCAGGCAAACCACCTCCGGACGGGTGGGTCCTGTCCTCCCGGGCTCCCCTCGGGCCCCCTTCAAACTTCATTGGCCAGGGTCCCCGCTCGGTGACCCGAACCGGCTTAACGCCACCTACTGGACCATGCGGTGGTGGCTGGTGAAGGACTACCCGCTCAGAGCCACCTGCAGCACTCCTCCGCCAGACCGTGATCGCGTTGCACGGCCGCAAACTGGCACCAACACATCATCACTGACCTGGGCCGCGTGGCCCTGGCTACAGGACGAATCCCCGAAGATCGCCGAGGAGGCAACTGCATGACCACCGACACCACCTTCAAACCCGGCCAAGCACTCACCTCCTACGGACCGATCCAGTTAGCGAATCGGCTCGGCCTGACCCAATGGCAGGTCGCCCGCGCCCGGACTGACGGACTCATCCCAGCACCGAGCGGAGCAGGGCGGTGGCCCGCCGCGGCAGTCGACGAGGTCGCCGAGCGCGCCGACGCGATCAGGACGGCGGTCGGGTCGGTGCCCAATGTGGGAGCGAACCGCGCCGAGGACTACCTCGCTGAGCGGTTCTGCATGCCGGTCCCAGGCGGTACTGCTGCCGAGCTCGCGACGATGGGGCTGCTGCCGGTCGTCGGCGACTACAAGGGCCACACCCTGTACTGCGGGCGCACCCTCGAAGCCTTCGCCGACCGTGCCGCGCTCGAGGATGCCGCGGTGCGGGGCCGGCTGCTGACCCGCGTCGAGGCGGCTCGGCACCTCACGATCCGCGACTGCGACTTCGCGCACCTCGTCCGCGCGGGCCTAGTGACGCCGCGGGAACGCCGCCTCGGGCCGTTCCAGTCGCGCCGGGCCCGGCCTACCGTGCCGCTGTACCGGGCCGGTGACCTTGACGCCTTGTCCGCCCTCGACGACATCGACTGGGCTGCGGTGCGCGCCACCCCGGCCGGGTCCCACTCCCCGCTCGCCAAGCTACCGACCGCCAAGGAGGCGACCCTATGACCCCGTACGACGCTTTGCAGGCCGAGCAGGACGCCATCGAGGACGCTCTCGACGCCGACCGTAACCCGCATGCCGACGCCCCGGACCCGACCGACTGGCTGGAGGAGCAGGCGGAGGAACGGCACCGCGGGGCTGAGCACGACGGCGGGCCGTGCACGTGCGCGCCGTTCGGGGTCGGGTCGGGGTTCTGCGCGGACGTCCGCCGGACCGATGACCCACTCAGCGAAGAGGGTCCGTTCTAGTGGCCGCCGACTCCACCGTCAAGCCGGGCCAGACCTGGGCGGACAACGACAAGCGCGCGGAGGGCCGAACCTTTCGAGTCGAAAGCATCGACGGCGACAAGGCCATCTGCACGGTCCTGACCAACACCGACGTGGCTCAGCAGCAGATCGACGAGTACCGCGGGCGCTCATGTCCATGGGCGCGGGACATGCGCGGGAAGGCCACAAGGATCTCCTTGTCGAGGTTCAAACCGACGAACAGCGGCTACCGGCTCGTCCAGGACGCCGCGTCGTGACCGCCCGGGCCCGTCTCCAAGCCGTCGCGATGGCCGCCGGCGCCTGGTCGCTGCTGCTCCCCCTCGCCGCCTACAGGGGGACGCTGTGAGCCTCGTGACGGAGATGAGTGTCCTGATGGCGGAGCGCGCGGCTGGCCGCGCCGCCGACGCTGCGCAGGACGTGGTCGCGCTCCTCGCCCAAGGACGATCCGGTGAAGCGCTCGACGCCATTGAGGAGGTCCGCCGGCACCTTAACGCCACGCAGACACAGCTTGAGCGCAGCCTGGACTGACTGACTATGGCGTCGCTGCTGATCATCCGTCGCGGAGCCGACATCGTCGGCCAGTGCGACGCGGTCTGCTACGACGCCACCCAACCCGAATGCGTTTGCAAAGCCTGCATGGGGCGTAACCACGGGGTCGGCCTCGAGCAGGCCATCGTCAACACCCGCGCCCTCGTCGCCGAATGGGACCAACGCGGCGACGTGTACGAGCTCGACGACGCCGTACAGCACACCCCTCTCTTCCCCCTCCCCCAGGAGCACGCATGACCGTAGAGATCACCAACGAAGACTACCGGCCCGAGGATTGGGACACCCTCGTCGAGGCGGGCGCCGAGTTCATGCGTGTGCTGTCCGACATCGCGTTCCACAACATCGCGGAAGGTGACAGGTGGAGCCCATGGGCGCAGACCGATCATGTTGTCGGGCTTGTGGAAGAGGTTCGGAACCACGTCGACCGGATGGACGAGGCGGTCAAGACGGCGCGGGCCGGACTCGCCAGGGCTGAGCGCACGGCGCGGCTGCGTGCCGCACAGCGGAAGAAGGTGGCACAGCCGTGACGTCCTCGAACATCCACGGCCCGGTGACTAATGCTGATCGCCGCCGGTGGCAGCGCCGCAATCAACGCCTCCTCGCCGAGCTGCTCGAGTTCGGCGAAGACAAGGAACTGCCGGAAGACGCGGAACTGCCGGTGGTCTGGTGGCAGGTCACCGAGCACGGCCTGGTCGGCGACTGCATGCAGGCCGAGTACGCGGACCGGCGGGTCGCGTTCGACGCGTGGACGGATCTGCTCGGACTGCGCCGCTGGCCGGAGCGGACCAGCCCGGGCTGCACGCATCTGCATGCTGCGTCCCCCGACTGGCGGGGGCGCGGGGTCAGCGTGATCGTGAGAGCGGACGTGCTCGCCGACGACCCCGACGATGGATGAACTTGCCGTCGGGCCGGTACGTCACCGCCTGGACCTGCGGGCGTCCGCCCGTGCCTTCGGCCAGCTGGAGCGAAGGGCGCGGGGCCGGGGTTGTCCTCCTGCTACCGCACGACCCTGCGGCCTGGCGGCACCTACTCCCCCCGCCTCGCCTTGCGGGGACGACCAGGGTGCATGCGCGCACGTCGCTCGGCGAGTTCCTTCTCGCCTTGATCGAGCGCGGCCAGGTCTTCCTCGTCGCCGTGACGGCATGAGCGGCCCGCGGCACGCTGGGCCCGACCGCGCCCAGGCCGTCGACCGGCTCGTCGCCCTGATCGCACAGGGCCGAGAGGTCCTGCCGGGCGAGCGGGTCCGGCCCCGCCCCACCGACGCCTACGTCACGGCCTCTTGCGTGGACAGGATCGGCAACCACCCGCTGCTCGGCCCGCCCAAGCTGGACGAGGCGGAAGTGCTGCTCGTCGAAGCCCGCGTACTCCTGGAAGCGAGCGCCCAGGTCCAGACGCGTCCCGACCACGTGAACCACCTCGAAGGAGTGAGTAGTCATGGCTCAGCCTGACCCGGTCGCAGCCCGTGTCTTCGAGGGCCAGGTCAGCCGTCACCAGGCTGGCGCCCGCGGCGAGTTCGCCAACGTGAAGCGCAATGTCGAGTCTCTGACGCGCGACTTGGAGATCTTGGACAAGAGCAGCACCAGCATCGCGCTCGGCTCGGCGAAGAACCTCGCCCGTGACGTCGCGGACCTGATCGCGCACCTGTCCGCCTTGGCGACCCTCCACGACATGAAGTTCCTCGCCAAGCCGGACACCGAGGAGTGAGCGGTGGCTGACCTTTCACCGGCAGCAGCGCGCAAGCTCGCCAACCTGATCGGCCTGTTCGAGCTCGCTGCGGCCACGGGCGGTGTCCTGTCCGAAGACGAAGCCCGAGTGATTCTGAACGCTCAGCAGGCCGCCCACGACACCGACCGCCCAGAGAACCCCGGCACCGACGAGGAGAGTGGCGACCATGGCTGAAACCGTCATCCGTCCCGACGCCACACTCGCAACGTGCTGATCGCGGTTCTCATCGCGCAGGGCGGCTCGGTCGAGTTGTCCCACGAGGACCTCGGTAAGGCGTCGCTGGACGACGCGACCGGCAAGGCGGAGCTCGTGGTCGAGGTTCGGCTCAACGGTCCCGGTCGAATGAGCTACCCGGCGTCTTCAGCGGCACTGTCCGGTCCTCGCAGGCTCTGAAGGTCAACCAGTTCGGCGACCTCTTCAATGTCGCGGCAGTAGCCGACCAGGCGCCCGCGGCGGGTCACGACGAAGAACGCCTCCCCGGCCTGGGCGTCCCGGTGCCGGCGGCGGGCGTAAGCGACGTCCTCGTCGGCGAGCTCGACGGCTTCGACCCGGACACCGTCCGGGCCCACCAGGTACCTGTCCCCCGCCATCTGGCCAGTGTGCATCGGCGCAGCTCTGTTGATCCAGAGGTCACGAATCGCCCATCGCGCCGTCAAGCATCTCCCGGCCCGTAGGCTCCGCGCCGCGTGGCGGGTAGCCGTACACCACGCGGCAGAACCACGGGGTGTTGGGGGCGACCGGGGGTGCACATCAACAGGCCACCAGTCCCCATGGGCACTACAGCGATCGACCACATCCCCGAGGAGTGGGAGTGTTCCGGCGGGTGCCGTTACGAACCCAAGTTCGATGGGTTCCGGGCTACCGCGATCGTCAACGAGCACGGCGGCGTTAGCTTGTCATCGCGCCGGCTGACCCGGTTCAACGAGACCTTCCCCGAGATCGCCCTCGCGGTGTTCGACGTCCTTCCACCGGCGACGGTCGTCGATGGGGAGATCGTCCGCTGGTCCCGGGATGGGCGCCTGGACTTCGGCGCGCTGCAGCGCCGTCAGGTCGCCGGCGGGCAGCGCGCTGTACTGGCGCTACGGGAGCCCTGCCACTACGTCGTGTTCGACGTCTTGGAGGCCGGTGGGGAGGACCTCCGGTCGCTGCCGCTCTCGGATCGGCGGCGGGTACTGGAGCAGCTCCTCGCCGCTGTCCCCGGCACGTCCCTCGTGGTGCCCTGCCCGCAACTGACCGACCGCGGGGAAGCCACCCTCTGGTTCGAGCTCCTCACCGTCCAAGGCATCGAAGGGCTCGTCGTCAAAGCCGCTGACGACCCGTACCGGGAGGGGAAGAGGGGCTGGTGGAAGGTTCGTCACCGGTGGACCACCGAGGCGATCATCGGCGGTGTCACCGACGGCATCGACGCGCCGCGGACGCTGCTGCTCGGCCGGTACTCCTCCAGCGGTCGGTTGCGTCTCGTCGCCCGCTCTGTCGCCCTCCGCCGTCAGATCCGCGCTGGCTTCGCTGGGGTTCTGTCCCCCGCTGGCGGCGGTCATCCGTGGCCTGAAATGCTACCCGCAGGGTGGGCTGGTGGGCTTTCAGGCGCCGAAGAACCCATCCAATACACCCGTGTGGAGCCGACCGTCGTCGTGGAGATCGCGGTGGACGCCGCCGCGGAACACGGCCGCTGGAGACACGCCGCCCGCTACGTCCGCCTCAGAACCGATCTAGCACCTGAGGACGTACCGACTGGCCTCGACATCGAGTGACCTGACCGGCCTAGAACATTCGTCGAGGTGCGCAAGCGGCTTGCGAACATCGCCCATAACCTTACTGTGCCACTACACTCGGACCCATGAGCGCCCAGCCCGTGCACGCGGAGCCGGACCCGCGGGACCCGCAGGTCATCTACGACCGGCTCCCCGAGCAGGCGCGGCCCAAGTTCCTCACCGAGTACCACGCCGCCGTCGACGCCTCCCACGACCTCGCCGGCTATCGGGGCCTTCGGCAGCTGCTGAAGACGTGGAGCGCCCTCGCCTTCGCCTACGCCAAGCCGGACTTTCATCAGCGTTACGAAGACGTACGCGACGGTGTCGGAGAGTATGTCTCCATGGATGAGGTCTTCTCCCGCCACGACGCGTGAACCCCTACCGGACGGTCTTCACCGACGAGGCTGACCTGGAGGTGCGGGGCCTGCCGAAACGGCCGTCCGTCGCGCTGTACGACACCCTCGTGGAGGTCAGCCGCGACCCGTGGCAGCGCACCCACCGCGACGCGGTGATGGGCGATGAGGCGTTCCGGTTCGCTACCTTCGACCACGGCGACGGCGTCGTTCACGTCTGGATCAACGAGCAGGACCGCATCGTCATCGTGCAGAGCATCACCTGGATCGGCTGACCGCAATCCGCCTCTCGCTGTGGCCTTCTCAGGCAGCATGGTGGCATGAGCGCATGGACGATCGACAGCGACTTCCAGTTCGATGAGGGCGAGCGGGACGGCGTTCACGGAGCGAGCGGCTACACCTGGGGAGAGTTCACGACTAAGAACAGTCCACCGTGTCCTGGATGCGGGGACCCTGTCGACGTGGAACCGGTGACCATGGTGGATCTCGATGGGCCGGACCTTTTCATCCCCGGATCAGTATCCTGTGCGAATGGCTGCCAGCCGCCGCGCTGATCACCCGTAGACCTTGTTGTACTTCTTGCGGTTACGCCAGTTCCTCCACACCTGGAGGGACCGGACCGTCGCCCACCAGAACCCGTACACCACCAGCCACAACCCGCACGTGAAAAACGTCAGCGTCCAGTTGAAGCCGTGGCCGACAAGGCTCATGCCGCGGCGGCCCGGGACGGGCGGCGGAGGCGCCTGCACGTACACGACTTGAGGCTGCGTTGGCGGCGGTGGCATCGGCCCCGTGTATGGCTGCTGGTACGGCGGCTGGTTCGGATCACGAGGAAGCGGCGGTTGGGCCATGAGGCGCCTTCCGTTTGAGGGGGCACCAGTCTGTAGCGCAGCGTGCTCGAACGGGTTCCTCAGCGGAAGTACGGCCATACCCGGACAGCCCGCCAACCACCTGAGCATCAACGCGTCAGCGCACCGGCCCATCACGGTCCCACCAAGGGTGGTCATCGGCGTCCCGTCACCAATGACCACCCCGACCCCCACAGAGCTAGTCTTCAGCCGACCCCCGACGCTCGAAGGACATGACCGATCGCGCTGGCATCCACGACACAGACCAGGACCGTGAAGATCCCAGACCCGAACCGCCACCGGCCCCGCCGCCCATGCACCAGAACGCGGTGCACCCGCCTGGCCGACGGACGCCGACGCCCACGGCCCGGCTTGCGCAACAGCTCCGCCGCGACCGTCCGCGCCCGCGACGACAGCGCCCCCAGGTCCGGGCGTCCCTCGTTGTACCGCTCGATCGCCAGCGAGCTGTCCTTCCCGAACGCCGACCGCCCGTTCCGCGCGAACACGATCAGCTCTCCGAACTGCCGCAGATCACTGTCGCGGCGCTGCCTGAACCGCTGCCGAGAGTCGCACCGCAACGTGGCACGCCCGAAGTCCACGACGTAGATCCCGCCGTCCTTGCTGATGATGAGGTTCTGACCACGGAAGTCCCCGTGCGCGACCCCGGCCGTGTGCAGCGCGGCGAGGATCGCCGCGAGCCGCACAGCGAGACGCTGGGCCTCCACGTCTCCCAGCCCCCCGGTGAGCGCGATCGCATCATCGACGGTGATGCCCTCGATGTACTCCATCGCGTAGTAGGGCCGGTCGGCCTTCGGGTGGTACCCGATGAACTTCGGGGCGTAAGCCCAGTTGATCGACCGCAGCGCGACCACCTCACGGTCCAGAGCACGCCCGGCCTTACGGCTGCTCACCTCCTCCAGGTGGATGGTCTTGATCGCGACCTCGCGGCCGGACGGATCCACCGCGAGAAAGGTCTCCCCTTCCATTCCCCTCCCGAGAAGCTTGGTGACTCGGTAGTCACCAAACGCGTCAGGAGGCTGGGCGGTCATGCCAGGCTCCTGACGTCCGCCGCAGCGGTGACGCAATCGGTGAGACGATCAACCGCGCCTGGGATGTCCACCACATCCTGGGCGCATCTCGCGTAGTCTTCCATGCACATCAGGCCCCTCCCGGGGTCGTGTTTGGGAGGGTCGCCCCCAGCCGGTGGCTGGCAGCTTCGCAGCGGGGGGCGACCCTCGTTCCATGAGAGCACTAGGGGGGTGCTCGAGCAGTTCCCCTAAGATCCTTCGCCTTCCAGCCGGCCCGAGCCGGGCCGCAAGGTCACCGACAGCCGGGGGGCGTCAGGTGGCACGTCGGATCTAGGTGTGGCCGATCCTTTCCGATCAAGACCGTGGGCCGCTCAGGTAATGAACTGGCCAACAGTAACGCTGAAGTTCCCATGGCAATCTTGACGCCAACGGCCCGTGTGCGCCCCGTGAACGACAGATTAGCCCCTCAAGTCATCGGAGTTGAATCCGAAAGTACTTTCGGGTATCGCGACATATGCCCGCAAGATACGGCAATTTGCCAGCCGTTTGCCCACCACACTGGGAGATGAATACCCGTAAGAATCTTTCCACGGAGACGTATGGGCCGTAGCTGCCGGGCGCCGGTAGGCGAGCAGCCACCCCAGAGCACACAGACAGTTACACAACTAACGCCATCAGCCGGGCAATCCCCCTGCGGCCCGCTATGCCGCGCGCCGGCACCGGCCTCGACAGCGCCCCGCCGCAGTCCCGTCCCGGCACTGTCCGACCCGTACGGCAGACTACGATCACCGGAATCGCCGCCTGACCTGCGGAAAGGACCCACTATGGCCGCCAAGCACCCCAGCGACGCCCCTCGCCGTGGACCCGACCCTGCCTACCACGCCCGCATCCGCGCCTGGTGGGTCGAGCAAGGCAACCGGGCGTTCTCCGGGCAAGCCACACCCGCCATCGAAGCCGCCTACCTCGAAGCCCACCCGGACGGCCCAGGCCCCAACTGCAGATGAATCAGGCGCTTACAGATCCAGCGCGGCCCTCAACGCCGCGTCCACCACGTCCATGGTGTGCCGATCGACCATCCCCACCATCCGCTCGAACCGGTCCTTGCGGACAGTCGTGACCCAGTGGGCCCGCACCGTACCCTCGAACGGCTGCGTCAGCTGAACAGTCACCATGCTTGCACCGGCGAACGCCTCCCCGGCTTCCACACCGACCGTGATCACCGAGCCGAGAGACTCGACCAGGAGGTCATTGCCGACAATCAGGACATACTGATCACGGCCCGACACCCGGCTGCCGACGATCCAGACTTCTCCGCGCCTCACCGGCGCAAGTCTTCCTCGGCCTCCTCGGCGAAATCCAGCCATTCATCATCTTCGGCAAGAGGATCAGCGGCCAACTGCCGACGGAGGACCTCGTTGCGGAGCCCACGCGCCGCGAGCTCACCCACAGACGTGCCGACGGCCTCGGCGATGGCCCTGGCAGCCTCAACGGTCGCTGCGGGCAGCGCGACCTGGATCTCGTCTCCTGCCATATAGCAAGAGTACGCAAGTCTCCGCGAGACGCTAAGTAGACCCGCAATGTCCGCTGACCCGGGCCGCCCGCAGCCGCGCGGCAGGCCGTGGTCAACTCTCCCTGAAGACAGCAGCACCTGGCTTGCCGCAACCGGCCGAGGCTAGATCCGAACCAGCCCGATCGTCCGACCCGTGACAACCCTCGCGGCCTTGCACAACGGCGGCATGTGCGAGGCATCCGAACTCGCCACTCGCGCACCGACCTCAGCGAACGACCCTGTAGCGACCACAAAGGCGTCGATCAGGTTCTCGTGCCCGTCCAACGCCGCCTCCGCCAGCAGCCGCGCGGCCCGTTCTGCGATCGCACGGTTCGCATCAACCACCGTCACCGACGACAGGGCATGATCAAACGCCGGGCCGTTCATCGAGTACCGCTGCTCCGCCAACGTCAACACGCTGATCACCGGAACGAACCCGTCTTCCAGCGCCGCTGCAATGATCGCGCGCATCCTCCGGTCACGCGCCACGTACAGGCCGAGTCCTTGCGCGTCCAGAACGAACGAACGGGACGGCAGCAGCGGCGGCCGGTCGTCTACTCCTCGCCGCGCCACGCCCGCCTTCCCTCCTCAACCTCATCCTCAGTCAAGGGGGCGTCTTCTTCATCGGAGGCATGAAGGTAGTCCTCGAGTCGCCGCTGGGCCAGCCAGTCACGCAGCAGCCGCTCCACGAGTCCGCCCAAGGGCTCGCCGCCGGCCTTCTCCTCAACTTCAGCCGCTAGACCGTCAGCCACGGGGACATTCCGCATGCGGGCAGGATGCCCGCCCCGGCCGTGTTTACGTGATGCCCGCTCCCTTGTTTCCAGAAGGAAGAGCAGCTCGTGAAGCGAATCCGAACTCGGCTTTGAAGAGCGCTCGGCCCAGTGCACCAGCCCGAGCCGTAGCGCCGTCGGCGAGAGCTGGCCAGCCCGCTGCGAGTAATAGACCACGTCCGGAGCGCGACCGCTAGTTGGCACCTTCGGCGGATCGCGAGGCACATTTGAGTCCGTGGCTTCAAGATCCAGAAGTAGCTGATAGAGCTCTGCCCGCAGGCGCTGACGGTCGTCTACGCTCAGCGAGGATTCCCCAGCGGTCAACGCGGACTGCTGTGATCCGGACGCCTCAGTCACCACGTCTCCTCATAACCTGACCCTGGCCATCCAAGAGTAGCCAGCAACCCGCCGACCCGGTCCGGTCGACGAGACTCAACCGACGAAGCCAGCGCTGACCTGCTGCCCGCGGGCGCCGGTCAATCCTCCGCGGACGTACAACCTCCTAGCCTGCCGCAACTGGCCGATCGGCTAGTCACCGCTCCCGAGTAGATGCGCCACTGTGCTCGATCGAGATGAAGTCCGCGTACTCCACCCCATCAACCTCATCAACGAAGATCCGCATGAACACGTGAGCTGCCGTGTCGAACCTCAACTCGTATACCTCGGGCTCACTGCTGCACTGCTCGTTCCACCACCGCGTCTCCCAGCACCCGTCATCCAACGTCCTCAACAGCTCCGCAAGGCGCTGCCGGTGGTCCGGTGACGCGGAGGCCGACCACTCGGCCACGACCCGCTGAGTCTCGGTGGTGGGCCGCAGCCGCCGCATGGCTACTCCTCGAGTTGCCTGGCCATGTCCGCGAAGCTCACCTCCGCCGGCTTACCCGGCGCCCCGCGGGTCTCCCGTATAGCTCGCCGTAGGTCAGTGGTTGACTCCAGACGAACCATCCCGTCAACACTCTCCGCAAACCGCGTCAGAGCGTCAACATCCTTCGTCCGCCCATATCGGGTCACCACCTGCGCCAACGACCGGAACACCTCCCGCTGCTCACCCGGCGTCAACGCGTCCCACACCGCCATGGCCTGCGCAATCACTTGCTCATCCTCGGCTGGCACCACCGGACGCGTGTACTCGACAGCCACTGGCGTCTCCCTTCACGGTCACCCTCTTCGCCGCCCCAACCTAGAGCCAGCGTCCTGATCCATTCCCGAGGTCCAGCAACGTGGCGCGCGATGACCAGAGTGGGCCGAGGCGACCAGTGGGTGAACCATCCACCGCCTGGACGCGTCAGCGCAGTCACCCTCTACGGGGGACAGCAGCACCTGGCTTGACCGCCACCAGCAGATCGCTCAGCAAGCGAGCGCTCTCGGGACCGTCACCCGCTGCCAGTCGGCGGATCATCTTGCTCAGCACTGAGACGCTCGGCTCTGATCAAATTGATCAAGAGTCGGCGCTCCTTCCGCGAGAGGTCAGGAGCAAGCCAGAGGTGGCGTTCCCACCGCGGGATGGCAAAAAGGTCAACTTCTGCGGGAATCTCTACGGGGCTGACGGGGTCGTCGTCGATGGCCCGGACGGGACCAAGGATGACAGTGTTCTCAACTGGGTCCCCGCCCTCGAGGATCCGCGCGATCGAACCTGGCTTCCAGGAGCACGCGTGTTCAATGGCCGTCAGGGTGTTGGGGCTGAAGTTTCGGCGTCGGGCACTCTCGATGTCGTACAAGACCCGGTGGTTGATCCCCGCAAACTCCGCGAAGAGACGCCTGGAGCGAAACTTCGGGGAGAGTTCGGCGCGCCGGGCAGCAAGCAATCGCCCTAGTCGTGTCCATGCCGCCTCGTCAGCGTCCTCCAGAAACGTCAACTCCCCACCCTTCCGCGCGGCGTTTGCTCAGATCGCTCAAGTTGACTCAACATGACTGGAATCATACTGTGTCATCATGCACAGCACCTCAGCAACCCCACCGCTGGAGGCGGCATGAACGGCTTGCGGCTGTTCCACAACGAAGAGTTCCACCTGCGCATCACACCGATCGGTGACTCCTTCAAGGTAGAAGCGCCCGGACTCGCGCGGGCCCTGGCCTTCCGTGACGCTCACCGGCTCGTAGAGTCCATCCCAGACGAAGAGAAGGGGTACACGACAGCGTGTACCCCTGGTGGTGACCAGCGGATATGGCACGTCACCGAGCCTGGCTTCTACCGCGTGCTCGGACAACGGCAAGTGTCGCGGATCAAAGACTCAACGGTCCGCGACCAAGTCACTCGGTTCCAGGACTGGGTGTACCGCGACGTTCTCCCGACCATCCGCCGTGCCGGCACCTACGCCCTCAAGCCGGTCATGGCGTTCGAACCCGTCACCTACACCTGGGAAGAAGTCGCCGCCGAGCTCAGGCAGCGGTACGGGATGAACTATGCCGTCCCCGAACTCACGCGCCGACTACGGGCGGCCGGTGTCCTCAAAGTGTCCGGCGCCCCCCGGCGGACGTACGAGCCCATGTTCTGGTGGACAGGCACCCACTGGGAACTCCATCGCAGCGCCGCCGGCGTCCTCGCATACCAGCTCACCCACAGCGCCCGCGGACTCGCCGCCCGAGGCTTCACTCAGATTGGGCTTGATCTCGCCGACGACGACCCGCCGCCGCAGATCGACGGAGACGCCGCGTAGAAACGGTCCGGCTTGGACCACTGCCTTTCCTGCTAAAATCACTAGCAGTGAGCAACCGGAGTCCTCCTAAACGGGAGGCGGTCTCCTACGGGAGGCGACAGCGGTTATCCAGTGCCACCCGCGGCACGGCCCTCTTGGGGAAGGGAAGCCGACCGCGGGCAGGATTCCCTCCACCGCTGTGGTGTCGACCTGCGGGATCAGCAGGGCGAAAGCTCGAAGGGCTACCCGGTGCCCGAACCCGACTGGCGCAGCACCCGCGCCCGACTCGCCGCACTGAAGCGGCATCACCCTGACCGTCCCGATCTCGTGGCGGACCTCCGCTACGAACTGAAGGTCAAACACGCCCGCGACTTCATCGCCAAGCTGCGCGCCGACGCCCCCGCTCTCGCGCAGGACGACCTCGAGCGGCTGGCCTCCCTCCTGCTCTCTCCGCAGGAGGGAGGTGAACATGCCACCGCCAGGTAGAAGAAGCGGCCCCCAGGCAAAGCCTGAGAGCCGCAAACGCTTCGGTCGCCTCCACAGCAACCAGCACAGCCAGAATAGCCCACGATGCATCTCGGCCCCATCAGCGACGCTCGACTCCGGCGGTGGTCGTGCACCGCTGTGAACTCGACGCCGAAGACTGTTTGACAGACCACGTCTGCGCCAACTTGGACGGCGCGCGTAGGACCGCTGAAGGCAAACGACAGTGGTCCGCACGCTGCCCGGTGTGCGCTCGCCCAGAGGAGAGCAAGCGGACGCTGAGCCTCACGGCTGGCGGCTCGCAGCGCATCGTCTGGATGTGCCATCGAGGCTGCGCTCCCGCTGACGTGAAGCGCGCGATGACCGCTCGCGGTATCTCGCTGCGCTGTGTCTCCTGGAGCCCAGGCGCGCGAGCGGCTGAGAGCCCAGCGGAGCGGTCAGCCCGTGAGGAACTCGAAGAACTCAAGGGATGGCTTGAAGGGTTGATCGACGGGACCACGGCAGGCGGCGAGCTTCGGCTGGCGATCGGGATGCGCATCTGGGAGTCCGACGCGAAGACCGCGGCGACCAAACTCGGGATCTCTCGCCGGACCTACTACCGCAGGAGGCCGCAATGATCTTGTGCCAAAAATGGCACAGCTCGATGCGGGCAGCTGGGCCAAAAGTGGCACCGAATCGCGATCTTGTGCCAGAAGTGGCACATCAGAACGCCGGACTGACCTGCGATGCTTGACAACCGACCGAGTAGGGGGATACACGACATGTCGTCAGACCACCCCATAAGGCTGGCCCAGGGTGCGCGACCTAGCCGCAGGCCCCTCGTTCGAGGCGACCGCAGACGTATTCAGCCTCGCGGCGGGCTCCAAGAGAGTCACTCCAGCCGAGTTCCCTGATCCGTTGCCGCTCGAGCTGGTGATGCCAGTCATCGCGGTACGACGCGTTCACGTCGATGACGCTGATGGACGCCTTCCAATGGCTGGAGGCCAAGAGGTACCTCACGCACCGCGGGAACGGCGACAGCTACGACGACTGGCTAGCCTGCCCCGTCTCCCGATAGCGCCTGCATCAGGCGAGCTGCGCTTCGAGGTGCAACTGCACCGGCTCGTAGAACCCGTACGGGACGAAGTCGCCGATCTCGTCGAGGTGGCACCAGTGGACAGCCGCGATCTCGTCGACGTCGGCCGCATGCGCTTCACCCTCAACGATCTCGCAGGCGACATAGATCATCGTGCGGCCTGTCGCCGGGTGGATCCGCTCCCCCAGCCGCGACTTCGCGACCACTGTGACGCCGGCCTCTTCGGCGGTCTCCCGCACCGCGGCGTCTTCCGGCGTCTCGCCGATCTCGACCTCGCCAGCCGGGAACTGCCACGACAGCGACCCCTCGGACACAGCCCGCTGCACCAGGAGGAATCGGCCACCTTGCACGATGACGGCCGCCGCGATCGTCGGGCGAGTGTCGATCTCAGGCTGCATGGGTGTCCTCCAGCATCCGCAGTACCGGCGGGTAGACGGTCTCTCTCGAAAGGAACTTGGTCAACTGTGTTTGTGGCGCCCACGTCACGCCAGTGTTCTCAACAGAGTCGCGGTTGTAGGCGTCCCCTGCCAGGTAATCGCACCGGTAGTAGTCGCATTGGACGCCGGTCACCGGGTGGCAGCGGCTACCAAGGTGTTCCTTCACCGAGCAGTGCACGCCGGTCTCCGCGAGCGTCTCACGGACGGCGACGTCCTCGCCACGCTCACCAGGCTTGATAATCCCCGCAGGGAACTGCCACGAGATCCCGGCGCCGTCGTCACGCCGACGGACCAGGAGCACCTGGCCGTCGTGCGCAAGGACCGCGATCGCTACGCGCAACACCTGGGCCGCCTCAACTCCGGTCGAAGCACTGGCATCGTCGAGGTGCGCCTGGACCTCAGCGGGCGCAGCGGCAAGCAGACGGTCGAGCTCGTCCTGCGCTCCGAGCCGCGGCACCATCTCCGGGTGAGCGGCCCAGTTCGCGACGGTCCGCGGCGCGACCTGCAGCCGTGCAGCGAAGCCGTCGGTGGTCATGCGCAGCGCCTTCCGCAGGGTGGTCGCGTCTCGTCCCGTCCACGATCGCGTCGGGCCCATCATCACCCCTCCTGCGTTAGCTAATGGCTCTACTTGCCGATGATGCACTGGAGTTGCAGGGTTCGTACATGGCGTGACGCAGCCTGTACGGGCGATCGTTGGGGCATGGATCGCCGGGATCTCGCTTCAGACACCTCGAGCACCACATTTGCGGGACCTCTGCGTTGGGGTCGGCGAGGAAGCGGCTCGTCGGTGGCCGACGTCCTCGCGCTCTACGGGCCGGTGGGGCTAGTGGACGGACCATCGGGACAGATCACTCCGAGTCCCGCTGCTCACCTGGCGGAGGTAGAGGCACCCGATACTTGAGCTTGTAGCGGTCCGCGGACACGACGATGTCCGCAGTCTCTACGGCCTGGTTGCCGGCGAAGTACGTCCGGGTGATGGCGAACACCGGGGTCCCCTCGGCGACGTCGAGGGCTTCCCTCTCTATGTTCCTGGCCGCCCGAGCCACAGTCTCTTCGGTGACGTGCGTTATGACCTTCCCGATGCTGTCCATGCGCGCGACAACTCCGGTGATCGGCCCGGCCTCAGGATGTTCGACGGGCGTCCCGCGCGTGATCGCCAGCGGCTCATACGACGTCGACAGCATGACGGGCTGGTTATCGCTGAAAAACGTGTACGTCGTGCGCATGACGGGGTCGCCGCCCTCGATGCCGAGCCGCTCAGCAACCGCGGGCGACGCGGTCGTCTCTCTGGTCTGGTAGTCCCACTCAGGTCGATGCCCAGCCGCCTTCACGGCTGCCGCGAACGGTGAACCCGTGTGGCGCTTGCCGTAGAAGTCACCGACGATGCGTGTCTCTTTCGGGCCCCGGTGCCGAACGAATGATCCACGGCCACGTTCCTTGCTGATCAGGCCCTGGCTCGCCAAGAGTCCCATCGCGTTTCGGACGACGATCCTTGAGACCCCGTAGTCCGCACCGAGCTCGGATTCGGACGGGATGCGGGCGCCTTCCGGCAGGGAACCATCCTCGATCTGCGCACGGAGATCCTCCGCGATCTGCCTGTACGCAGGACGCCCCTGCTTTCCCTGCATCCGACCTCCACCTCCTCGCTTGTCCGAAACCTTATAGCAACGCCTACAAGCAGCTTCCCAGGTAGGGCAGCACCTCGAAAGAGGAACAGCACGGAGCCCCTTGCAATCATTGGCTAAACGTCATAACGTTTAGTCCATGCAGAGCACCGAGCGTCTCCAGGGCGCGAAGGACATCGAGCGCACGCCGTGCGCGTGCAGCACGGGACCCTTCCTGCTCGTCTCGGAGGCAGCGACGGTCCTCAAGGTCAGCAAGTCCTACCTCTACGGCGGGCTCCGTGAAGGACGCTTCCCCGGCGTCCAGTTCGGCGACAGCTACCGGATGCGAAGCGACTTCGTCTTCGGATTCATCAGCGCGCCGTCCGGCGCCCGCTTCGAGGACTACGCCGCCAACTGGATCGCCCAGGCCCAAGAGGGAGTGGCCCAGCCGGTCGAGGCCGCGGCATGACGCCCCCCGGGAAGGACGCGCTTGTGAGCGTCGACGCCGTTGAGCCGGACTCGCCATCCGACGAGTCGCCCCTCTTCCTTACGATCTCCGAAGTCGCTCAGATCCTCGGCATCTCCACCATGACGGTACGCCGTCGCGTTCAGGCAGGCGCATGGCCGAGTGGCCGGTGCGGCGGCCAACACCTAATCCTCCGCGAGTTCGTCGACGACGTCATCGCGGAGGTACGAGCAGGCCGGCACCCGGACTTCGACGTGTTCGCCGCCCAGTGGCTCGCCAAGGCGAACAAGGGAGCGGCATGAACTCCACCGACATGACGTCCACGGACCCCGTGCACCCGGGCCCAGAACAGGACGAGGCGCCCCTCGCGATGGCCGTGTTCGACACGGACCGGCCGGGATGCCTCTACACCCCCGGCAGCGGCGAGGAGTAGGCGTGCTGAATGTTCTGAGTCGCAAGACCAAGCCGATCGGGCTCGCAGACCTGTGCGACGGGCTCACGACGTACGCGAAGCACTGCCCCCATGCCGTCGCCGACAGCGAACACATCGCTATTCAGGCACTGATCGAAACGACCGTGGAGGGGCTCGTTCCGTACTGGCTCGCCCGGCCCGACTTCGTCGCCCGGTTCGTGCGCGTGGCGAAGAAGCGGGACCGGGCGAGCGGTGTCCGGCACGCCCACGTGCTCTGGGAGGACGCAGTCACCGCCCTAGACGCCGGCGAGATTGAAGGACCTGTTCGTGCCACGCGAGCGCTGCGGCTCGCAGCGTCGATGGCGGCGGGCATCCCCGTCAGCCTCCGTGGCTGTCTCGCGTCCGGCCGCGTAACCGGACTCGACCTCGCGGAGGCCGCGAACTACGCCGCGGAGGACCAGCTATGAGGGTCCTCAAGGTCAGGCCGGTGGTCGATGTCGTCGTAGCCGCGGGCGTCCATGGCACTCCGGACGCGGTGCGGGGCGATCAGCACCGTGTCCGCCAGGGGCCGGTGTTCGGCGTCAAGCATGGCGAGCGCGTCAACGTCTCCTCGCTTGGAAGCCTGCGCGTAGGAGCGTTTGGCGATCCTTCCGAGGTAGTTGACGGTTGCGGTCAGATGGAGCCTCAGTTCGGGCGCGTCCCAGGTGTCACTGCGGTAGTACGTGCGGCTGACCGGGATGGTTGCGGCTTCTCCGGTGAAGCCGTGGACGTGTCCGGGCTGATAGCCGGACGGGATGCGGGTGGCGGCACGGCGCTGTCGGAAGCGCCGAGCCCATCGAGGGGTACGGGTTCTGCCCATACCTCAAGTCTCTGCCGCCGCCCATCCCGTTTCCGGGATGGCGGCGCGGCGTGTCGCTCGGAGGTCTCCAGTGACACGTGAAGACACCGCGGCTCAGGTCGAGCCAGCCACCAAGACGCAGGTCAACGCCGACACTCCGCGCTCAGCTGCCGAGGAGTACCTCGAGCGGCTCGGCTCGTACAGGGGCCGTGCCCTGGTCGACGCCTGGCGCACCGTCTTCCCACCGAGAGAGGACCACTCATGATCACGTCTGGCAGAGGCGAGCCGACGCCCGAGGAAACTCCGCGCACGCTGCGTGGAATCTCGCGGGGCCCCCATCCGCTGTCCATCCACCACACAGTCGCGCACGCTGAGCCCGAGCGAACGACGCCGCACGGCACTGCTAAGGCACGCCGGGTCGTCCGGGCGCTCCCCTCCCCGGCCATGATCTCGATGATCCTGCTCGGGGCCACTGGCTTCATCCAGGACTCGAAGCTGCTGCTCGGGACCGGGTTCGTCCTCGCGGTGTACGTCCTGGTCGTCGGTCAGGTCACCGAGGTGTTCGACCCCGAGTGCAGCGACGTCTCGCACCAGCATGACGACTGCCCAGCGTGCGGCGACCTACCGCCGCTGGTGCCGGTCCAGGTGTTCCTCCAGCGGCTGCGCCGGAGGACGCCCCGATGAGCGGCAAGCAGCAGACACAAACGATCCAGGCCCGCGAGGTCCGCGAAGACCAGAGCGTGACCAAGGTTGTGTGCCGCTACAAGTCCCGCTGGCGGCGGCGCCCTGTCCGCGACAACCAGCAGATCACGAAGGCCGGCGGACGGTGGCCGACGGTCGTGAAGGCCACCTACCGGGAGCACGGCGAGGGTGGTGCGCCCACCGTGTACCTGACGCTCTCCGACGACCCAAGCATGTCGTTCTGCCTGGCCCCCGATGACGAAGTCACTGTGCTGAAGGCGTCGTCATGATCTCCTCCGCCGTCTCGTCTGCTGACGCCCTCGTGTCAGGTCCCCTGATGGGCGGGGCGGCGGAGGGCTCCACCCCACATCCACCAGTAGGAAGAACGACCGATGACCTATTCCGACAAGCGAGAGCGGTCCGTCCGTCGCCCCCTCCAGCGCAGTACCTCGCCAGCGCCTGCCGACCTCGACGACGCCAAAACCCGATTCATCCTCGAAGTCGCCGCGAAGCATCCGAGGTTCACGCCCGAGGAGGTGTACGCCGAGATCCGCTACGGCCAGCGCCGGAGCGACATCACCACAGACATGGCGCGCCACGTCCTCGCGGACAAGAACTGAGGCCCGTCCAGGCTCTTGGCACTTCTGTGGCAGAGACCCCGCGCGGGGCGGCGGAGAGCTCCCCGTACAGCACGAAGCCCCGCCCGGTGCTGGAACACCAGGGCGGGGCCAGTAGGACGCTCACCCACTGCGAAGAAGGCAGGTCCGATGCTCACCAGCGTAACCGACGAGCAGACCATCACCTACCCGGGCGGCGAGCCGAAGAAGGTCCGGGACGCCTACGACCGGCAGCAGCATGGAAGGCAGAAGTGACCGCCCCCGCTATCGAGCGGCCGGCTCTCACGGTCGTCCCCGCCCCCGCATCTCCCGTCGATGCGCTGCCATTGGCCGCAGCGAGGGTCGCGTTCAGCGAGATGCTCGACGCCCTCGGCATCGACACCCGTCCAGCGCCCGGCGTGTCCGCCGACGCGCTCCTCGCCCTGCTGCTCCAGGCATCCGGTGCTCACGTCGCCACCACCCCCGCCGTCGCCGACCACGCCACATGGCTCGGAGCCGTCGCCGGCTACCACCCACCGCAGGAGGCCGCGTCATGATCCGCACCGCCTCTGACCTGGTCGAGCGAAACATGACCGCTGCCCGGGTCCTGACCGCCCCGTCGACCCGTCCGCCAGCGCACTGCCCCGCCCATGAGGGCGTCGCGCTGGACGAGGGTCCGATCCATTACCGCTGCCCCCACGGGCATGCCGTGCACGCCGCGGACCTCAACCGCGAGGTGACCCTGTGAGCAACGGCACCATCACCTTCGGGCGCCGCACCTACGAAGCCGGCGAGGCCGCGGTCTTCATGGGCCTGCGCCGCTACGGGCTGGAAGGCACCCACGAACTGCGCGGCGACACGGGCGCACCCAAGCTGGTCTGCGAGTGCACCACCAGCAAGCCCGGGCACCGGTTCAAGCTGACGGCACTGTTCCAGTACACGGTCGAGGACACGGCTGGGGACGGCACCCCGTACGGGTTCCACTTCGCCGGCGGGATCGTGAAGCTCGCGGACCCGCCGCCCGGGATGAACGCTGAACGCCGCGTCTCCTACATCCGCGAGCTGACCAACGCGGTGGACAGCGGCGAGGCCGAGTTCATCCAGGGTGAGCTGTTCGCGATCCGGGCCCTCGCCGCCGTGGACCAGGCCGCCGCGAACCTGCGGGACCGGGGTGAGCCGCGGTGAACGCTCTGCGACGCCTGTGGCACCGCCTCTCCGGCGAACACATCTGGCAGTTCCAGCCCGCCGAGACCTCCGGTAGCGGCCGCAGGTACGGCCCCTGGTTCTTCTGTTCTGCGTGTGGGTCCACCGTGAAGGCGATCAACGAGCCCCCGTCCTCTCACCCGGAGTCGATGACTGTCGAACTGCCCGACGAGGACGAGGAGCTGCTCGCCGAACTCGAGGACGCGACGTGGCCTCCGCGCCGCGGGCAGGACGCAGTCGACACCGCCGAGGCATGCGCGCAGTACTACCCCAAGGAGGCGGAATGACCACCTCCAGCATCCAGGCTGTGGTCTCCGGCGCCCACTGCGTCGGTGCCGAGATCACGGTCACCGGGATCTTCAACGGCCCGCAGAAGCACACCGGCCCCGACTGGGTCTGGCACAGCGGCTACCTCATGGACCGCGGTGACGCCGTACGCGTCGCTATCTACCCCCGCGACCATCCCGACCTCGCCGTGCTCCTGGCCCCGTACACCGACAACGGCGCCGACCGGCAGCCGACCCTGTCGATCTGCGGTCGCGTCGACTACCTCGGCGGCACCGTCCCCGGCCTCGTCGCCGACCGGATCCTGCGCCGCAGCCCGAACACGATCCGCGGCTGGCGCCTCGACACCTCACCCGCTGTGGGCGGTGCGCCGTGACACGCCAGACCCAGCAGAAGCCGCGGCCGCCGCGGCGACCCACCTCGCAGCCCGACACCCGGACCCCGTCCGGCCAGCCTCTTCCCTACTGAGGAGCACTACGATGCCTGCGCCTCGACCCCGCAACGTCCGTGTCCAACTGCCGTGGGAGTCGCCCGCACCGCCCGCCCTGCCGGTCGTTGACGTGCCCGCTTGGACCGAGCGCGCCCTGTGCGCCGAGACCGACCCGGACGCGTTCTTCCCGGAGAAGGGCGAATCCACCCGGGCCGCGAAGCGAACCTGTTTCGTCTGCGAGGTGCGGACCGAGTGCCTGGAGTACGCCCTCGCCCACGACGAACGGTTCGGTGTGTGGGGCGGGCTGTCGGAGCGGGAGCGCCGGAAGATGAAGCGTAGCCGCCTCACCGTGTCTGTGCGGGAGGCGGCATGAACGCCCCGTCCCTCACCGAACTTGAGGCGGTCGCCGCCGACGCGTGGCCGTACCTGGTGTCCGGTGGGGCTGTCCTCGTCGGCGTCCTCACCTGGAAAGCGTTCCTGGCTTGGCGGCCCGCCAAGCGCAAGACCGATGGGGCGCCTGAGGCGAAGGCGAGTCTGGAGAACCGGCTCACGTTCGTCGTCGCCGTGATCGCCGCCGGTATTGCCGCGCAGGGCATGTGGCGGTTCTTCCGCGACATCCTCGACTTCCCTGTCGAGCTCCGCATCGTCGCGTTCGCTGTCCTCGAGTTGGTGACGTTCACGTGCGCGATGCGGGCCCGCCGCAACATCCGCGAGGCCGAGATCCCCGAGGACGCCAAGGCCGGCATCGACGGGATAGCCGTGTGGGTCGTCACCGCCCTGTCCGGCGCGTTCTCCGCAACCGACGCCGACGAGTGGCCCGAGGCGGCGTTCCGGCTCGCGATGCCTCTGCTGGCAGCGTGGCTGTGGGAACGGGGCATGTCGATCGAACGTCGCCGGGCCCGCGGCGGCTCCACGATCCACCTGCGGCTCACCCCGGAGCGGGTCCTAGTGTGGCTTCGCATCGCGGAGCCGTCTGGCCGGACCGCCTCCGAGGTCGACGCGCACCGGCGCCTCACCCGCGTCGCCAAGGCCGCCGCTAAGGTCCGTGGACTCCGCCGGGATGACGCACGGGACTGGCGGATCGACCTCGCCAAGCACCGCCTCGACCGGGCGATGCTGTCTGCGGTCGCGCACGCTGGCCTCGCCGCAGACCCGGCCCGGCAGCAAGCGCTCATCGCCCAACTCGGGTCGATGTACAACGCGGACGCGCTCGCGAACCTGACCCCGGAGGCGCCATGGGCGGGGTTTACGTCACTGGTTCAGCGAACCGGGTTCATGGTTCAGGGACGGCAGTTCACGCCCGTGGAGTTCACGCCGACGCGGGTCGAGGTTCGCGCCGAGGTACAAAGGCCGGTTCAGGTGGAGGTTCACGAACCAGTCGCGGAGCAGGTTCACGAACCTCGCCCAGCGAAGGTTCAGGTTCACCAGCCTCGCGAACTTGAACCGCCCACGGCGAAGCAGGGAACGCGAACCGAGGTTCTTGAACCACAGGTTCAAGAACCCCCTGCCGAACCGCGAACCAAGCAGGCCCACCAGGTTCATAGCACCGCGAACCTCCCTGACCGTGCGGCGAAGAAGACCGCCGAGGTTCAACTAGTCGTGAACCTCATCCGTGAATTCGGCAGGGATGCGGTGACCCTCGGGGTGGTTCGCGAACGCCTCGGGTTCACCAAAACCACCGCCTACAACCGGCTCACCGAGGCACGCGAACTCGTGAACCAGGACGCGAACCAGGAGGCGGTGAACCAGTGATCGTCCAGCGATTCCCTTCGAAGGCGGGGTTCAAGATCGCCGCGGTGTGGTCCGCGGCTGGTGCGACGTTCACCTGGTTCTTGATCGTCGCCCTAGCGGTGCCGAGCGCCGCTCTGGTCCGTCCGCTGCTCATGGCCGGAGCCGTGCTGCTGGTCCTGGTCGCGGTCATCGCCGTGTTGCAGTTGGCGGGCGGTGGCACCGGTGGCCGGTAGCCGCCGCGCGAAGGGCAAGCCGATGCGCCGAACGGCCCGGTTCCCCCGCCGCCTGCAACGCCTGAACGAGGCGCTCGCCGCGACCACAGATCCGCGGGCGAGGGTCATGATCGCAGCCGATCACTACCGGGCCGGGCTCGCGGCCCACCCGGACCCGCAAGGCGCTGAACGGCTCGTGCAAATGCTCGTGGACGCCGGGAACCGGCTGTACCGCAAGACGGAAGGAGGAGCCGGTGACGGCGACACACAGTGAGCCTGAGCGGGGGACCGCACAGTCCGCACAGTGCGGTCCGCACAGTGACTTTCTGCCCGAGGGAGAAACCCAACGCGCAACGCGCGCAGGTGCGCGCGAGAGTAACCCCGAAGCCGCACAGTCACAACCCGACAGTGCGGAAACCTCGACGATCACAGCGCGTGACTATCTGGCGGAGGTCACCGCGTGGGTCCGCGTCACCTTCACCCCACCGGACGTGTGGTCGAAGGACCGCGCAGGCCTCGCGAAGGTGTGGGCGTACACGACCCGCGGCGAGTGGACCACCGAGGACGGCGCCGCCCGCAAGGTCGGCCAGGTGTACGCCCTCACCGTCGCGCTCCCCGCCATCGCGATATGCGCCGTCATCGAGTGGATCGCCGAGCGACCTTCCCGGCTCGCCGCGGCGCTGCTGCTGCTGTGGCTGCTGTCCCACGCCCCGCCACTGTCGTGGCTCATCTAAAGCAAAGGAGGAACCATCATGGGATGGGTTGTGCTGCTCGCCGGTCTGGCGACGCTGTACGTGTTCAACAAGCGAGTGAACTCGCAGCGCAACGCCAAGGCCGTAGCTGTCATCACGATGCTGCTGGCCGCGACTGCCGGGTGTGGTCTGGCCCACACCGTTGTCGGCAAGGGGGTCGCTGGCTCGGTGTCGTTTGTGGGGAAGGGCGCGGCTGACCTCGCCGACGAGCCGGACTTGGTGCTCGCGGTGTCGGTCGCGGTGACGATCATCATGGTCGGGATCGCCGTCGCCGACATCTCCTTCGACAAGCAGGCCGACAAGGGCGCCCAGTTCGCCGCGGTCGTGATGCCAACACTGCTGGCCCTAGTGATCGGCGGGTCCCTCGGGAAGACCGGCGGGGACGCAGTGGAAACGGTCAACACCAAGGTCGCCGCGTTCGTCTCCGATCTTGGGGAGTCGTGATGGGTTTCGACCTGCTGCTGGCGTTGTGGATCGCCTACTACCTGACCCGCAACACCGTCCAGGACCTGTCGTGGAAGGCCCGCGGGGAAGACCCGCCGAGTTTCCGGCGCGAGCAAGAGCGTTGGAAGCGAAGTAAGGGCAGTTCGGGTGGGGGCCCGGGCCGACGGTTCTTCGCCAACGCCTGGTCGGATGCCTGCGCGTCCGCCGATGAGCGGCGAGCCCGGATGGCGAAGAGAGCCGCCGCGCGTCGCCGCAGCAAATGGGCGAAGAAGGATCTCGCCGACGCCGAGGATCATGCCTACGAGATCAACGAGCGCATGGACCCCTCCGTCGACGACCAGGCCCCCGCACCCTCCGCTAAGGCTTCTGCAAGGCCTTCGGCGGGGCCGTCCGCTGATCCCACGGCCGAAGCGCCTCAAGCGCCAGATGCCCGCTGCTACCTGTGCAACCACGAGTTCCGGCTGGCCAACCTCCGACCACTCCACCTTTCACATGCCCCGGAGGGCACCGTCCTCGCGTGCCGCAGCTGCTGGGAGACGGAGACCGCCCGGCAGAAGGCGGACACCGCAGCCCGTCAAGCCGCCGCGCCGCCCGTGGTCCCCGAGCAGGAGGACAAGGAAGTCACCGCCAGCGGCAAGGCCTCCGGAGGGACCGTCACCGACCTGAGCCGGTGGCGCAGCAAAGGCTCCACCCCACCAATCACCAAGGAGGACATCGTGTCCGGAGAAACCACCAACCTGATCGCCGCACTGCGGTGGACCCAGGAGATGGCCACCCAGTCGGGGGCCGCAGTGGCATCGACCGAGATATCGATCTCGACGATGCGGAACGCCGGGGTCAGTGGAGCGGTCATCGACAAGCTCGCCCTCGCCCAGGATCTGGCCAGCCATCTGACCGCCGCGTTCGACGACGCACACGCCGAACTCGAAGCCGACATGGTCGTCAAGGACGCCTACCAGGCCCGTCAGGGCGCCGGCGACAAGGAGTTCGTCACCCAGGACTGACGTTGAGTCCGGGCGCCCGAACAGAGGTCGGGCGCCTCACCCGACGCCACGTCCCCCGGTTCACGCGCGAGGAGCAGGCGATGCCCACGTTCGTCAAGGTCACACCTGACGTCGGAGATCTCCGCGAAGAGGAGCAAACCGGCTCTGCCGACTTGCGGGAAGAGTCCGGCGAGGATGAGTGGCGCCCTGAAAGCGTCGGCGTGCGAGTCCAACGCAGTCTGTACGCCACGGTGTGGCGGTGCCGGCGCCCGCTGCTACCTCACCTGCTTGCGGGCTCCGTGCTGGGCGCTGGTGTGGCCGCAGAGGCGATCTCGGCGGTCGGCGCCGTCAGCCCCGCAGGGATGTCAGGCATCCTCGCCGGGATCTCAGTCCCCCTAGCCCTACTGACGTCGAAGCGGGCCAGGCGCCACCGTCGGCGCCTCGGCCGCCGCGTCCTCCTAGGTGGCCTGTTCGGTGCGGGCTGGCTGACCGTCGCGCCCTACGGCGTGGCGACCAGTGACATCGCCGCCCTCGCCGCAGTCGAGTACGGGCTCGCCGCCCGCTGGTGGCAGCACATCCGCCTCGGCTATCCACCGCCCGAGGAGGCACCAGAAGCAGTGCACCAGGAGGAACCGATCAACCGGGCAACCCGGATCATTGACGACTGGGACGCGTTCATCGGGTGCCCGGGCGGGCCACTCGCCAACTCCAAGCTCACACTTCCCAAGCCGACCCAGTACGGGCATGAGTTCCTCGGGCAGCTTGACCGCGGCAAGCAGACATTGGAGAACGTTGTCGCCGCCCTCCCGAAGATCGCCACGGGTCTGGAGGAGGAATTCGAACACCTCATCGCCGAGTCCGCGCCGCCGGACCCGGTCACCGGGAAGAAGTACCCGTCCCGGTTCCGGTTGCAGGTCATTGAGCACTCGCCCATCACCGGCGCCGTCAATTTCGACGGCCCTCGCCGCGAGAACGGACTGATCGGCCTCGGCCCCTGGGCGGACGGGTCCGGTGAAGCCAAGTCTCGGCTGTACACCAGTGGCTCGATGTGGTCGATGGCCATCATCGGCGACACCGGCAGCGGAAAATCCCGCGTCGCGGAGAACAAGGTCATCTCCGCGCTGTCGGGTGGCGACACCGTGTTCTGGTACCTCGACCCTCAGGGCGGCGGATCGTCGCCGGCGTTGGCCGAGCACGCCGACTGGTTCGGCACCATGGTCAACGCCGAGGACATGCTGTTCGCCGCGGTGGAGATCCTCAAAGCGCGCGGGGAGGAGAACTCCTACGAGGGCCTGACCGGGTTCACCCCGTCCCCCCAGCGGCCCGGGCTGCTGTTCGTCGTGGAGGAGTGTCACAACCCATTCAGCGTGAAGGCGTGGAAACCGTGGTGGGCAAAGATCGCCCGCGAAGGACGCAAAGTCGGCATCGCGTTCATCTGCCTGTCGCAGTACCCCGGCCTGGAAACCTTCGGGAACTCCGAGGCCCTGCGGATGAACATCATGGCCGGCAACGCCATCGCCTTGCACGTGTCCTCCAAGACGGCTGGTTCACTGATGCCCGGGTTGGATGTGGATCCACGCCACCTCCCGGACATCCCCGGATACGGGTACATACAGGGCACCCCGCAAACGGGGACCCGGACCGCGCCGTTCCGGAACCGCAACACCACCCCGGGGGAGAGCTCGGAGGTCGCCCGGGGCTGGCTCGCTACGCAGCCGAGTGTTGCCTTGGACACGCTCGCCGCGACAGCGACGCTCGCGGCAGGCACCGCCTACCGAGACCGGCACGAGTCCTCAACCGCAGGTCGTGTGGCATCAGCCGCGCGGATTGAGCAGCTCCGCAGCGGCATCCTGCCCGATGACATGCGAACCCCGCAGCCCGCTCCGGACACGACCGCACAGGGAGAGATGGGCGAGGTCATCGAATTCCCCCGCGCACTCATCCCCGCAGATCTAGAGAACATCGCACCAGCCTCGCCACGCCGCGGCCTTCCCGAGCTCGCTGGCTCACGACTCGCGATCGTCAACGCCGTCCACGCAGGCGCTACCCGCCCCGTGGAGATCGAAGCCGCCACTGGCCTCAAGCACCGCCAGGTCGCCGACCTCCTGAAGGAACTCGTCGAGGCCGGCTATCTCACCCGACCCCGAACCGGCCGCTATAGGTGCGCCGCCTAACCCGAGAGGGCCTCTCCAATGATCACGACCAACCGCTTCTCGTCGAGCATCTGGGACGACGTTGAGCACGCCATCCTCCGCGCCGCACAGCGCCCGTCAACGTGCCGCGAGATCGCAACGGTGGCGGGGCTAACCCCGGACACCGTCAAGACGCAAATCGACGTCCAGGCCCGCGGGGGCCTCATCGTCCAGTCGGTCGACGGCGGAGTCCGCTACCAGCTCACCGTCGCCGGTTGGAAGCGCCTGTTCGCGCTCGCCGACACCGCTCGTCCCGGCCAGCAGGCCGCGGCCTAACCCCTCCAGAGGAGCCCCTTGAAGATCGAGATTGAGTTCCGGCCCGCCAACGGGCCCGCCCAGACCCTGTACGCCGACCTACCCCCAAGAGACGTCGAGCAACTCGAAGCCGACACCACCAACCCGGATAGGGCCGACGACGTCGTCTACATACCGTCCCGCGTCAAGAAGGACGGCCCTACCAACGAGTGGATGTTCCGCATCGGCCGCATCAAGATCCACCGGGTGTCGTGATGGGAGATCCCTGCAACCACGCTGTAGTCGGCGTCCTCGCCGTCTGGGAAGGCCGCTACCTCACCGGCCTGCGCGCGAAAACCCCGGTGGCGGTCGCGCCGTGCGCCGGGCACGTCGACGAACTCGCCACCCGCATCCCGACCGGGGCCCATGAAGAGGAGCCCGCGTTCCGCGCCGCCGGCGTCCGCGAGTTGGAAGAGGAGACCGGTCTACGCGTCCGGGACCGCGACCTGAGTCTCGTCCTGAACCGGCTCGGAGGCGACCGCTGCCACCGCAAAGCCGGGTCCATCGACGGCGAGAACTGGCACCACTGGCTGGTGTTCACCACGCTCTTCACCGGCCCGCAGCCGCCGAAGGTCCGCTCCAACGGCGAACTCCACGACCTCACCTGGCGAACCCCACGTGAACTCGCGGACCTCCGCAACCTGGAGCCGATCTGGCGAGAGTTCCTCCGCGAACTCCGCATCATCTGACCCCGCACCAACAGGCCGGGCACCCGGCCACCATACGAGAGGAAGAACAACATGGCCGAAAAGATCACCGGGATCGTCAACATGGGCGGCGAAGTCAAGGTCGAGAACTGCGCCGTAGGCAAGAACGCCAAGGTGACGGTCGTCGACGGCAAGAAGGCCGACAGCGAGGACCCGAAGAAGAAGTAGCCCCGGCGCTGGTGCTGCGTCCTGGCGCTCCGCTACCCCGTGGGGGAGCGCCTCACGGAACACAGATCATCCACCTCGAACCGAGAGAAAGCATGGCCGACCGGAACCGCATCGTTACCCCGAGCACGGACCCCGACAGGTTCACCCGAGAAGAGAAGGCCGCGTTCAACGCCAACCAGTGCTGCTGGGACATCGGCGACTCCCACTGGGGCCAGCGCGACACCATGTGCCACAAGCCGTCCAAGCGTGGAGCGCCGTTCGGGTACTGCGCAGACCACGAACGGGCCCTGTTGGAGAGCCACTGGCCGGACGGGAGCCCCCGCCGGTGAGCGACATCAACTGCAAAGAGGACCACCAGGAAAGCCTGACGACTGAGGGTTGGTTTGGTCATGACCGCGACGGATGAAACCGCCATCAAGCAGCAAGTCATCGCATCCTTCGCGGACGACAACATCCGAGAAGACGAGATCATCCTCGATCCCGACGGGAACATCATCATCGACCGCCGCAAGACGGTCTCTTGGGCGCAGCCGGTCGTTGTCGGCCGCTGGAAGTCCTGACCATGGCCGTCTTCATTGAGATCGAGACGGACGACGCGTACTGCTCCACCGACTGTCAACATGCGGCGGAGTGAACCGGCGACAGCACCCGCTGCAGCCCCAACTAGTGGAAGGACGAACCAACCCCATGCTCACCAACGAAGACCCGCATATCGGGGGAGTCGACATCGACACCTGGCGCGCACAACCCGCCCCCGACAACCCCGGCGGTACACGCACCCGCTGCTGGGTGATCCTGGCCGGGGAGTACGACGAGACAGATGTGTGGATCGAGGTACACGCCGAGTACCCGAAGGACGTCGCCGAGTTCATCGTCCAGGCCGTCCGCAACGAGCACGCCCGGCAGCAGGCACGCTAGACGACAGCACCCAGACACGCAGGAGCAGCTATGGCAGATCCACCCAGGGCCGCAGCCCAGATCACCGTCCAGCTCCTCGGCGAAGCCGTCCTCGCCCTCGACAACACCACTCAAGCGCTCGGCATCTCCAAGACCGACACCGTCAACCGCGCCGTCCAGGCGTACGCGTTCCTCATGGCGCTGCAGCGGACGGGCGGGGAGCTCTACCTGAAGCACACACCAGACGACGATCTGCACCGGTTCCTAATTCACCAGGACCCGGAAGGCACCCGTGGATAGTCTCGACTGCCCGCATTTGACCTGCGAAGAGGGAGAGCCCATATGGGTAACCAGCCGAAGCGCCGCATCTGCCGCACACCCGACGAGGCGTTCCGCGCCGGCCAGGAAGACGGCCGCCACGATCGGCCCCTCAGCCCCGCCGAGATCACTCGCATCGCGACCCTCCTGCGGCCCCACCTGAGAGAACCCAGGAGCGAGACCGACGAGTGACGTAGGGATTGGGAACTCTCGGCTACACAAACCGGCATCTGACCTGCGGGCATGGGAGAATAGGGCATGGCTGACGACCTCGAACGCGCCCGCCAACTTCGAGAGCGACGCCGCTCCACCTCACCGGTCGGTGCCTTCGGGCCTGGAATCCGGCGGCAGTCTCAGATCACCAAGGTCATGGACCGCGTTCGCCAGGCCGAAAGACGCAACGGCCTACCCACACCCGAACGCATCACAGTGGCACTTGACATTTGCGGCCTGTACGGGCCCGAGGTCGACGAGGCGCTCGGCGGCCAGGAGCCCATGGTGGACGAGTGGGAGGCCGGCGAACGCGTCCCGACCGAGGAGCAACTGCAGGCGCTCGTCTGCCTCACAGGCTTTCCGATCAACTTCTTCTATCTTCCTCCGCCACCGCCCGTGACGGGGGTGTGGCTCTGCGGCGAGGACGGCTGCAAACGACTGGGCGATGACAGCACGACCTGATGGGCTCACAGAATGCACATTCCGGGAAGGACACTATGGACCAGAGCCTCGACGCACGGCTCTCTCACCTGCTCGACACCGGTCACACCGTCACCCTGTCCACCGGCGGAGAGACCCTCGACGGGGACGTCGACGCACCCACTCCCACGTGGCACCGAGCCGACGTCACGATCTGCAACAGCGACGCCGAGGTCGTCATCAACCTCGTCGGCGACAACCCTCTCGAGGTCCTTTCCGAAGCAGCCACCGCCCTCACCCAGCGATACGCCTCGGACGCCAAGGAACCCACCATGGAACTCACAGGCCGACTGATCTCCACTTCGCGTAGGACGCAGCTCATCACCGAGCTGGACACAATCGATCCCGACTACTCCATCATCGACGGCCAGAGGATCGTCACTGGCTGGACGACACCTGACTCGCCCGCCCCCGGAGAAGGGAAGCGGCGACTCCGACTGGAGATGTCGGACGGCGTGGTCTTGGAGGGCGACGGGCACGTCGAGTCGATCCGCACCCGCCCGATCGATACTGGACCTCACGCTCGACGCCTGGTGATCCGCATCGACGATGTGTAGGGATTGGGAAATCGCGGCATCCCCATGCGATCCGGAGGATGATGGACACCATGACCCCACCCACTCCAGTTACCCCGCACATCATGGAGCGCCTCGCTTTCATCAAGCTCATCCATCACGAGGCTGTCGAACAGTCCAACCGGCCGAGCCCGATGAACAGGATCAGCATCCTAGCCTTCCACGACGCTGTCGAGCAGTTCCTGATCTTGGCGTGTGAGGTATGCAAGGCCAACCAGCCGACTGAGTTCATGAAGTACTGGGTTGAGATGAAGAAGGTCGAAGTCACACTCGCGGGCAAAGTGGGCATGGATCGCCTCAATCGATGCCGCAAGGACTTCAAGCACGCAGGAGCCCCTCCAAGCCCCGAAGACATCGACCTTGCCCGCAGGGACGTTCATTCGTTCTTCCAGGAAAACGCCACTCTGGTGTTCGACTTGGATTACAATACTCTCGACATGGCAAATCTCATGCCTCAGAAGAGTGCTCAGTCCCTCGTGAAGCGGGCTTCGGAACGATGGAAGACTGGGGAGACTATTCAGGCAATGAGCTGGCTCGTGGACGCTTATTCCGACCTGTTCACCAGCCATGTTCGAGGCGATGACCGTAGGGAGTCTGTCTTCAGTTTTGGTCCAGAAATTCGCGGCCTCATGCGCGAGCAGGATGTCACCGCAGCACTGCAGCGGGTAGATCAACATAACCGCCTGGGTGTGCCCGTGCGGGGGGCCGGCACCCTAGCCGAACAGATCACCAAGTGCTCGGAGGTGACGTACTATCTACAGGACGCAATGCGCATGGTTGCGGTCGGAATCGACTATCATCGATACCACAGATTCACACTCCTCACGCCGTTCGTCTTCCACTCGATGGCTGGCACACGCGAGGTGCACCCTCCCGAGGGCTACTCACCAACTCAGGAAGAGTTCGACTACTGCAGAGACTTCGTCATCGCCGTGGCGCTGCGTCTCGCAGAGGTCCAGGCATGTATCACACCCCCTCAGTGGCGTATGTCAGGTATTAAGAGGACGCCTAGCTCATCATAAGCTTCATCCTCGTAACAAGACGGGACCGACAGCGGCCAACGGGCAGACGACTCCCCACCGGTGTTTCTAGGATCGGCTATCGTGAACTCCGAAGTCGCCCTCACCAACGTGGTATCGGTCGTCGCCTTGGCAGGCTCCTTGGGTGCGCTGCGATACGCGCGGCGGAGCGCGCAGGCGACTGAGCGGCAAGGCCAGGAAGCCGCCCGCGCCGTTGTCGAGGCCCAGCGGGCTACAGAAGTCAATCAAGCGACCGCCTTACGCCAGGCACGTCACGCAGCAATGAGCGCGAGTCCCTCGGTGACAGTCGTCATCGACTCTTCCCAACACGGACCTGCGGTGCTGGCCAACAGTTGGGGTGAGGATGCCGAGGTCAGCCCCCCGCCACGGAGACTGGATCCGATTGGCACTCACCGGCTCCACTACCTGGGGATGAGGTACCGCGGCTTGCTTCGAAACGATAGCGTTCGCCCGATTTTCGTGCTTGCTGATCATGGCTTCTTCATCGCGGGCGAGACTGATCTGCGGGATGCGCCCCTGTCGGCCCCCTCGACGGTGGACGGGCATATCGCAATGATCGGGCCGGAGGGGGAAGCGCTCTTCGAGTGGTTCGGTCACATCACGGTGATCGACTGGTTGGAGCTTGCGCGCGCTGGCTCCGGAACGGAGGACGCCAGGGGCGTACGCGCACCATTCACCGAGATCAGGGTGAACTATGCCGGCGATCAGGACTTCGGCATACCATCACTGAAGATCACCTTGGCTCTTGAGCGACACCCGGTCTTCATCCCTACCTTCCAGGAAGGTGAGGAGACAACCACACTTCAACTCCTTGGGGAGGATGGGGGCGTGGGTTGCTCGATCACGAAGTCACATCCGCGGCTGCCCAGGACCTTTGAGGACATCGGTAAAGAGCTGTACCTGCGGTGAGGCTACCGTCCGTAAGGCAGAAGCGGACATCGATCTAGAATCGTTCCGTTTGAGTGAGGTCACAGACGCCTGGGTTCCGTTAAGATGCATTATAGGAATTCAGAATTCGATGGGGGACCCCCTTGAAGATCACCGCAGAAACAGCCCCACGTGATGCGCTTGGCGAGGCTGCTCGGCTTCTTGACGCCGAAGCCGAAGAGTTGGAGGCTGGCGGCGGGGCTGACATCTTCAACGAAGACCAGCGCTCCATCGCGGCCCAGACCTACCGCAACGCGGCACGCAAGATCCGCAGCCTGGCTAGGCAGTAAGGCGTGTCCGACCTAGAGGTCACCTCCTCCCCCATCGTCGTTCGCCCTACCGAGCCGCCGCCCGTCGCGTACAGCGACATCGACTTCACCATCAGCGCCGACACCGCTGAGCGTCTCATCAACTCCACCGCCGAGAACACCCGCATCGCATACGACCGGGCGTGGAAGGACTTCCGCGAGTGGTGTGAGCACGAAGGACGCGTCTACCTCCCTGCCACCGCGCAGACACTCACCGAGTACGTCAACCACATGTGCAGGGGCAAGAGCGCCCCCAACACCATTGCTCAGGCAATCTCCACGATCCGCTCCAAGCACACAGACGCTGGCTGCCAGGACGAACCTGATAGCGAGAAACCTCTCAAAGCCCTCAAGACCTACCGGAGGCAGTGGGCCGAGGACGGCAACCGAGAGAAGCAGGCGACACCGATCATGCCCGACGCGCTGCGTGCCATGATCGCGACCTGCGACCTGAGGACCCTGCAGGGCGTACGCGATCGGGCACTCCTACTCCTCGGCTTCAACATGATGGCGCGCCGCTCCGAACTCGTCGGCCTCGACCAGGACGACGCCATCGAAACCCCCGAGGGGCTCAGCGTCTATGTAAAGCGGTCGAAGACCGACCAGGAAGCCAGCGGCATCAGGGTCGCCATCCCCCGCAGCAAGCGCGCCGACATGTGCCCGGTCGAAGCCGTCAACGGATGGAAGGAGTGCCTCGCCGAGCGGGGCCTGGTGGACGGTCCTCTGTTCCGCCCCGTCGACCGCCACGGGCGAATTGGAGGCGAGCCCAACAGTGCCGGCAAAGTCGCCGTACGCCTCACAGGCAAGTCCGCCTGCGATATCGTCCACCGCCGTGGCGTCCTCGCCAACCTTCCCGCGAAGTACACCTCCCACGGGCTCCGGGCAGGCTCAGCCTCGACCGCTTACGCAGCAGGCGTCCCTATCTCTGAGATCGCTAAGCATGGTCGCTGGAACCCCAACTCCCCCGTGCTCCTCGTCTACATCCGAGCCGTAGATCAGTGGAGGAACAACCCGATGAACGACATCGAGTTCTAGCGGTCTCTACGGTTGTCTAGCGCGCCACCACTCCCCCGCTGACCTGTCTTGGTGCTCTGGTGGCATGATCGTCGCGTGGCCACCTACGACTTCCCGCCTGACCTGCTCCAACTCCAGCGCGACTGGTACGCCGCGGACGCCCGCTGCCAGGAGATCACGGCGTCGCACCCGCCGGCCCTCGACGTCATAGCGGGCACGGCCACAGTCACCGACGAGCAGCACACCGAGCTGAAGCGCGCCCGCGCGGAACGCTGGGACCTCACAGAACGGCTGCAGCGCCACCGGTGGTGGGCGACGGTCGATGACGTGCTGGACGCGAAGAAGGAATTGCGGGCGGCGGCCCAGAGGTAGTCCCCCGACCAATATCAAGATGCGAACTGTGATCCGGCGCGTTACCTTCGGATCAGCGCGTCAGGCTCGGTGCCTGCACGGGTCGAAGACCGTCGGTTATCTTTCGCATAGAGCCCTCCGGCGGTCGTTCCCACATCCGTGCAGACACCCGGCCCTACGGGCCAAGCTGGACGTCATGGGGAGGGCGGGTCGAAGCCCGTCGGTTATCGGGAACCAAAGGTCGCAGGTTCAAATCCTGCTCGGCCGACCTGGTCGGCCGGTAGCGCAGCCAGGTAGCGCATTGGTCTAAAAACCCGGCAGGCGCCACCACATCCGCCCTCCCCGCGCGGGCCAGCGCCAGTCCCCCACATCCGCCTTCGTGGCGGGTCGAACACCTCGGAGGCCAATGATGGCCCGTGATCCTCTCGCGTCCGTGTCCACCATCCAGACGCCGCAGAACCAGCCGATTCCTGGCCGTGAGGCCGAGCAGGTCCGCAACAACGCCGGCGGGTACGGATTCGCCAAGGACCTGTGGACCAAGCTCGAGGACTTCTTGATCCTCGGCACAACGGGCGGTACCTACTACGTCGGCGAGGACCAGCTCACTGCCGACAATGCCGGGGTCGTGTTCGATGCCGTTCAGGCCGACGGTGTCCGTGTCGTAAAGACGGCAACGGAAATCTCGACGGCGCGTCCACCGCGGGCGCCGAAGAACCGTCCCGCGCTGTTCGCGCTCGCCGCGGCTGCAGCCCGCGGGGACGCCGACACTAAGCAGGCCGTCAAGGTGTCTCTTGCGCAGGTCGCCCGGACCACCGACCACTTCGCAACGTACTTCGGGTACTGGAAAAACCTCGCCGGCAAGGCCACCAGCGGCGGTACCGCCCCGGTCATCGGCCGCGCGATGCGGACCGCCCTCGGGTCGTGGTTCCTGAACGGTGAAGTCGACCAGGTGGCGTGGCGGGTGTGCAAGGCGCGTCAGCGTAAAACGTCTTCGGGTGAGGCGTTCGCGCTACGGGACGCGCTGCGGATCGCGCACCCGAAGGCTGATACTCCGGAGCGGCGTGCGCTGTTCGGGTGGATCGCGGGGAACGTCGCCGACGCTGACGTTCGCACGCAGGTGCCGGCCGTTGACGCGTTCCTCGCTGCGCAGGCCGTCACCAACCCGGTCGACGCGATCGACGTGGTCCAGGACCGCGGCGTGCCGTGGGAGTTCCTGCCCGACGCCGTGCTCACCGACGCGGGTGTGTGGGATGAGCTCGTCGACACGATCGGGATAACCGCGCTCATCCGGAACCTGGCCAGGATGACCAGGCTCGGCACGCTCAAGCCGATGAGTGACGCGACCCGCCTCGCTGCGGCGCGGCTCACCAACGCCGACGCGCTCTCCAAGGCGCGGATCCACCCGATGGACCTGTTCCTGGCGGTGCGTGTCTACCAGGCCGGGCGGTCGCAGCCGAACCCGCGCGCCGACTTCCAGACCTGGTCGCCGGTTCCCGCGATCGTGGACGCGCTGGAAGAGGCGTACGAGCTGTCATTCGGCCACATCGAGCCGTCCGGCCATCGGCTGCTCATCGCCGTGGACTCGTCCGGGTCGATGTCATGGGCCGGTGTGCGCTCGGGTGGCGTGCCGCTCGGGTCCTGCTACGAGGTCGCGAACGCGATGGCGGTGATCCTCAACCGGATCGAGGGCGGCAACGTTCACGTCATCGACGTCGACACCAGCGTCCATTCCTCCCGGGTGACGGCACACACGAACCTGCGTGAGGTTGGCCGGTGGTCTCCGTCGGGTGGTGGGACTGACCTGTCTCTGCCGTTCCAGTGGGCGCAGCGCGAGAAGCTCCACGTCGACGGCATCTTGGTACTCACTGACAACGAGACGTGGGCGGGCCGACAGCATCCGTCGCAGGCGCTCACCTCGTACCGGCGCGCGGTCAACGGGGACGCTCGGGTGGTGATCGCTGCGATGGCAGCGAACGGACACTCAATCGGTGACCCGCGGGACGAGGGCGTGCTGAACATGGCGGGCGTGGACGCGTCACTGCCGATGGTGGTGAACGGCTACATCCGCCGATGATTCTGCAGGCCAGCCGGGTAGGTGCTCTACTTATCGGGCTGGCCTCGCTCCAGGTCGGGGGTGTAGACACAGGTTATGGACGATCCTCAACGGGACGTTGACCCCACTCACATCAGCCTGGCGGGCGCCTACAACTACACCACCGGCGGAGACGACAACACCCTCACCGACCGGGAGATCGTGCACGCCTACGAGGCGAAGTGGCCGGGCCTCGCTTCCAACGCTGTCGCGAACGCACAGTTCCTGGAACGTGTCGTCGGCTTCCTCGCCGAGCGCGGTATCCGGCAGATCCTCGATCTCGGGGCGGGGAAGCCGAAGCCGGTGGCCGGGGGCAACGTCCACGAGATCCTCGGCTCGCATGCGGGTGACGCGCGGGTGGTGTATGTGGAGAAGGACCCGACGGCGCACAGCCATGCTCGCGCGATGTGGGGATCCGGGCAGCGGACCGGCTATGTGGAGGCCGACGTGCGGGACGTCGACCAGGTGCTCGCCGCGGCGGAGACGCGTCGGCTGATCGATTTCGATGAGCCCGTCGGGATCTTGATGCTTGCGGTGCTGCACTATGTCGTGGGCGACGCTGCGGGTGTCGTGACCCGGTACGCCGATGCCGTCCCGGCCGGGAGTTTCCTGGCCGTTTCACACATGGCGTCCGATGGTGCTCCGGCTGAGCTGCTCGCGGACCTGGAGGCGGTGTACGCGCCGGCGGGTGGTGTAGCGATCCGTTCCCGGGACGAGATCGCGGGCATGTTCTGCGGGTGGCCCCTGGAGGACCCCGGGCTGGTAGAGGTGCGGGAGTGGCGGCCGGTGGCACCAATGGAGTTGGGGCCGCATCTGCTGCTGGGCGGCGTCGCCCGCAAACCTTAGGTCTCGGCTCGGAACCGCTGAGCCGCGGCGGCGATCATCTGCAGGTTCGCGTCGCGGTCGGGTAGCAGCAGCATCAGCCGCTCGAAGACTCCGACGAGGTGGTCCACGTCTTCGCGGGTCCGGACCCAGTGCCCGACCGGGTCGGGAATGTAGGCCAGTTCCGGGTCGGTGGGCTGCGGAAACGTGAGGATCACGAACGGGGCGAGACCTTCGTGTGCGCCTGCGGAGAAGGGGACGATGGTGATGGTGACGTGCGGGAGTTGCGCCATGCGGTGCAGGTAGTCGAGCTGTTCGGCCATCACGCGGGGGCCGCCAACGGCCTGCAGTAGCGCGGCTTCGCCCAGGACGGCCCAGAGGCGGATCGGGTCTGGGCCGGTCAACATGCGCTCGTGCCTGGCCCGGCGCTCGGCGGTGAACGCCTCAGCCTCGCGCTCGGGCAGGGCCGGGTGTTGTTCCTTGACGGTGATTGCGCTGTAGGCGGCCGTCTGCAGAAGTCCGGGGAGCAGGGTGGGCTGGTAGATCCGCTGGACAGCGGTCTCCGCTTCGAGGCCAAGGTAGGTGGTGTGGGCGGGTCGGAGGTAGGGCTTGTAGGGGTGCCACCAGTCCCGTTGCCGGGCTTCGTCGACAAGGTCGCGTACGCGCTTCCGGGTGGCGGTGCCTGCCCGGTAGACGTCCAGGAGCCGCTCGATGAGTTCTCGCTTGGGCAAGGTGAGATGCCTGGGGTTCTCCAGGCGGATGACGGTGGTCTTGGCGACACCGAGTTCGCTGGCGATTTGCTCGGCGGTGCGTCCGTCACGGTCGCGGAGGTCGGCGAGGACGCCGGCGAGGCGTTGCCGCCGCACGGCGGGGCTCCACCGCGCGGCGGTGAGGTCGGTGGGCTCGATCATCAGGGCTCAGTTTTCGAAGGTGGGTTCTGACGTGGAGAAAAGCAACTATTTCTGCACCTTGCAAAACTGGGGATCGAAGTGTGAGTCTGAGGGCACCTGCTCGACGAACGTATCTTCAGGCAGGAACGGTACCGCTTCGCTAACTCAACAGTGGATACCCAGGCTCACGACCGGCACAGCGGTAACCGGCGCTAGTCAGGGACCTCACCCACGGCTTCGTCTGCACGGTACACCCGGTCCGGCTGCCCTTCCCTGGACACGACGAGCAGCAGGGTGCCCTCGGGGATGTCGTGCCGCTCTTGATCAGCCCGAGTCGCGACCCGCGCGGTGACCTGGTCACCGGGTTTGAGCTCCACCGTGGTTGGTCCCTCTCGCTCACGGACCCTCCAGGGCATCCCCCGCACGGACTCCACCCATCCCTCGGCGCGGAGGATTACAAAGGCGCGACGGACGGTGAGCTGACTGACCTCGTGCTCTTGTCCCAGGTGGGCTTCGCTTGGCAGGTTGCGGCCTGGCTGCCACTCCCCCGAGTCGATTCGATCCCGGATGATGTCCGCGAGTTGCCGGAACCAAGCCCGGTCGGAGGTGCGGTCGATGCGCCGTTGCATGCTGGGGACCGTAAAGGCGGCAAGGTTCCTCTCTACCTCGGGTCCTGAGTACCTAGGATCCTAGGTACTGCGCGAACGCGCCTTGGCCTAGGCCATGCTTCAGAAGCTGACCGAAACGTGCTTGTTCTACCAAGTGGATCTCTAGGTGTGGGTCGGCGCCCTGCACCCCGCACGGGGCGCCGTCCACTTGGGGGGTGGGGTGCGGGCCGGAGATCTTTCCCGGCTTCCCGGCCCGCATCCACTCGCTTGGGGGCATCCCCATGCCTCCAGGCCGTGCTGCTCCGGCCGGCACCGCTGTGACCGTGCCAAGGTCAGCGGTCCGGCCGGGGCCCTCCCTAGTCAGGTTCCTGCGGTCCCGCCGGTCGGGTGCGCCGGTTGGGGTGGCCGCCGCCGATGTGCTCGGGCTGGTATCGCACCATCGTCTCCCCGACCGCACGGCACGCCTCGCACGGTGCGGTGGCCCTTGTGCTCGCCCCACGCGGAGGTGCAGGTGCAGGGTGACCAGCCGACGAGGACGTGGCCGGGGCGAAGCGCGTGGCCGTTTGGGCAGGTTCGTGTGGCCATGCGGTCAGGGTAGGGCATGTGTTCGTGCAGGTCATGGACACACCTCAGATTCTTCGGTCAAATATCTTGACCGGTCAAAGGATTTGACTGCATAGTAGAGGTCAAGTCCTTTGACCATCAGGAGGCCCGCATGGACACCCACATCGAACCCGCCCGCCAGCTCACCACCGACGACGTGGACGCCATCATCGCCACGAAGCTCGAACTCGACGCCCGAAAGGACGAAGTCGATCAGGCGTTCTGGCAGTACCTGTTCGTGATCCACCGCTCAGGCGTGTCCGTCAACGAGATCGCCCGCCGCGTGCACGCCGCCGGGATCGCGTCCCGGCCCACCACCCTGAAGCGCCTGCAGTCGGTCGCGCTGGCCCGGTCGGCCAAGAAGTTCGCGGAACTCGCTCCCCAGTTCGAGCGGCTCAGCGCAGCGGTCACGGAGATGGCCGCCTCGATGCGGAAGGCCCTGGCCGGGGCACCGCGCCCAGAAGGCCCGGAACAGTGAGCGCCACGACATCCCCGGATGATCCCGAGTTCCGTGCTGCCATGATGCGCCTCAGGGCCGCCCTCCTACGCGGGGACGCGGAGATGCTGGAGGCGGCGGCTACGACCCTGGTAGCCGAGGCGGCAATGCGAGAAGCGGATCGGCGCGAGATCGCAGCGCACCCGGATCTGGCTGAGCTGGATCAACATCTGGACGGCTTCTACGAGGAGCCCACCTGACCTCGCACACGACGAAACGCCCCGCCCTCCGCCGAAGCAGAGGACGAGGCGTCGTTGCGCGGGAACCTGAAGGACCTTGATCGGCGAGCCCGCACTTGAAACCGTCTCAAGAGAACGACGAAACGCCTGCCCTCCCGAAGGAAGGCGGGCGTTCGTGCGCTGTCCCCACGCCCGGATACCGGGCAGAATCAGTCTATGGGTCAGGGGTGCCCGCGCCGGTCCGGATCCGGCCGACGAACGCCGGGCTCAAGGGCGCCTCGCCGTCACGCCCGGCGCCGGGGACACGTTTTGCCGCAGCAGCAGCGCAAGCACGATGGACAGCCCCGTGACGGTCGCGCCGATCTGGTCGGCGGTCAGCTCGATCTTGAAGGCGGCCAACGCGGTCAGGATGGTGGCCGCAGCGCCGGTGATGGTGGACACCACGACCGGGCGGGTCATCACGGCCGCGACCGCCGCCAGGACGCCCGTGGTGATGACGGCGACGGCCTCCACCTGGCCCTGCGACAGGTCCAGCCCGTAGGCGACCAGCAGCGCCACGGCGGCGTTCACCGCGTAGGCGATGACGGCCGGTTCATATCCGAAGACCTTCATGGGTGCGACCTCCTCGGGTCACCGGGCGACGGATGCCGCCACGTTCTTGCCGGATCCGGCATAAAGACTGGTCAGCTCTCCAGCCGGGTCTTCAGCCCGTCGAGCACCTGCTGGGCGAGCGTCTCGGGGAGCGCGTTCACGACGTGCTGGGCGATCGCGGCCTCGTCCACGTCGGGCACCTGGCCGGCCAGCGCGGCCACCAGCGCCTGCACCTCGCGGACCGCGCTGTAGGTGTCGCGCATCAGGTTGACGTGCCGCCACGTCGGGTTGTCCTTGGTCGCCGAGCCGGTCGGAGCCGGGGCGGTGTCGGTGTTCCACACGATGTCGCGGATCTTGTTCAGGTCGGCGTCGCTGAGCGGCATGTCGTCCTCCTCGTTGCTGTAGGCCGGGCGGCCGTACCCGGCGATGACGTCGGCCGAGCGCACGCGCCGCAGGCACTGGTCGGAGGTGTTGCCCTCGATCGTCTGAACCCGCCCGTCACCGAGCACCCTCTCGATGACGCCCACGTGGTCGATGGCGTCCATCGAGTTGGTCGCGCCCCAGTCGAAGAACACGATGTCGCCCGGCTTGGCCGCGTTCACCTCGGCCGTGGTGCCGGTGTGCCAGCGTCCGGCCTTCTGGAAGTCCTCCGCGTGCCACACCGTGTAGGCCCGATCCCCGCCTGGCAGGACGGCGGCGGTGTTGCCGGAGCGGCGGGCCCACTCAGTCACGGCGATGTCACACCATGCCGTGCTGCGATAGTCGGCACCGTGCCGAGAGGCATACGCCATCGTCAGAGCGTTCGGCCGGCCATTAGTACCGAGCCATCGTCGCGCCTCGGCCAGCATGCTGCTTACGGTCATCAGCCCGCCTCCTTCAAGGCGCGCTGCCGGATGCGTTCGCGGTCGGCCTTGCACCGACGGCACTGTCGACCGCGTCCGTCCTTCCGGACATAGGTGTTCGCCGAAGTCATCTCGTGGCCGCTCTGGCAGTGCGTGAACAGGGCACCCTTATGGCCGCGTGCGACGTTCTCGGCCTGCGTGACGGCTTCGAGATGGTCAGGTGCACAGCACAAGGTGCTCCGGCACCCCCAGGCGTACACGTGGTCGATGACCAGGCCGTGGGGGATGGGGCCGTGCCAGTACTCGTAGGCCATCCGGTGCGCGGTGCGCGCTCCATGGCGTCCGTACTTGAAGCCGAGGGTCGCTTCACCTGCCGGGCCCACCCACTCCATGCAGTTGTTTTCATCCGGAAGCGCAATATGGGAAAAGAAGAGCGGCCAGGAAACCCGGCCGCTGTCTGCGCGCTTCTTTCGTTGCCTCAAATCAGGACCCCGGGTCATCAGCCCTCCACCCCCTGGAACACGCCGTACTGGTCGGGCTCGCCGTACAGCCCCCGCAGCACCTGCTCCTCGTCGGCCTCCGTCGCCCGGTGCACGCCCGGATGCCGGTCGACCTCGCCCATGTGCTCGATCTCGCTCACTGCCTGCCCCTCTCACGCTTCATCCCCGGCCGAATCTGCAGCCGGTACAGCAGCCACAGCCGCCACACCAGCAGGGCCGCCACCGTGCAGTAGATGGCGGCACGCGTGATCTCCACACCCAGCGACACCTGCCGCATGCCGACGATGAGCGCCCGCACCGACTGCCAGTCGAACACCACCGCCAGCGCACCGGTGAACGCCATCAGGTGAATGCCCTCCTCGCTGCGCCACCAGCGCGCCGACAGGTGGTACAGCCCCACGAACGCGGTGGCCGCCACGGCGCCCGCGACCAGGCCGATGGTGCCGAGCAACTGGATCAACGACGCCCCTCCCTCAAAGCCTGCGCGAACCGCTCCGCCAAATGGTTGGTCGTCCGCATACGCCGCATCCGCTCGGCGAGCCGGTCGAACTCCGCACGTCGCTCGACGGCCTGCTCCCGCCGCTGCTCGCTGAGCTCCAACGCTTCGTCGGCGTCGGAGGGAATGGCGTCATCGCGGCGTCGCCGCCACGGCAGCCTCACCGCGCCGACCCCTTCGTCGCCAGCGCGTCCACCAGCTGCTGCATGAGCCTCAGCGCCTCGGTGTTGGCGTCCAGCCGGCCATCGATCTCGGCGAGCGTCTCCTGCTGTACCCGCCATGCGGCCTCCCATTTGTCGCGCTCGGCCTGCACGTCCAGCAGATGCTGGCGGGGAACAAGCGCGCCTTGGATGATCGACCGGACGATCAGCACGATCGTGGCGAGCAGGCCCGCCACCAGACCGCTAGCCAGCAGCGTCTGCCACGGAACCTGGGCCAAGGCAGCCGTCACTCCCTACCGCCTCTCCAGGTTCGTCAGCCGCCGATCCACCAGCGACGGGCGCCTCCGGTAGTCTGGACGTGGTCCGCCAAGCGCGAGCTGCACTGACTCGCCGCCGTTGCCGTCCAGCCCGATCTCGACCTCGAACACCCGGAGTGTGGTGTCGACGGCGAGCCGCCCGGATCTGACAATCAACCGGACTGGGTCACCCAGCCAGATGTGGTCGGGCCCATCCCACGCGCCGGCGCGCAGCGTGACCGTCCAGACCGGGCGGACCACCTGCGACTGCGCCAGCTGCCAGTCCGCGCGGTCGTCAAGCGCGGACTGGGTGGTGAGGCCGTCGTCGCCGAACACCGCATCCCAGCGACCCTGCAAGACGGAGCCGATGTCGCCGGCCTGTCTCTCCTGAGCCGTCGGGCCCGGGGCCACGTCATCACCGGCAGCGCCGGTATACCGGAGCGCGTTGGCGTAGTCGGCAGGGTTGGTGTCCCTGGTCGCCGCAGCGACGATCCCGCCGAACTCCAGAACCACGCCCCGATCAGAGCCCCGCTGCGGTGACCACACGTCCAGCCGCAGAGCGGACGCGCTGACCGGCGTGACGTCCCAGTCGAAACCGTCGATGACCTCGCTGAGCTCCTGGACGCGTTCGCCGACGGAATCGCCGACCTCGTACGTCCGGTCACGGACCACGCCCGTCGGTGTTGTCCCAACCCATCCTTTGGCGATGCCGAGGGCACCACCGGCTAGGCCCTGCGTGTAGTTGATCAGGGCCCAAGCGATCTCGGCCTGATCGCTGGCGGTGTAGGTGAGGGTCGCGTCGGAGTACAGCCGACGCCGATTCAACACTGCCTTGTAGTCCAGGCAGCCAACCGACATCGTGTGCTTGGCGTCATCCAGGGTGTCCTGCGTCGAACCGACCCGGCACCGGTCCAGCAGCCGACTGTCCCCCGCATCAGAGGTCCACAACACGTGCACATCGGTAGCGAGCTCTTCGACCGCCGCGGCCTGCGAGTGCCGTCCATCCAGAGAGAACGCCAGCTCTGACGCGTCCGTCAGCCGCGCCGTGTAGCGGCGGCCGGTCGCCTCCGTCAACGCGAGCTCATGGCCGCCCGACGCGGGGCCAAGGATGAGTTGCCAGCGGGTCCGCGGTCTCGGCGGCAACCCGATACCGGTCTGTTTCGTGCCGCTGCCGGTGAGGGTGAACGCGATGGCGACGGCGCCCGCCCCGGGCGCGTGCTTGACGCCCGTGCCCGTGAGCGCGAGCCCGAGCGCGATGGTCCCGGTTCCGGACGCGTGCTTGGTGCCGGTGCCGGTCAGCGTGAAGTTGACCTGGATCGTCCCGGTGCCGGGGAGCGGGCCCTTGACCGAGGTACGGGTGACGACAGGCCGGTTGGGCTGGCCGCGACCGAGTCGTGCCACTGGTCACCACCCCGCCGCGCGCACGACGGCGGCGCGGTTGGCGACGGTGACGGCGGGGCGGGCGGTGATGGGCCCGGGGAAGCCGGTGTTGTTCACCTGCAGACCATCGAGCCAGCCCGTCCACGTGACCGCGTTGAACGATCCCCACTGCACGGTGTCGCAGCCCGCCGCCGCGTTCAGGGTCGCCGACGACAGCGACTCGGTAGGCGTCGTGCTGTCGGCGTTGTTGTAGGTCCGCAAGTCGCACACTCCGGTCCCGGCCTGGAACAGGATGTGCCACTCGAGGCGCACCCACTGCCCAGTCGGGATCGGGTTGGCGGTGGCGAACTCTGGGTTGTTGCCCACGTCGGACAGGGTGAGGACGCCGGTGGACTCGTAGCGGAGCCGTGCGGTCTGGCCGACGCCGACGAGCCAGCGGACGATACCGGTCACTGCGGACGGCGCGCCGGACGAGTACAGGTAGAGGCGGCCCCACGTCTCGGACTGCGTGCCGTGGCTGGCCGACGACCACACCATCTGCTGCGCGCTGGCCCCGGCGACGACCTTGTAGCTCAAGTTCCCGAGCGCGTGCGTGTTGTCGAACGTGATCGTCGGGGTGCCGACCACGGAGTCGAACGGGTTGCCGCTGGCGCCGCCGCTGTTGGCGGCAGAGACCGTGGTGGTGTTCGTCCCGCCTTCGGCGCCGTTATTCAGCTCCACGGTCCTCCCGTCGGTGCGATGCTGGAGACGTGGACGACCTGGTGAGATTCCTGAACGAGCGGCTGGACGAGGATGCCGCCCTGGCCCAGCGCGCGCTGGCCGCAGCCCACTCGGGGGCCTGGCGCACAGACGGCATCCTTGGCGATCTGTACGCCAGCTACGACGATCCGCAGAGCGGCCACGTCATCGCCACCGCTGACAAGAACGAGGCGGACGTGCTCGACCATGCCGCCCGCCACGACCCTGACCACGTGCTGGCCGACGTCGAGGCCAAGCGGCGGATCTTCGCGGAGCACCCGATGGAGGGCGGTGCCGTGCTGGGAGGGTCAGAACCGCTCCGCTGGCGCTACTGCGCGACGTGCCATGTTAGAGAAGAGATCATCGGAGAGTGGCCGTGCACCACCATGCGCCTGCTCACTCTGCCGTACGCCGACCATCGCGACTACCGGGACGAGTGGCGGCCCTAGCAGCGCTCGAATTCGAGGCTGGCCCTGACGTTCACAACAGCGGGCGCGTTGCAGCGGATCACGAACCCCTCGGACACCGCCGAGTCCGGAGTGTCGCCGAGCGGGAAGTCGTAGAAGACCACGCCCCCGGCAGGCGACAGCAGGAACTCGCCGATCACCGTGAGTACCGTTGGCTCCGTGGTCCAGGTCCTGGCCGCCGTCGCACCAACCGTGACGGCCCGGCCGTACACCTGCACAGGCGTCACGCTGGTGCTGTTGGTGCCGGGCGAGTTCGTCGCGAACGTCGCCGCGCACAGCTCGACCAGCACCGGGACGTTCGTCGCGGTCACGCCGTCGAAGGCGACCCGAAACTTCTTGAGGTCGATGCCGTTCCCGGACGGCGCCTTCACGCCCAGGACGCTCTTGGCGGTCGCCGCCGACAGGGCAACCGCGCCCCCGGTGACGACGGCATATCCAGCCTTGGCCATCAGGCGCTGATCCCTACTTCGGCGAGGTCGTCCCGCGAGGCGTTGATGTCCCTTGCGCAGAACGCCTCGGCGGCGGCCATCGTCGCCTGGGCGGTGAATGTCACTGTGAGCGCTCCTACGTCGACGGGATTGAAATCGACAGGTCGAAGGTGCCGCCGGTCGGATACGACTGCAACGCGCTGAGCAGTTCGCCGCCTCGGAACGTCCCACCGCTGACGGCTGACCACAGGCCGAAGTGGGTGAACGTCGTCCCTGCCGGGATCTGCAGCGTCACGGCGGCCGTGAGGGTCTTCGTGCCGCCGGACGACGCCGCCCACGTGACCGCGACGCGCGCGTACGAGCCGCCCGCCACCTCGCTCGCGCCGGTCCCGCCCGGGTCTGCCGTGTGCAGGCTCGCGTGCGTGCACAGCGCGGCGATCGACGTGCCGTCCATGACGGCATCGCGGGTGGCCGGGGTGAACATCAGGCTCCCCTTCGCATGGTCACGGGCGCATCCAGACGACGTCCATCAGCGGGCCGGCGTGGAACGTCCTGTCGATGGCCAGCGACCCGCCGGTGTTCTGCCACACGATCGCCTCGACGTACTGGCCTGCGGTGAGCCGCACGAGGTGGCTCACGGTCTGCGTCAAGGTGATGTTGAAACCGGCACCGATCCGGTTACCGTCCAAGATCGTGGATCCGTTGACGCGCAGCGAGATCTCCCGGATTCCGCTGGAGTTGGAGTCCCACGCGACGGTCGCCGTCACCTGGTACAGCCCGTCGATCGGCGCGGTGTAACGGCTGTTGTTGGTGGAGTTGTCGTGGCCGCCGTGGGTGTCCTCGAACTCCGAATTCCATTGGAGTGGCGTCGTCGTGTTGTTGGTGATCGACTGGTTGGTGGTGACGCGGCCGAGGCGCGCGGCGGGTGCGGCGAGGCCGATAGGCCGCCACGACCCGGAAACCGCGACCTCGTAGTAGCTCTTGTCCGTCCGCCAGATCAGCTCGCCGTCCACCGGAGCGGGAGGGCGAAGCGCATCAGACCCGACCCACCGGCCGATGCCTATCGTGGAGACCGCATTCACCCGCGTGTCGGTGATGTTGCTGTCGCTCACATTGAGTGCTGTGGACGCGACGCTCACCGTCGCCAGGCTCAGCGCCGACGCGGGCGTCGCTGGCGTCCCCGACCCGGTGTCCTCCAGCACGCTCAGCACAAAGTCGTAGGTGTTCGCCGCCAACGCCCCGTTGTGGAGCTTGTCGCGGACCTGCGCCACCACCCGGTGAACCCGCGTCCCGGACACCGGCGGCGGCGGCACCACCAGGTTCACCGTGGCGGTGCTCTGGACCAGGTAGAACCCCTGCCCGGCTACGTCGGTTCCGGCGATGACCGCATACCCGGCCGCCACGTCCACGGAGAAGTTGGCGCCAGCGCTGCGCTGGGTCACCTTCAGGTCGGCGGGGCTGGTGTTGCAGACGCCCCCGACGTTGAAGACCGAAGCGAGGATCGCACGGAAGTCGACCGCGTCGTAGGAGAAGGGTGTATCGCCGCCGCCCGCCTGCATGTACAGGGGCCGCTTCAGCGTCACGGCGTCCTCCTCATAGCCACGCGGGCCGGTAGGTAATGACGGCAGCGGCTGCACCCGCCGTGTCGAGCGGCGCGTAACGGATCTGCTGGTCGCCCGGCTCGATCCGCCACCAGGACGTGGAGTCGAAATCGATGAAGTTCAGCCGTGACTGGCTGGTTTCGGAGTTCAGCCACGCGGTCCGCTCCCGCGTGGCGATCTCCACGTACTCCCCCGGGCCAAGCACTAGCGACTCGGTGAAGGCGATCTGCTCACCGGTCGTCTCGTTGATCAGCCGCGGACCTGTGCAGGGGCCGTACAGCAGGGCGCTGAAGTGCGACGGGACGCCACCGAGGTTGACGACCGTGGACGCGCCAGCCGACATCGTCGCCGTCGCCGTCACCGGGAAGGTCACCGGGAAGGTGAACCCGACCGGGTCGCCGGCGAGGTCGGCGTTCACGGTCTCCTCGACCGTGGCGACGGCCTCCCAGATCCCGTCGGGCGCCTTCCACTGCAGTTGCACCGGCCGTGACTGTGACGCCTTGTATCCCTCGTAGGGTTCGTCCCACTGGTCGACGCGCAGCCGGATCCGCCGCTCCTGCGACCAGCCGTCATCGGTGACATACAGGTACGGCCTGCTGCGGGGATGCAGGAACTGTTTGAGCTGGTCGAGGAGAACCTCGCAGTCGACCTGCTCGTCGACGACCACGACTTCAAGCGACACCGCGCGGCCGCCGAACAGGGTCGTGGAGTCGCGCTCCCCGTCGTCGTCGGTCCGGGGCTCGGTGGCTTCACGCACCGGCGGTGAGGTCACACTGAGCTTTTGCGGGATGTAATCGAGAGAGGGGTGCAGGTTCAGCTGCCGCGCGCCGTCGACAAGCCGCACCGCGGTCTTCACAGCGCCGCTCCCCTCATCCGAAGGAGGCGCTGCGGGCGGCGAACTCTTGCCGCTGCGCGAGCATGTCGATGTCGACCGGGTCCTGCACGACCACGGTTGCGTGGTCCATGACCGACACGTGCCTGTCGCCGCGGCCCTCCGCCGCGGTGATGCGGCGGAGTTGCCCGTCGGTGAGTACGGCCTCGGGACGTCCGGTGAAGTTCGCGACGGTGCTGACTCCGGGCGGGAGCCAACCGCCGGTGTCGAACAGGGTCGGACGGACGAGCTGGTTGTACATCGCGGCGAGCGGGTCTCGCCGGTCGGCCGGGTCGTCGGCGTGCAGCCACTCCTTGCCGAACACCTGCCGCGCCATGCTCGGCACGATCCCGCCGGTCGCGAACTTCGGACGCAGCACAGCGGTCTGCCCGCCACGCACGTACCGGTTGACCTTGGGCCCTTGGTTGCCGCCGATGGTCATGTAGCCGCCAGCGGCCTTCTTCTCGATGATGTTGACGTGCCCGTTCCCGCGGTAGGTCGCCAAGTCACCTGGGCGGCCTGCGGAGACAGGAACGTGTTGCATCTGCGCGTTGAACGTGGCGACCGCGGCGGTGGGTGCGCCCGAGTACTTCTTGGTGGCGTGCGCGTCCTCGATCGCCTTCGAGGCGAAGAGCGCGCACCACGGCGTACCGGCCGGCCACCCGTAGTGGCGGGTGAACGGGTTGTCGTTGTCACGGCCACGGTCGTCACCGACACCCAGGTACTTCTTCGCCGCCGCGACGACCCCGGTGGCGTCGCCGCCGAGCTTGGGGTCGATGGCCTTCTTGAGCCAGCCGATGAACCCGTCGATCATCCGCCGCGGCAGCCGGGTCATCGCCTTGACCCAGTTGGAGTCGCCAGCGACCTCGTTGAGCTGCCCGAGGATCGGGTCGAGGATCTTGCGGGCGGCGAAAGACGCGCCCTTGGACAGCAGGTCCGAGGCGCCCTTCACGACCAGGTTCTTCGCGCCGCCGACAGCGTCCTTGATCTTCCCGACGATGCCGCCGAACGCGAACTGCGGGCCGCCCGCCTGCGACAGGAACCGCGCTGCGGCGGTAGTCCCTCCGGACGCCGCCGCGGCGTTCAGGCCGTAGATGAAGTTCGACCCGAGGGCACGCGTGGCGTCGGGCCGGATCCATGCCTCGCCCGGCGACACCGCCGCGAGCATCGTGTCCCGGCCTGGCGCGTAGCCGGGCAGTACTCCGTAGGCGCCGCCCGGGACGACACCGCCGGCCGCGAACTTCAGTTCCGGGAGGCCAGGGAGCTTCACCAGGCCGGCGATGGTGTTCCACGCCGCCCGGATGCCCTTGTTGTAGACCGTGTTGACAACGAACTGGACGGGTCCCTTGGTGATCTTCTTCAGGCCGTCCCAGATGCGGCCGATTCCGTCGACCGCGGTCTTGAACGCGTCGCGGACCTTCCCGACCGCGTTTTTGACCGCGTCGAAGGTGGGGCGGATCGCTCCGGTCCACGCGGCCCTGATGACAGAGCCGACCGCGTTCCAGACCGGGCGGATGACCTTGTCGCGCAGCCAGGTGAAGATCGGGCCGAGGGTGACGCGGAGGAACCCCACGACGGCGTTGAAGATTCCGCGGATGGCCCCCCATGCGACGCTGATCGCGGCGCGGATGCCGTTCCAGGTGGGGACGGCGATGTTGCGCCAGAGCCAGGACATGACAGAGCCAAGGAGCCGCATTCCTGCCCGGATCAGCCCGAATAGCGGCTGCAGGAGCTTCCATGCCTGCTGCGCGGCCCAGGAGATGCCGTGCCAGGCGGGCACGAACACGTGCTGCCAGAGCGCCATCAAGGCGATCTGCAGGAGCTTGAAAGCGATCAATAGCGGCGCGACGACCACCACGAAGATCACGGCGGCGAGGATCTTCGCGGCGAACACGATCCCCGCGAACGCGATCTTGATGATGTTCCACACGAACATCGCGGCGGTACCGATGCCGCGGATCAGCCACCCGATCGCCTGGATGATCGGCGTGAGGATCCCCGCGACCCACGTGATCACGGTGACGAGCAGCCGGAACACCGGTAGCAGCAGGTGCGCGATCGTCGTCCAGTACCAGACGACGATCTTGATGGCGATGCGAAGGACGGGCACGAGTGCCTGCACGATCACCGCGGCCAGCTGGATGATGACCGGCAGCAGCGGAGCGATCGCCTTGAACCACTCGGCCCACAACGGCACCAGCGGCAGCAGTTCGGGAAGCAGACTCGCAACCGCCAGCAGCATCTGCTGGAGGGCTGGCGCGGACTGTTGAAGCGCCTGAATGAGCGTTCCGGCGATCTGCTGCGCCATCAACGCGATCGCGTTCACGATCGGCGTCAGGACCGGCATTAGGCCCGCGACGAGCTGTGCGATGAACTGGCCGACCAGAGGCAGCACCGGCGCCAACGCGAACAGGATCTTCGCGATCGCGCCGACCAGCAGCGACACCACAGGCACAAGCGACTGGATCGCGGGCTGCAGCCCCGACAGCAGAGCCGAGATGACCGGGGCGAGACCGGAAATGATCTGCCCGAGCACGGGAACGAGCGAGATCAGGATGGGCTTCAGCCCGTTGATCAGTTGGACGAGGAGCGGTGCGAGCGCCTGCACCAGCTGCGTCACCACCGGCGCGAGCGCAACGATCACTGCGGACAGTCCGGAGCCGAGCGCGGAGAACACCGAAGCGATCGCTGGCCCGGCCTGTCGCAGGACACCCGCCAGCGACGACGCCAGCGTGTTGATCAGTCCGAGGATCGGCTGTAGCGCCGGGGCGAGCGCTGCGAACAGCGAACCGAGAAGACTGCCGAGGCTGATGAACGTCTGCGCCATCAGCGGCGCCAGCGCAATGAACTGCTTGGTGAAGGCTTGGAAGGCCGGGTTGTTCGCCAGCCCCGTGGTGAACGCCGCGAACCGTGCCGCGATCGCGTTGAGGACTTGCAGGAACGCGAACCCGATCGGCGCGAACGACTGAGCCAGCCCGGCGAGGCTCTTGAGGAGGTTCCCCAGCAGCGACCCGAGCCCCAAGATCGCCGGACCGGCGGACTGCCCCAGGAACTGCGAGAACTGTGCCCAGAATGGCGACTTCGCCGCCTGCGTCGCTCGGTCGAACAGCGTCCCGATCCCCGCCGCGGCGCCCTTCACGATCGGCGTGAAGGTGGGCAGCAGTGCCTTGAGGAACCCGATGCCCTTGATCAGTGCCGGGATGACAGCCGGCTGCAGGCTCTTCGACCATGCCCCGAACACCGCGGTCAGGTCTTTCCATGCGTTCGCGAGCTGGCGCTCCAGCGGCGTCAGCTTCACCAGCTGCTGCCCGAGCGCGCCCGTCGACGCCGCCGCCTGCGACGTCGCCTGCGCCAGCGCCCGCCGCGCCGACGCGATTTGATCCGCAGACTGCTGATCAGTGCGGGTGACGTTCTCCCGCGCCCGCCGCAACGCAAGTTCGCTGCTGGCGATCTGCTGGTTGGCTTGCGCGAGACGCTGCCGTGCCTGCCTGACCTGGTCCGACCCCTCAACCCCGGCCTTGGACGCGGACCTCTCGTCTTGCTCCAGCCGCCGCAGCTGAAGCTGTTGCTCCTTCACCCGCTGGATCGACTGCCGGTAGTTCAGCTCGGCCTGCCGCGCCGCCAAATCGGCGGCCTTCTTCTGGGCCTGGGCGTTCTTCAGCGCTTGCTGGGCGGCGTCGACGCCGGTTTGGGCCTGCTTCTTCGCCGCGTCCGTCGCAGCGGGGTTCCCCAGCACCGTCGCCTGCGCGGCTTGCGCGGCTGCCAGCGCCGACTGAGCGGACGCGACCTTGTCGGCGGCGGCCTTCGCCGCCGCGGCCATCTGGTCCCACGCCGCCCGGGACTGCTCGACCCCGAGCCGCGCCTCCTCCAACCCCAGCCGGGCGCTGGCGACCTGGTTGTGTAGATCCTCGATCGCGCGGCGCGCCGCGAGCCGCGCCTGCGTCACCGCCCGCTGCGCTTCCGCCTCACCCTGAAGCGCCTGCTGATACTGCTGCTCGGCCTGCCGCACCTGATCCACGGCCTGCTGATGGGCGTACGCGGCGTTGCGGACCGCTGACGCCAACTGCTGCCGCGCCGACGCAGCCGCGAACGCCTGCTGCGCCGCCTGACCCGACGCGGCGGCAGACTGCTGACTGGCCTGCTTCTCCTGCTGCAGTGCCTTGGAAACGTGGCTGATCGCCGGCAGCGCCACCGCCCCGAACCCCGCGAAACCCGCGCCCGCCGCAGCAAGCGGGCCAGCTAGACCCACAACACCGGCACCGATCCCCACCAGGGCCGGCGATGCCACCACAGCGAGGCCGATCAGCGCTGCGCGCAGCGCACCAAGGCCGGCCATCGCCGACCCGATATCGACATCGATGTTGATCGTGCGGCGGTTGTCGATGTTCGTGACCGCGCCTCGCACTGCGGCGAGTTGGGCGAGAGCGCCCGCGATCTGAACGTCGACCTGCACGCTGACGCGGCGGCCATCGATTCTGGCCAGAACCTGCTCCAACGCGAGCAGTTCGCTGACCGCGCCAGCCATGTCGACGTTGATCTGGACGTTGACCTTGCGGCCGTCCAGTCGCGACAGAGTCTGCTCGAATGACACCAGGCGCGCCGCCGCAGCGGACACATCAGCGTTGACCTGAATGTTGATGACCCGGCCGTCGAGCTTGTCGACGGCCCGATTCAACGTGGCCAGTTGGGCGGCCGTTGCGCCAGCTTCGAGGCGAACCTCGATCGGGGTGAGCTTCTCCTTGATCCCCCGCTGGAGCGCGGTCCCCCACTCACGGCCGATCGACACCATCGACGGCGCCATCGACCGCAACTCGGTCTTGATCTTGGTATGGAAGCCCTTGAGGTCAGGGCGGACGGAGATGAACGCGCCGCCCACTTCGACAGCCACGGCAGGCGCTCCTCCCTGCCCGACCCAGGGCACCCTTCAGGGAGGAGACCGAAAGCCTCACAAAGATCAGGAGGAACGGCCCGGCAGGACGCGACGAACCACGTCCAGGTGCCGCGAGTACCGCATTCGCCGCTTCAACTTCTGCAGCGCCGTCACCGGCCGGGGATACGGCTTGGGCTTCTGCGGCTTCCCGCCGTTCGCCTTCACCAGCACCGCGAGGACGGAGGCCAGCAGGTCACGGACCTCTGCGAGGGCCTGGACCTCGGGGCCGAACTCGGTGAGCCGCGGCGGGCTCGGCGCCCTGTCGGGCTCGTCCAGCAGTTCCTTCGCCAGGTCCTCGTCCTCAGCCAGCGCGGCGCTGTACGCCGACGTAGACGGCAGGTGCTGGAGGAAGTCGAGGATCGCCTCAGCGGACAGGGAGCCGCGGAAGAAGTCGAGCATGTCGACGCCGAGTTCATGGCGCAGGTCGTAGCGGATCGCGTCGCCGTACCTGTCGATCAGGTCAGCGACCTTCGTTATTTCCCCAGGCCGAAGTGCTTCAGCATGTCGTTCATCAGCGGCTGCAGCATCGCGCCCGGGTCGTCGCTGATGACCTCCATCAGCCGTTCGTACTGGTCCTTCGCCAGGATCTGCAGCTGCGCGCGGATGTCGGTGATGTCGTTGAGGTCGATGACCTCATCCACCGTCGGCATCCTGATGAGGATGCTGGTCTCCGCGTCGACCACGATTTCGAAGTCGGGCTTCACAGCCTCGTTGCGGTACTTGTCGAGCTGGTACTTCTTGCTGGGCATGCGGCGGGCCTTCCGTGATCTACTCGCCCGCGGGCGCGGGCTTATGCTGGCGGGCATCGGTCTTCCTCCTGGGCTGGGTGACCTTGCGCCACCCGGCATGCTTGAGCTGCACCTCCCGCGCTGGCGTAGACGCGATCTGTTCCGACTTGCCGTCGGGGCTGCGGTACACCGGGTAGGCAGGCGTGGACGCCATCGGCTTCTCCTGGCTCGGCGGCGGGCCTGGATGTCGCGGCGGCCGGGGGCCCGCCAGCTCTGCCCGGCCGCCGCGACGATCAGCTGGCGAGGGCGTCGAAGCCCATCGAGGCCAAGCGCGTCGCCCAGCCCGGCCCACCGAAGATGTACCGCTCGCTGTAGCCGAGCGTGGCGTCCTGGTACGAGGTGAGGGTGACGGCCCAGGTCAGAGGGCTGTCGTCGCTGGACTGCATCGCCTGCTCATCGAAGTCGGTGACGCGGGCGCGCGGGAGGAACCGTGCGACGTAGTATTCGCCGTCGTCGGTGAGGTCCACCGCAATCGCGATGACCCGGTAGTAGCGGAACGAGGGACGGGCCGGCTTCTCGATGCTGAGCTCACCGGACACAGGATCCGGGGTCGCAGCGGCCATGTCCGCGCCCGTGTACAGCCCGATTGTGGCCTTCTTGGTCTCCAGGCACGCGATCTGCAACGTCGTCACATCGGAGTTGACGTCGGACCGCAGCGGCTCCACGCTGCCCCAGCCGGTGATGTCGGAAGTGTCGACGTCGCGGCCGAACTGGGCGCCGTCATCGGACGTCCAGCCGACATCCTCGTATCCGGTGGGCAGCGCCTTCAGGAGCTTGTCACCGGAGTCGGTGAGGTTGGTGATGGCCGCTGCGGTGGACGGCGCGGTGAACACCGACCCCTGCAGGGCCTTGAAGATCAGCGCGGCGTTCCGCTGCTGAATGTCGTCGTAGGCAGAACCAGCCACGAGGATCCCTCTCTTTGCGGGACACGAATGGCCCCGCTTGCGGGGCTGGACAGGCTGGCGGGCCTAGTCGAGAGAAGAAGGTCAGCGGCGTCGCACGCTGACCCGGTAGGTGGCGGACACGACGCGGTAGTTCTCCGGGTCCGGGCTCGGCACCTCTTGCGGGCCGACCTCGGTCTCGGCGCGGTCGAGGACACCATGGGCCGTCGCGACCGGCCCGGACAGCAGGCACTGCCGCACTGACTCCGAGCCGACCTCCGCGTTCGACAGGTCGACCGCGTACACGCGGACGTCGATCCGGGCGATGTCAGTGACGCGGTCGTCGGTGCCGCCGATCCGCCTGACGCGGATCACACGCTGCCCGCCCTGCAGCAGGACGAGGAGGTCGGTTCCGGTCTCCCCGACCACCGTTCCGACGTCGTCGACGACCGCTCCGACGATCCGCGCGGCGGGTGGCCACGCGGCGAGGACCGGCACGTCAGAGGCCGGTTTCGATGATGCTGGCGACGACACCGAGGGTCCGGTAGTCGTCGGTGTACTCCACATGCAGGGCATGGTCGGAGTCGTTGTGGAGGTAGCCGGCGGCGCGGTCTGCCCACCGGCCGGCGCCGCGTGGCGCCGACGACACCCGGAACCGTGACTTGTAGTCGCCGGTCTCGACGGGGGCGATGAGTTCGGCGTACTGCTTGCCCTTCTGGGCTTCGCCGCGCAGCATCGCCTCCATCTGCTTCCCCCTCATGATCTTGCCGAGGCCCGCGAAGTTCATCTCGTAGCGGATCTTGGCACTGGCCATCGGTTCACCCCTCGATCTCTTTGAGGTTGACCTCGTAGTGGTGCGGGCCTGCTGGGGTGTGGTGCAGTTCGGGGCGTCCCTCGATGGCGTAGTCGCGGCCCTCGAACCGGATGCGGTCAGTGGCCTTCACGTCCGCTGCGGGTGGCATGAACACCCGGGCGACGACGGTGACGGTGTCCGCGGCGTTGAGCTGCTCATCGGTCGACACCGGCTGCCAGAAGCATCCGGGGACAGGGGTCTCGGCGGCGCCGGCGACAGTGTTCCCCCACCCGTCCCTGCCTGCCGGGCGTCGAACCGTGACGGTGTGCGGGCCGAGCATCAGCGGGTCACCCTGATCGTGGCGGCCTTCCGCCGGTACCGGTCCAGGGCCCTCTGCTCGTAGCGGGTCAGGTTGAGGCCGAGGGCTTCGCCGGTGGCGGGGACCGCGTAGGTGATGGAGTACGACCCGACCGTCTCGCTCCGCAACCCTTGCGGGTTCCCGAAAGACCGCATCAGGACCCCGCACACGACGCTCAGCACATCGCCGGGCACCGCCGCGTAGCCGTGGGAGTAGGTGACCCGGTAAGTGCCGGGGTAGCCGTCGTCGTCCCACCACACCTCGGGCAGGTTGATGACGCAGGCACCCTCACCAATCCGGATCGTGTCGATCTCGTCGAACATCCAGTCCACAACGGTGAAGTCGGGAAGGGCTTCAGACCCTCCGACCGCGACCACAGACGAGACCGCCGAAACGGGCCGCTGCGGCAGGACGATGGCCCCGCCGGACGCGCGCAGCACCACCTCATCGTCCTCGACCAGTTCGAACGCCTGCCCTGTGTAGGCGCGGACCAGCGCCGAAGCGTCGTCCAGAAGCGCAGCAACTCGTGCGGCCTCGGGCGCGGTGAGTCCCCGTCCGAGGCGCCGTTCAATGTCAGCCTGCGACGCGAGAGCGGACACGCAGCCTCCTCCGGCCGAGGGCTTCGATCTCGGTGCACCACCGGTCCAGGTCCGCCGTGGGGTCGAGTTCCACTGCCCGCGCCTTCGCCCGCCGGGACGCCGCACGCCAGCGGCGCCCGTCCAGCAGAAGCCGCAACGACCGCTCCCAACCGTCAAGGTCGTCGCGGTCGACGAATGTGCCAGCGGCGCCGAGCGACTCGCGCAGTCCCGGAGCTGGATGCGCGAGCACGGGAATGCCGCTGGTCATCGCTTCCACACCGGTGCGGCCCCACGATTCGTGAGCCGACGGCATCAGCAGGACCCGGGTGCGGGCGTACACCCGGTCCCGCATCTGGTCCGGCCGGACGTGTCCGAGGATCTCCACGTTCGGGAGGTCCTCAGGTCCGCGCGGGAGCACCTGAACGCCGTAGCCTCCCCGGACACCCAAGAACGCCGTCTTAGGGAGGCGTTCGGCGAGCTGGTAGAACGTCTCGGCGCCCTTGTCTTCACTGAGATTGATCAGTGTGACGGCACCGCCGGGGACGGTTTCGTAGTCCTCGGCGCGGACGGGTGGCCGCACAATGATGGATCGGCAGCACAGCCCCGCCAGCTTCTCCGACACCTGCACAGAGTTGAACACCGTGAGGCTGGCCGGGCGTTTCCGCAGCGCCGCCTCAGTGAACGCGTTGGCGTTGTGCGCGATCTGCGCGACCGGCACACCGCGGATCTCTCCTAGCATCAGCGCCCGGCTTGCGCTCTCAACGTGCGCGACGATGACATGGGCGTCGTCAATGAATCGGAACGGGTCCGACTTGTCCACCAGCGGCCAGACCCGCACTCCGTCGAGCTCGTAGGGGTCGCCATCGGCCGCCGACAGAACCACGTCGGCCTGGTGGCCGCGCTCCACCAGTGCCCTCAGCAGGTTGTGTGTCATGACCCATGACCCGACCCCGCGGGGCGGGTAGTCGGGGATCATCGCCATGACCCGCATGTTGTCCTCCCCGCTGCCAGCTGGGCGGCGAGAGGCCGCGAAGGATCATGCCGCCCAGCGGGCATCGTAAGACGGTCGGGTCAGGCCGAGCCGGCGACGTTGTCGGCGGTGGCCGCCTGGACCGCGCCGAACGGGAAGCGAGTGTTGGCGTCGGTGTTCAGCGCCGTCACAGGGTTGGACGTCGCGTATCCCAGCCGCATGACGACTCGCAGCGCCATCGAGTCCTGCTGCATGAGGTTCAGGATGACCTTGCCGTCGGCGTCAGAGATGACGCCCTCGGTGAAGGTCTTCCAGCTCATGTCCTGCCGCATGCCGATCACGCACTTGGACCAGTCGCCAGCGATCAGTTCGGCCTCGTCGGAGTCCCAGGATCCGTTGATGACTTCCGACAGGCCGTATCCGTATAGGTTTCCGCCGCCGCCGTTCTGCAGGTCCGGCTGGTAGATTGGGATCCCGTCCGTGGAACGGAGCCCCACCAGCTTCCACTTCAGGCCAGGCCGTGATGCGAACCCGTTGACGGCGAAGCCGTCCTTGGCGATCTTCTCGCCGAGGTTTGCGACGTCGACGCCGAAGTCCTCTCCCGTGCCGATCCGGACCGTGTTACCGGCCGCGACCACGGAGGAGTAGATGTCGGCCGGCCATGAGGAGGGCTTGTCGACTCCGAACAGGCAGGCCGAGTCGATCGCCTTGCCGAGCGCTTCCACGATCCGGGGTCGGACCTCATCCCAGATTGGGACCTGCGCGTCGTCGAGATATGCCTCGGGGATCGGGACGATCACCGCGAGTTCTTCGGCGACCAGGGTCACGTTCTTCCAGTCGACCGCGCTGGTCTGCTTCAGGCCGGTGTCGCCCGACACCCAGTAGGCGCGAGGAAGCACGTCCAGGACCGGCTGCCGCTGAGACTTTGTGGACATGCGGACCTGGCCGGCCCGCTGCAGGATGAACGACTCGGTCGGCATCTCCTGCAGGATCTGCGCGGAGACCGGGGTCGGGATCAGCGGGTCGTTGGACGCGTCCCGGCTGATGATGTCGTTGTAGGCCACGGGGCGTTACCTCACTTTCAGGTATGCAGCGGCCCCGGGCCCCGTGGCATGCAGGATCCGGTAGCTGCGGTCAGTGATCAGGTGCGGCGGCTCGTCAAGAAGCTGCGGAACGCCTCGTTGGGGTCAGCAGGTGCCTCGTTTGCCGGTCGCGCACCGGGTGTTAGCGATTCCACTGGCCGCGTCGCGGCCGGAGCCGACTTGGGCTCCGGCGCCGGTGCAGGCGCTGGAGCGATCCCAGACGCGCGTTCCTGCACCAGGCGGGTGATCTCAGCGGCCAGCGCCTCCGCCGACTCGTTGATCTCGTCGGCAGTCGATCCGCCGATCCGGTCGATGAGCGACGGAGGGACGTTGTGCGTTGCCGCGGCCATGAGCTGGGCGTGGCTGCGGCGAGCGTCGTCCCGTTCGGCCTCAGCGGCGGCGACCCTGTCGGCAAGCCGCTGCTGCTCGGACTTCTGGGTGTCCTCCCACTCGGCGTATTTCTGCGCCGCGGTGGCGTTCTTCTTGGCCTCGGTTTCGTGCTTGCGGGCCATGCTCTTCCACTTGGCGGCCTCGGCCTCCCAGTCCTTCTCCTCGCCCTTGCCGGGGTCGGTGGACGGCTGCTCGACCTCGCCGGGTTGTGCTGGCGCGGGCTCGGTGGCGGGCTCTGCCGGCTGCGCCGGTTCAGCGGGCGCGACAGGCTCGGGGGCGTTCTCGGACAATGCGTCTCCCATGTCGGGACCGACCCCATGCCGGGGCCGCGTGGTGTTGCGGGCCCGGCGCCATGTCGGCGTCCGGGCATGAAAAACCGCCCACGTCGGGACGGCTCCAGACGCAGGCGATGCCGCGTCAGGTCTCGGGTGATTCGTCGGCCGGAGACGGCCGGTACCGGTCCCACCAGGAACGGATCGCCTGATCGGTCCACTCAGGCCGGTTGTCGCCGCGGGCGCGCTCAAGCGCCTCCGCAGCGGGGACAGCGAACATGACCACACGGGCGCCGAGCCGTTCAGCGACGGCGGCGCGGTCGGAAGGGTCTGCGAGGGATCGGATCACGAACGTGCGGCCGGGATGCGTTGTGGCCTGCTCTTCGAGGCTGCGGCGCATTGACTTGGCGAGCGCACGGACGTGCGGCGGGTGATCGTGATGCGACCGGGACCCGAGGGTACGACACAACGCGTCGAAGTCGATGACCTGGTCACCGGGACGCGCCTGGCTGCGCACCCAGGTCGATTTCCCGGCCGCGGGCGGCCCGCACACCAGGATCCGTTCACCCGGTGGCTGTTTCGGGTCTGGGTTTGTCTTCACGGTTATCCCAGTACTTCGTCCACGCGTCGATCATCTTCTCGCCTGGAGCTGCGCGGGTGACCTCAAGCCACTTGTCGTACAGCCGTTCGGCTTCCTCGAGGACGGGATCATCGGCGTCAAAGACCGGGACCGCGGAGCAGCCGTCATGATTGTGGAACTTGAACATTCCTTCGCCCTCGAACTGCTTGTTCTTCGCCCCGCCCGCGGTCTGCCTGGACCGGTAGACGGCGCCGCGGGAAGCGAGCATCGCGCAGAAAGCACACGGGTCGGCGTCGGTAACACGCGCCCAGCCGATGGCTTCGTCGTCGCCCAGGACGGCGCTGCGGATGGTTTCGCGTCCGCCCTCAAGGGCCAGCGTGGCCGCCGACCCCGCCAGGTTGACCGCCATGGTGTCGCGGGCCCTCTCCGGGGGCTGCCCCGCCCGGATCGCCTTCTTGTAGGAGGCGACCCCCGTGGCGTTGAGGTTCGCGTCGACCCGATCCTCGTCGAGCTCTTCGATGTCCTCAAGCGTGATCGGTGCGATTTTCTCCAGTTCCGCCCACGCGTCTTCCTCGCTGATGTCCGCGAAACCGTCCAGTTCGGCAGGCGCACCCTCTGGGCGAGGCTGTTCAGGCAGAGGAGCCTCAATGGTCCGAGTCGCCTCCGAGACTTCGGCGGCGGACGCGAGCCGGGTGTGTACGAGTCCCGTTCCGGGATCCACGCGCACCTCTGGTCGGAACTGGCGCCTGCGCGCCTCGTAGATCGCCGCCTCGCGCCTCAGCGGTGACTGCGGGACAGCCAGCTGCCGCAGGTCGACGTAGTAGCGCGCTGCCAGGTTCGCTGACTGGCGGCGCCGCTCCCGTATAAGCGTGTCGAGTGCCAGCTTCGTCGTCGGCCACGACTGCCCCGGATCAGCGACGCTGAAGATCTGCCGTACAAGCAGCACCAGGTCACGGGACAGCGACGCCGCCAGCAGCCTCTGCTCGGCGACATAGGCGGCGGTGAGCGCCGCCTGCTCAGCCTGGGACGGCACCGTTCGCCGCCGCCACCGGCGCGGGGCTTGTCGCGGCTGCGGTCAGCTCAGCGACCCGACCGGTCTGCTTCGCGACGATCTTGTTGAGCTGGCCGATCGCGTCACCCTTCTCTGCCGCGGCCTTCCACCGCTCCACGTCCTGCTGGGTGACGTTCGGGATCCGCTCCCAGAGCACCTCGGGAGGTACACCCAGCATCTGCACGAGCTTCCCGAGCGCATCAACCGTCTGCGCCAGGCTTCGGGACTCAGTGTCGCGCCACACGACCTGCGCTGCGGTGTCCCTCCAGCCCGCCTGGTCCCCAGCAGCTAGCGACGCGAGCCTAAGCGTCTGCTCATGCGACTCCCCCGTCGTGCTCTTCCGCTCGGCGACCTTAGAGTTCAACCCGTCACGCGCGGCGTTCAAAGCTTCAGCTGAGTTGCAGGTCGGGACAAAGGAATCAGTTACACAGAACTGGTGATCGTCAGAGTCCACGGTGATACAGCGGACTGGGACCGAAGGTATGAGGTCGCAAGCGACAACGTAGCGCCGGAACGGGCTGTTGGATTTCCCGTCACCGTCACCATCACCGAAGTCGGTACGCTGCAACGCCACCTTCCGCGCCAGGCGGAAGACTATGTCAGGTGCTGCCCATGTCATACGCCAGCAGATACCCGACTTAACGAGTTGCTTCGACGTCCACGGGCGTTCGCGGAGGACTACCTTGTGCCCCAAAGAGCAGACTAGCCGGTAGAGGTCGCGCGCCAGCCGCTCGTCGTGCAAGGTGATTGCAACCGACCCTTGCCCGCGGTTCACAGTCCCGTCGGTGTCCATCAGCCCTTGGAGCAGGGCGAGGCGCTGCTTCAAGGAGCCACGGAAGTACTCCTCCGGGATGTGCTTGTTCCGTCGAAGGTCCAGGGCCATGAAGCGCCATCTGAATGTCGAGTTGACCCTGATCCGAGTCTCTGAGTCGCCACGGTCACGTATGCGTCGGCACTCGTGGCACCGCGCAGTGTCCGAACGCGTTCCGCGGGGACGTTCGTGACCGTAGGGGCAACGCTCCCGGTCATTACGGATCCGGATGTAGCGCCTATCGCTGCCGTCAGCATAGGGACAGACATCAACGAACTCGCCGCAGGCACGTAGGTGAGCGGCCATCTCCTCCGCGTCATCTTTGTGGCTGGTGATCGCGCCGTGGATATGGTCGCCATCACCAAGGAAGACCCCCAGCGCATACGGGTCGATGCTGTAGTCCCGCTCAGGCCCGTCCCATGGCTTGGCAACCGGAATGAAGTGGTTGTACGTCCCCATCGACGTGCGCAGGCTGGCAGCGATCTGGGCGGTCGTCACAACCGACGTCTCGCGAGCACCCCCCTTGGGCGCCGCCACTGCGGAGATTCCGTGCGAGCGGGACCTGTGGAGCGCGACTCCACGCGCTGGCGCCTTCCGGGCTCGCGGAACCCAACCGCATTCCGGGCACGTGAGATGCCTTGCCGGGCCATACGGATTGGCCGGGTTCACAAAGTGCGTCGTCGTCCAGCGGTGCTGAGCGTCAGCGACCACCTCAGTACCATCGTCGAACCGCATTCGATAGCACTCGTGGTCGTGGAACACCGGCGACACAGCCTTGACTCTGACCACGCTTCCGTCAGGAGCAAATACCTCATCACCCGGCTTCAACACACCCATCACCCTACGGCCGTGGGGTGACAAAACAGGCGTGTCGAGCGCCAGAGGCAAATTGGCCATCTGCCCGAGGAGGTTGTGGGGTGGGGTCTGTGACACCGTCGCGATGTGCCGGATCGTCTCCTCAGCGCTCTTCAGGTATCCGCCGAGCTCGGTTTGATCGAACTCCCCGAACTTGGTATCGGCGTCTTCAGCCACCCACAGCCGGTCCACTGCCGACTGGAAGGGGGCCCGCGGTCGGCCTTCCTCGTCCTCAGCGACCATCCCCGACACGTAACGCTGCCGGAACGCCGCGAACTGCTCGGCCATCATCCGGCCGAACGTCGTCGAGTTCAGCTGGTCCTGCATGTCGAACAGCGGTTCGACCTCACCGGTGACACATTCGTCGCCGTCCAGGTCGTCGCCGTTCAGGTACCGCACCACCGGGCACACGCCAAGGCCGTGCTCGGCGACCGCGTCCTCGCTGGCCAGAACCAATGGCGTGCCGGGCCTCCCATCACCGACGAGCGTGAACCGCGACTTCTCGTCATACAGGTACACGACCTGCCGCTTCTTACCGTTCGACTGGTTCTCGACCTTCACCTCGACCGCGTAAAGCGGCCACTCATCCTCGACAGGGTCGGCGTAGAACGCCGTCAACCGCCGCGGCGACTTCGGCGTGATCACCGGCATCGGCTGCTCCGCGAGCTGCCCCGGAAGCACCAGCGTGTACGCCACCCCGTACTTCAACGTCGCCCGATGCAAGCCGTGCTGCCGACCGTCCATCCGGTTGGCCTGCCAGTACTCCCAAGCCCTCGCGTTCTTATCAGTGCGCTCTGGCCGGTACCCGTCCACGAACAGCGATTGGGCGACCACCGTCACCACAAGCGGCAGAATGTTGACCTTCGCGCGTTTGATCAGCCACCGGTACTCCTGCCGGGCGCCGCGCGGCACGTACACGCTGTCCTGCCTGCCACCCATGTACGCGGTAATCTTCGACAGGCGGCGCTGCTCGTCCTCCCGCAACGCCAGCAGACTCTTCGCCGTATCCGGTGCTTCCACGTCGGAGAGCGCCACAGCACCCCCTCGCAGGATGGGTCGCTAGAACCCGTAGACGCGGCCGGTCCGGGTTTTCTTCTTCGTCCGCTTCGCCCACTCAGGGGAGGTCAGCACGATCCGGCGGACCATCCGCGCGCCGATCACGCACACCGCCGCGTCGATCTTCAACGGCGAGCGCGGCGACTCCTTCCCGACCGACACGCCGTACCGATTCGGGCGCCGCCGCGCATTCGCCACATGCCTCGCCACCGGCGACGACCCGTCATGAGTGAACTGCCGCTGCTCGATCTCGGTGTGGCACGTCTCCGCGGCGAGCGTGAAGTCCCGCGTCCGCGACCGCATGTCCCACGCGACCGGCCCCGCGTTCCGACCCCGCGGGTTCGCCATCACCAGCAGCCGGTCGCCGTACCGTTCCGGCCACAGCGTGTGGACGAACGACTCCCACTCCCGCACGTCGCCGAAGAACGCCACCGGCTGCCACCGTTCGAACGCCCGCGCGACCGCAGCGTCGACCTCATGCACCGGCACCTGGTCGTCCAGGTCGCCGGGGTCGGGTTCCCACACGCCCGCGTCGAAGACATGCCCTGTCTCCATGTCGCATCCGATCAGCGCCGTGGCGTCGGAGGACTTGGACCCGTCGAAGAACAGCACGATCTCGGCGCTGTCTGGGACCACCACAGTCGGGTCGGCGCACGCCGCCCACTCCTGTGGCGTCGACCATGCGTCCGTCGCCGGCGCGATCTGATTCAGGTAGAACCGGCGGGCCTCACCGGGGTCCGTCGCCGGATCCCAGTAGTCCTGCAAGATCCGCTCAAGGTTCACGTGCCCGCCGTTGAGGTCCCCGGAATCGCCGTAGGCGACCCGCAGGCCCGCCATCAGCGAGTCCCGGTCGGCCGGGTTGGTGTCCGGTGGCGCCTCGCGGTGGTCGAACAGGATCCCGTCGTCGCCCTTCAGGCGGCCTTCGACCTGCTGCTGCCACGCCTGATGCGACTTCTCCGCGACGCTGTCCAGACCAGGCACCCACGCGTTCGGGGTCTCCACCGACGACCCGTTCACCTTCGCCAGGTTCCGGCGGATCGACGCCGCCAAGTTCAGCCCGCCGTTCGACTTCACCCACGACTCGGTTTGGTCCATCGCCGCGAACACCGGCCGGAACCCCTCACGCGACACCGCCGACGACGTCGTGTACTCGATCCGGCCGCGCGGGACGTTCACAAACGTCTCCATCGGCTCGATGTCGTACTCGTCGTACACCGGCCCATTCCGGGCCATCTCCAGCAGCGGATCCCACGTATTCGTCGTCTGGTCCTCGCTGACAGCGACGATCTGTGCTTTGGCCTTGAAGCCCAGCGACGTCCACGGCCGCGCCACCGGCTCCCCATCGGCGTCCCAGCCGTCCAGCACCACCTCGCCGAGCGTCTCCAGCAGACACAGCGCACCCAGCAGCGGCGACTTCCCGTGCCCCTTCGGCCGGCACAACACCGCCCGCCGGATCCGCCGCGCGTTCACCAGCGCCCTGCCGCGGATCGCGGGTCCCTCGAACCGCGGATCCACCGCGTAGAAATCCAGAACGAACTGCGCCTGCTCCGGCGTGAACACCAGCGGCTGCCCCGCCGCCGGACCATCCGGGACGATCAGCATCTCCGCGAACCAGTCCAGCGCGTAGTAGCCGAGCGTCGGGAGCTCCCCCGGGTACTCCGGGCCGCGCCAGGGCACTACTCGCCCCCGGACGCCTTACCGGCCGGCAGCACCCGCAGCTTCCCGTACCGCTCCCGCGCCGACGCGCCCGCCTTCGCAGCACGCTTCTCGTCCTTCTCATCCGCGTCCGCGAAGACCATCCTCAGCCTCGCGCGATCCTCAGGGGTCGCCCCGTACTTCGCGACCCGCAGCCGGACCTCAGCAGCGAGGGTCCACTGCCCCTTGCTCCACATCGCGTGATGCATCAGTGCCGTGTCCAGCAGAAACGACCAGTCGGTCGCGGTGAACGTCTCGGCTTGCGCCGACCGGCCCCACATCGCCCACCAGTCCCGGGTCCGGTCATGCCAGTCCACGTCGTCGGGAAGCTCGGGCTGTGCGGCGCGCTCGAACCGCAGCACCGTCTGCCCGACGGTGTCCTTGTTGGCGCGTGCCCGGCGATCAGCGGGCTTGGGGGCGGGGCCGCGTCCAGCCATGATCAGTCACCATCCCTCCGAAACAAGATCAAGGAACGATGATGATCAAATGGATGCTAGTTGATCAAGGCCCCAGACCCGTAGGCGTGGGCGGCGCCAATACCCTGCCGGAGCGGGAAGTGGATGATCTTGGGGATATCCCCCAGGTTATGATCTTGGTGCGAGAAATGTTCGGTTTGCCCGGTTGCATGGAGCGTGACTTTGATCTTGACAGAGTTGATCTTGGGTCATCGTCGCCATGATCACTCCTTCAAGATCGCCACCGCCGTGATCACCCGGCCGTGATCGCCGCATGCCTCACGACGTCCTCAACGTACTGGCGCCAGCCCATCGCCTCACCATGATCACCAAAGGCCGCATAGGCAGGCGGGACCCGGTCACAGCAGACCCGGATGCCGCTCCACTGGCCGCTGCCGAGGGATCTTCCGCGCGTGCATCGCCTCGGCACCCTGCGCGCCGGAGCGACGCCGATGATGCGGCCCGCACAGCGCACGCAGGAGCTCGAGGCGGTGGTCATCGGCCGCACCCATGTGGTCGACGTCCGTCGCTGGACGGCCGCACCTCGTGCCGTCCCTGCTGATCTCCCACTGGCATACGTACCCGTCGCGCTCGAGCACAGCTGGCCGACGATAACTTTCCCAGTCCGATGGCAGCGGGGATGTGCGGGCGGAGCGTGGACCGTACGCCATGGCCAGTCAGTCCTTGTCGCGATGCTGACCAGGCCAGCGGCCCGTGGCCTCATGAATCACGCGGGCACAGAAGCCATCGAGCTGCCGACCCTGGATGTACTTGCCGAGCTCGACATGGCAGCGATCCCAAGCGCCCTCAACCTCAGGCATGATCTTTGCTCGGCCCGGTCCATGCGCCCAATAGGTCAGGAGGCGTTGAGTTGCTGCGGCTGCGCTGGGACTGGTCTCCTCGGTGGCCATCGTGGATCACCTGCCCATGATCACTCTTACCCGCCGGTGGCGGATGTTGACTTGTTGCAGGTCTCGGCCTCGGCGATCAGGCGGCGCATCGCGGCCAGGTCGCCCTGGGCTTGGTGGTAGCGGTAGACCAGCGCGTAGCCGGCTTCGTGGTCGGGGCCGGTCTTCGGTGGTGAGTCGTGGTGGAGGGCGTAGACGCGTCCGCTGTGGCGGACCGGGTCGCCGAGGAGGGTCGTGTGTGCGGCCATCCAGGCAGCGTCCTCTGGCGACCAGCCGCGGAATCGCTCGTCTTGGCCGCCGTGGGCCCCCCAGGTGGCGGGTGTGGTGACGTAGACGCCGGAGCAGGCGCCGTCCACGACCAGGTGGCTGCACTCCTGCAACGGGACGCCGACGAGGAACTGGTCGGTGCCGTCGCGGCGCAGCGACCGGTACTCGGTGTACGGCAGATGCACCACGCTGCTGTGAGCGGCGCCTTCGATCGCGGCGAGGAGCGGCTCTCGCTCCGGGAGGGTGTCTGCGTCGGCGAGGACGATGACGTCGGCTCTGACGCGCTCGCCGAAGCGGACCGCCAAGTTCCTCGCGCCAGCCAGACAGAATTGCTCGTGCTCGGTGTCGAAGTCCAGGACCGTCGCGTCCGGCAGCAGTTCCTCGTAGCGCTGGACGGTCAGGTCGTGGGCGTAGACGCGGTGCGGCTGGTGGCGCCACGGAATGCCAACGAGGACGCGGGTCACTGCAGTTGCTCCGAGGTCTCGCGCCCGTCCAACGAGTGGTGCACCATCAGCCATGCAATCGAACCGTCATCGCGGGTCACCGGGCGTGCCTCGGGTACGCAGACGCAGTCGCCTTCGGTGTCGTGTTCGATCAGGTCGTTGAGCGGGACGACATGGGCCTCGTCGGCGGTGGTCACGTCTACTCCCCGGCCAGTTTCCGAATCAGCGGATCCGGCGGGCGGCGCGGCGGTCGTTGTATCCCGTTGGCGATGACGGCGCCCATGAGGGCAATCAGCTCGTCTACGCGCTTGCGTTCGTAGTCCAGGTCGGCTCGGAGGGCACGGACGTCGGAGCCGCCGCTGTAGTGGCGTCCCAGCGCCTCCAGCAGCGCGCGGGCCTCGCTGTCACCGAGTTGGAGCGTCGGGGCGACGTTCGTGGGACGGTCCGGTAGGTCCTCCCACCGGTAGGTCGTGTTCGCGCCGGCCTCATCGATGCGCAGGATCCGGCGAGGCATGTCGTCCGACACCTGGATGAGAGCGATCTCCAGGAACATGCCGGGGAGGTCCTCGCGGATGAAGGCGCGGATCATCATGCAACCTGAGCGTTGAGGAACTCCGCGACCACCTTGTTGTGGCGGGCGTCGGCCAGCGCGTTGTGGAGCCCCTCAGACTGCTTGGGAAGGTCAGCGTCCTTGAGACCGAGCCGTGCGGCCTCCTGCTGGAGGTCGCGAGTAAACATCGGCATGCCATCGGGCAGGTCCACCATCGACCCGAACAGTTGACACAAAGCGACGTGGTCGTAGGCGCCGTAGTTTGCCCACAGCTCCACGTACGGCAGTTCGTCGGGGTGGTCGCCGAGGATGAAGGAGCGGACTGCGCGGGCGATCTGGGCGCGGGTCCGGACCGTTGGGTCGTCGAGGTCGAGGCGCCCATGCGGGGCGAGCCTGTCGCGGTACTGGCGCGGCTCCGTCGTGGGCAGCGACGGCCAGACGTTCTCGGCGAGCCACGGGTTGGACAGCAGTGCGCGCTGGTCGAACTCGGCGCTCACGGCGTAGAACTCTCGGCCGTCGTCGGCGACGATCCCAATCGAGACTAGGTCGAGCGGGTAGGTGGGGCCTCGCTCGATGAATTCGGTGTCGTAGAAGAAGCGCATCTTCCGGGGTCCCTCGGGTGGAGTGGGTGGGCCCGGTCTGCCGTGGCGACCCCACTCCACGAGGCGACGACAGACCGGGGGCTTGGAGGTGTCTAGCACTAGACAGGTCGCCGCTCACAATCTAAAGTGTCTACTATTAGACACAATGCATGGGAGCGACCATGGCCAAGATCACCTTCACCGGCCCGATCGACATCGAGACCGACCTCGACTGGACCAAGGAGCCCGTCTTCGAGTTCGAGACCGAGGTCGATGCGCTACAGACGCTCCAGTTCCTCGGCGAAGACCTCAAGGCCGCACGCGAGCAGGTCCGACACATCATGCGGTACATGGACGCCGCCGTCCGCGCTGCGCGGCACAACGGTGAAGGCGACACCCAGCCTCAGGCGATCATCAACCACAGTGGGCTGGCCCGGCAGACCGTCTACAACATGCTCGGCGAGAGCAACGAGGTTCAGTAGTCGGACCCGGCTCGTTCGTGGCCGATGTGCTCCACGCGAGGGGCGTCGGTGCGGCGGCCCCAGTACGCCCCATGCGCGTCCGGTTCGGCCGCGAACAACGCCCGGCCGAACCTGCTCTCCGACCAGTTGCCTTCCGGCCAGTCCCGCTCGAACGTGCGTCGCGGGATCAGCGACGGGTTGCCAGTGAAGCAGGCCCGGTGCTCGACCCACGAGTGGGTGCCGTCGGTGGTCTCGGTGAACTCCTGGCCGCCCGCTTCGAGGGCTTCGATCAGCCCGCCGAGCCGGACCTCGTTGCCGAACCAAGGCTGCCGCAACAGAGCCATCTGGATCAGGTGCGGGTGCGCGTCCAGCACGCCGGCGAGATCGTCGACGTGCACGTCCCCGTTGAACGTGAAGTCGTCCTCGAGGAAGAAAGCCTTGTCCACGCCCATGTAGTCGAAGACGTAGCGGGCGTACCGCCACACGGCCTGCATTGCCCGCCAGTAGCCGCGCTCTTGGTTGTTGAGGTGGAGGACGTGGCCGTCCAGCGGGCCGCCGATGAACTCGTCCTCCAGCCACCGACCGTACACATCGTCGCCGGAGTCGTCGAGGATCACCATCGGGGCGGCACCGCGAAGATGCTCGGCCGCGGAGCGGAGCGTCTTGGTGATGCAGTCCGGGCGGCCGTTCGTCAGGACCAGCAACGGGATCGGAGAGGGCACGGTCACCCCGATCCGTCAGTTGATCAGCTCGATGCCCTCGAACTGGTAGATGTGGACGCCGTCGTCGGTGACTATCCCTGTCCGCCGGTAGATCGAGAGCGGGACGAGTTCTGGTCGGAAGATCCCGTCCGCGTCAGTTACGAGGCTGGGCTCTACGATCTCAGGGACGCACCAGGTGATCGCCAACTTGTTCCTGCGGAAGCGGTTGCCGTCCATCCTGCCGCCGCGAAGTTCGATCAAGTACGGCTTGTCCGCCCACTCTTCGCGGTTGAGGTCGCTGAGGCTCGTCACGACGCCCACACCAGCGTGGCTTCGTGGTCGCCGTCGTGGCCCTGCTCAAGCCCGCACCGCGCGCCCTCGAACACAGCGTCACAGTCCGGCGCAGCCGGGCACCGGTCGCCGCTCCACCGCGCATAGGACAGGCCGCACTCGGGGCGGGCGCAGGCGCTGTCCGGTCCCCGGTCGGTCTTCCAGAGGTGGCCGCCGTTCCCGGTCCAGAAGTTTTCGGCGTCACGGTTGCTCACGCGTCTATTGTCCAGACCGGAACGTTGATCACATGTTGACGGGCTGCCTTGCGAGCGCTCTTTTCACGCCCTCCGCGAGCGTCACCTTCGGCCTGTAGAACTCGTTGAGGACGGTGGGGTCACCGACGCGGTACGCCACCCCGGCAGGCCGGTCCGTAAGGTACTCGAAAGGCGGGTCGTAGCCGACCTGAGCGCAGAACATCTCGGCGAGCTCCGCCATGCTCGTCCCGATCCCGGTAGCAATGTTCACCGGGCCGTCCACGGCGGCGTCTACCGCGGCGAGCACAGCGCCCACCACATCGTCCACGTGGATCCAATCGCGGACCTGGGTGCCATCGCCCCAGACCACGAACGGGTCCTCACGTCGCCGCGCGCGATCGCGGAATGCCCCAAACGGGAAGTCGGAGGACTGGTCCTCGCCGTAGCCGCTGAAAGGCCGCACAACCGTCACAGCGCCGCCCTGTTCCCGGTACAGGCGAGCGAGGCGCTCCCCCATCACCTTCACCGCGCCGTAAATCGCGTCGGCCTCACCAGGCTGTTCCCACGTGTCGTGCTCCCGCAGCGGCACCCGGTAGTCGCCGGTCTGCAGGTACACCGGGTACGCGGCCGAGCTGGAGAGGTAGACCAGGCGGCCTGGGTGGACACGCGCCGCCCACCCGAACATCGCCGCATCCAGTTCAAGGTTTCCGGCGCCTACCGCGAGGGCGCGTCCGTCGATCGCCGAGCGGTGGGGCTCCACCGCAGCGCAGTGGATCGCTAGATCCCACATGTGCGGGTCGTCGCGGAAGAACTCCAACGCGTCCCGGTTGCACTCCTGGTCGGGATCCACATCGATGTCGAGGACATAGTCGCCGCGTGCTTCCAGGGCCGCTTGGAGGTGTCGGCCTAGAAAGCCCCGCGCGCCGGTCACAACGACGTCCATCAGCGCCGCGCCTCCCCGACGAGCAGTTGTGTCCAGCCGACGACCTCATGCGACAAGATCGTGAAGCTTGGGGAAATCAGGTCGGCGTACCCGTCGACGTCCCACGCCCATGCGTGACACTCGCTGGCCGAGTCACCGGTCTCGAACGCCGGCGAGGACGCAACGATGTAGCGGGCATGGGCGGCGATCCACGCGACCGTGCCATGGGGATCGGCGAGGTGCTCCAGAACTTCCGTGGCGACCGCGCACTCGCCCCAGCGGGGCGCGTCTCGGGACTCGAACACGTCGCGGGTCTCCGCGGTTACGTCGCGCGCGGCCCAGCCAGCGGCGTTGGACGGCTGCCAGTCGTACCCCCACGACGGGATGTCCCGGATCAGCGACAGGAGCCCGCCGTCGCCGCAGCCGAGGTCAACGACACTCGTCGGCCGCAGTCCGCGGACGTGCTCGGCGGCGCGGTGGAGCCGGTCGTGATGGGCGGGCTGCTCCAGGTGCGGTGCACGCTCCCGGTCGCGATGGAAATCGAGCGTTGACACGTGCGGTCGGTCGCCGTCGAACAGCCGCCACTCCGTCACCTGGACGCCCCGATCAGCGTCCGGAGCTTCTCAGCATCCGCAGGGAACTGGTTGGCGTACCAGTCGGCGTACACCAGCCGGTCAGCCTCGAAGGCGTCCGGGTGGTTCACCTCCTGATAGCGGTCATCGTCGTCGGCAGTGCCGGCGAGCGGATGGCAATGCTCGACGATGACGTCCGGGAGGTAGCGGATCCGGTCGATCGCGTGACCGAGATCCCAGATCTGATTGTCGGCCCAGAGGTGGGTGACGTGCGCCGGGATCATCGCGCCGAGCGTCTGGACGATGTCCGAGGTCTGCGCCCACTGCGTCGGGAGCCGGTCCTTGGCGACCAGGTCGTTGCCGTAAACGAAGCCGCTGCCGAGGGACTGGAGATGGGCGAGGTAGTGCGCCGACCAGCCCAGAGTCCGGGGACGGTGGTCGTCTCCGAGGAAGCCGAGCGCGAAGTGTCGCGTCGCCCGCTCGAGCGCGACCTCGTTGAGCGTCGGGACCATGCGGCGCCGCGGTCCGATCCGCAGCTCGATGCCCCGCTCTCCGCACACCTGCCGGTAGCCGGGGAGTGTGGGGTCATCGTCGTCCGCTGCGACGAGGAGTTCAGCGGCGCCGGTGGTCGTGGCCTGCCAGGCGTCCCACAGGGCGGCGATGTTGTGGGGGCGTCCACGGGACGGAACGATGATCAGCAGGTCGGCGGGCACCGAGTCTCCTCACTCGCCGGGTTCTATCCTGAGCGTTTTGAGGACGCTGGCGGGAGGCACGTAGGTGCGTCCTCGGCTGTAGTGCGGGATCGGTTCGGTGCCCGGCACGAACACGTACTGGTGGCCGTCGATCTCGTCGCCGTCGCGGTTGACGTAGCAGGTCTCGTCGTCGGTGCCGTCTTCGTCGTCGGTCTCGACAATCTTGACGCCTGCCGCCTTGAGTTGAGCTGAGCTGCATTCGTTGGCGTACAGCCACGAGCCTGCGGTGACTTCGTAGCCGTCGGCCTGCTCCACGTGGGCGAACTCGGTGTGCAGTTCCTCAAGGAGCTCCACGAAGCGTTTCTGCCACTCGTCGGGCATCGACTGGAGCAGCGTGCGGGGCAGGACGGCGTAGTTGCTGTACGACAGGCTGAACCAGGCATGGACGGCGTCCCTGTGTGGGCGCATGTCGTACGGGACCTGGCGGGGGTCACCCTGCATTAGGTGATCTCCAAAAGCCCGGAGCGGAGCACTGGAATCTCCGGGGTGGCGGTGACACGCACCCACACCCGGTACACGCCGTCGGCGAGGGGCACCGTGCCGCCCGGCCCGATGAGGAGCTTGGCGACGGCGCCGTCCCACACGTCTGCGGGCTTCCAATCCCCCGAGGTGGGTTCCTCCGCGGTTGCGGCGATCACAGCGATATCCACAGGCGTGGACAACGTCCCGCCGGTGACCGGGATGTGGAGGTACTCCTTGGACGTCGAGGGGATCGACAGCATCGGACTCCCTCACGTCGTAGGCGCCCCGACTGACCAGCCCCGCGCCGGCTCCCCCACCGTCCAACCGCGTGCTAGCGGCCCAACCGTGACGGTGATGTCAACGAGCTCCCCGGCGGTGGCGTGCAGTGCCGTGTCCGTCTCTACGGCGATCCCCGCGCGGCGGACCTTGAGGGCCGTGGCGGGGCGGGCGGTGTCGGTCTCAACGGCGAGGCCAGTGGCGATGGTTTTCGTGACCGCGGGCGCCGGCGCCGAGTCGGCTTCGACTGCCTGCCCGGCTGCGAGCCGCTTCGTGCGCGTGGCCGGCAGCGCCGTCTCGGTGTCGACTGCGATGCTCGCGTACACGACCTTGCGGGCCGTGGCCGGGAACGCGGAGTCGGTCTCGGTCGCTTGTCCGGCCGTCAGGGTCTTCCGGAGCGCGGCTGGGAGCGCCGTGTCCGTCTCTGTCGCCATCCCTGCGACGGCGAGCTTGGTGATGGCCTGGACGGCGAGTGCTGAGTCAGCCTCGACGGCCTGGCCCGCGGTACGGGCTTTACGCGGCGACGCGGGAAGCGCAGTGTCTGTTTCGGTGGCCTGACCGGCGTTCACTGTCGTCGCGGCGACCGTCGTGAACGTCGCGACCAGCATGTACCGGTCGGGTGCCGGGGTCGTCCACGACACCGACGGGGCCTCTGCCGCGGTCCCGGCGTCCGTGCGGTACGCGACGTACCCGGTCGAGGCGCCGACTCCGGTGCCCTGCGTCACCGCCGACAGAGGCGTGTACCCGGACGACCAGACAGGGCTGGAGGTGACCGCGCCGTGGATCGCGCCGAACCCGATGGAGAGCTCGTTCGTCGCGGCCAGCCCGGCTGTGGTTGCGGTCGGGGTCGCCGACCCTGCGGAAGCGTCCGCGCCGGCGACAGCGGACTTGTCGAACGCGTCGACCCCTCGCCAGCGTGACCACGACACCTGGCAGTTGAAGTTGCCGCTTGTGGTGATCGTGACCGTTGCGGCCTCGCCGCCGACAGCCTTCCGGTACCAGAGGTAGCTGCCTTGGTTCGCGACGCGGGATGTTGCTGCCGAGAACCCCGACGGCATGGTGACGACCGTGTCGGAGTTGACGCACAGCACGTCCAGGTCCCCGACCGCGGGCGCGGCGCCGAGGTCGCAGAGGTGTCCGGCGTTGCCGTCGGCGAACGGGAAGGTGTCGGAGTCGAGCAGCAGAGCCGGCACGGGGATCGGGGCCTTACGCGGCCCGGTAGAACCCGGCGGCGTTCAGGGAGATCGTTACCTCAGTGCCGTCCGGGGTGAACGGAGTGTCCAGCTTGACCAGCGGGACGATGTCAGCGTCGGTGCCGCCCGTGGTGTCCGGGTCGTAGCAGATCAGTACTGCGCCCACCGGGTTGCCCGCGGTAGCGGCCCAGACGATGTCCGGCATGTCGACGTCGACGCGGTCGTTGGTGTCGTCGACGTTCTCGGTGATCGACGCTGTGACCGTTTTCCTGCCGAGGGTGGTCTGCTCGTTGGTCGAACCGGCGAGGAGCGCGGCGAGGGTGTCGTAGTCCTTCAGCGTCGCGTCGGCCTCGAGGCCGGTCGCTTCCAGCGGCACGACGATCAGCGCGTCATTCGTGCCGGGCAGCGCCGTGTACTGACGCACCTTCCCCTTGACCAGATTCATCACTAGATCGGCCACGGCGCCTCCCGGCTGCTGGTCGTGTCGTGAACGGCCGACAGGCCGGAGGTGGACCGGGAGCCCGCATCGTGGACACCCCACGCGCTCTACGGTGCGGGCTCCCGGCCTTGCGCAGACGGACGGGGACGCCGAACTGCGCGGGGTGTGGGCACGCCAGGGGGCGCGCCGGGGCGCTGTGAGCTGAGGCCCGGGTGTGCGTCTTGGGGATCAGGCGGCAGTCGAGCGGACGGCCAGTTCCTGTCGGCGGAGCGGGCAGCCGTCCGCGATCTCAGCGCGTGCCTCCGGTGTCGCCGGGACCGGGTGGCCGTGACCGATCTCCCGCTCGATCACGCGGAGATCGTTCAGGTCGTAGTACATCCTCCGGTTGATGCGCTTGAGGCGCCGGGCGCCGTGGCGGGTCACCCATGAGTAGACGGTTCCGACCGAGCGGTCGAGGCGGCCAGCTGCCTCGACCGCGGTGACCGGAACGGGCTTGAGCGCGGGGGGCATGTCACCCCCTGAGAAACGGAAAGCCCCAGGGCACGGGGCCTCTGGGGCAGACATCCACCAAGCTAGGCTTGAATTCTTGCACGCAGCGTCCGGAAACGCTACTTGGGTGTGCCCCGATCTCTTGACCAGCGCTTCGATCAGATCTCTCGGCGTGTCTCGTTCACTTCGCGAGGGCAGCGGACGGTCAAGCTGAACAGCTCGACTCGCAGCGACCCCACGAACTGCGCCGGGGAAGACAGGGACCATGGATCGTCCAGATAGGGATCCTCCAAGTCCATGTCTATGGTGACATCTCGCGCGTCCGGCATGGTGTAGATGTGCTCAACACCGTCGCTGGTTCTCACCCTGACTTCGACGGCCTCGATCCGCGGACGCGGCTGCGTGTGGGGGTGATCCTCAACAGGCGGTTCGGGCGCCCACCGCATCGCGTCGTTGCTGACGGTCTCGTCGTAGTCACTCCACGCGTCTACTGCGGTGTCGATCGCGGCGAGGGTCTCGCGCGAATCGGTCATGCCCTGCCTCCTGTGCCGTCACGGCTGCCTGCCAGCACTACCCGGCCCGGGTCGGTGCGGCGGCGTTCCCGGCCCGCCTTCCGCAGCTGCGCCTGCTCCTCCTCCACCATCAGCGACCGAAGCCGTGACCCGAGGTACTGCTCCCGGCAGCGGAGACACTCCACGTGGTCGGCGAGGCCGGCAGTGCCGTCGTGGCGGCGCAGCGACCGTTCCCCGCACTCCCAGCACGCCACAATCAGGTCGTGATGTTGGGGCGCGTACCCAAGCATCGCCAGGGACCGGTGATGCAGGTTGAGGACCTCACGGCCCGCCTCAGCCGCGCCGAGCGCAGCGTAGTAGAGGATCCAGCCGCCAGCGGGGAACACCCAGCCGGTCGCGTCGTCGGGGAGGTACTCGCGGCGGGTGAGGTCCATGGTGCGGGTCATGTCGTCGGCGTCGAGGCCGAGGAGGACGTCGACGTGGGCGGTGAGCATCCCGCATGCCGCAGTGACCGCATGGGCGTGGGAGGGTGCGGTGAGGTCGGCGAGGCGGGCGAGGACCCGGACGCGTTCGTCCCACGACAGGGTGATCTCTTCGATCTGCCGGAGGAGCGCGTCGACACCGAGGTTGATGGGGACGGGCGCTGACCGGCCCCCGCCGGACACCCGGGGGCCGTCGACGATGCGGCGGTCGCCGATGCGTGTGCGGAGTTCGGTGTACCGGTTCGGTAGCTCGGCGACGCAGACTCGGACACGGTCGCGGTCGCCGTCGCAGAACACCCGGTACGTCTGTGCCGGGACGATGATCCGTTCCCCGCCGTCCCCTGCGATAGTCTTGCGGGCTGCGCAGCGCTCCCCACGCGCACAGTCGTGCATCCCGTCGTCGGTGTTCGTCATAATCCCCCCATGGGTTGTGCAGGCGTCAGCCCTTGACTTCGATGCGCTTGATGCTGGATCGCCACGTCGCCGTGGAGTGGACGATGGTGTCGCCGGGGATCTCGGCGCGCATTGCTTCCTGGATGAACGCGGCGAGTTCGTCGAGGGTCATGCCGTGTTTGGGGTCGGCGGCGTCATGTTTGACGGTCTTCTCGGTGGTCACGCGGGGAAGTCCTTGGCTTTGATCTTGGCCATGCGTCCGTCCGGCGCGTGGTAGACCAGCCCTTCCCAGCCGTTCTGGGTTGCGAGACCGGCTACTAGATCGCGGATGGTGTCGTAGGTACGCAAGTCGTGGTCGCGGTCGTCGGGGCTGATCTCAGCGTGGGCGTGGCAGACCAGGGTGTGGGTGTCGCGGTGTTCGGGGTTGCCGTTGATCTTCGGGCCGATGAGCTCATAGGTGCCGGGCGGCGTCGGCGCGGAGCTCCCGCGGAGATGGTCCAGGGCCTGCTCGAAATGCTTGGCGAATCCGGACTGTGCGATGGGTTCCCAGCCCATCGCCTTGCCGGTCTCCTCATCGCGGCCGACTTCAACGAAACCGGGCGGAGGGGTCTTGCCTGGCTTGACCTCGCGACGTGCCCACCAGTCGCCGTGCTCGTCGAGCATCACGCAGGTCCCGTCGTATTTGCGGGTCGCGTCGCCGGCGCCGGCGAACACCCAGGCGCATTCCGGGTTGGGTTCGCGGGTGACGTGTTTGGGGTTGTTGTCCCAGTCCCTGAGGAAGACCGTCGGAATCTTGCGCATGTCATTTCTCCCTGATGGTGCGGGCGAGCAGGGTGCGGCCGATCATCGGGTCTCCTCGGTCTCGGGGTCGAACCACTGCCATCCGCCCCGGTCGTTGGGGCGGGTAGTGGCGAGCAGGTCGCTGATGGCCTCGCCGAGCATCTCCATGTCGTCGCGAGACAGCTCGTACTCGTGCTCGGTTCGCCAGCCTCGGGTGCCGATGGCCAGGTAGTACCGGCCGCCGCCGAGGGCGGGCGCCGGGTCGTAGCCGACGCGGTGGACGGCCCTCCAGCGGAAGAAGCGTTCGAGCCGGTCGCGGCAGTCGCAGGCGAGGGTGATGACGTTCAACGGGCCTCCTTGGCTTCGCGCGCCTGAGCTGCCTTGAGCAGCTCCACCAGCGGGGCCAGCTCACGGAGGTTGCCCACCGCGCGGATGGTGAACCGCGAGTCGAGCAGGTGCCACTCCTCGTTGACGTGGACCTCGGCGCCGAGCACGCAGGCGTTGCGAATGGCCGCGCGGACGGAACGGCGCCACAGTGCGCCGGCGCGCATCCCTGGGATCGTGAGCGTCGTCCGGTCGTCCCTCACGCGGTCGCCTCGCCCCGGTGGTCGGCGGTGATCGGCAGCTCGTCGACGACCGCGCCCGTATGGGTCGCGAACTCCTCCGCTCGCTGCGGGTTGTCCACGTACGCCTTCAGCAGCCCTGCCGTGGCGTCCACGACGAGCTGCACGCACGGCTCGTCCGCGTCGTCCTCGGCGAGGTCGAAGGCGTGGACGCTGGTGGACTCCAAACGGACGGAGTACTCGTCGGGCAGACAGGCGGTCACTCTCATCAGGGCGTGATGAGGCAACACGTCGGTGGCGAACGTGAGCGAGACGTTCACGCGGCGGGCGGTGTCAGGCATCGGGCATCTCCTGGGTGGTCTCGCGGGGCATGACGTGGGCGGTGAGGGTGCCGTCGCGGACGGCCTGCCGCTCGGCGCCGGTGAGCGCGCGGACGGGGGTTCCGGCGTGGCCGCAGGTGCAGTCGCCCGACACGCAGGCGAGGTGGTCGCGGTCGCGGCAGGGCGGGCAGATCATCGGCGCCACCTTGCGGCGAGGGCGCCCGCCCACCAGCGGAGGACGCGGTACCAGCCGGTGACCCTGCTGCGGGGCGGCGGGGTGTTGTCGCAGACGTAGGTGGGCGGCGGGGTGTGGTCGGGTTGCGTCACGGCGCGGCCTCCACGTCGTCGAGGGCGGCCGGCGGCTTCGGATTAGCGAGGCCGAGCTGACGCTCGGGGCCGCATTCGTCCAGCAGCCTGCACACGGTCGGGTGATCCGGATGGGCGGCACCCTGCGGGCGCACGCCACGGACGCGGGCGGCGAACAAGGTCGCGGTTTCCTCTGCCGAGTCGATCGCGATCAGGTCGTCGTACGCCTGCTGGAGAACGGGCAGCCGCTCGACGGTGATCTCTTCGAGGTCCGCGGTAGCCCAGTCGAAGGTGTCGCTGACGTTGGCGTACAGCCGGACGGTGTCGTCCTGGACGCGCCAGAGCAGTTCCGAGTGGATGTCTGCCTTGTCGAACAGGTCGAGCACCTGGCGGACGAACGTAGCCCGCTCGACGACGGCCTCGGCCTCCTCGGCGCGCATGATGGTCTGCTCGTGCAGGGCGCGCTCCGGGGTGATGATCTCCTCGTTGAGGTAGGCGGCGTCCTCCTCGGCGTCCTGGGCGCGCTGGCGCAGCCCTGCGATTTCGGCCTCGACGATGGGCAGGACGGCGTCGGCGAAGCGCTCGCGGTCGTCCCGGCGTTTCAATTGGGCCCAGGCGTCGACGTTCAGCAGTGCCTCGGCGATCTGGTCGCGCAGGTCAGGGCGAACTGTTTCCTGTTCGGAAACGGTTCGGTCAGGCGCGTGGAAGCCCTGGACCCAGGCGGCGAGGATGTCGTGCTCGACCACGCGCATGACGACGCGGGCGATGGCGTCCACGTCGCCGTGGCAGATGGCGCATGCGCGGTCGTGGATGTGCTGGCCGTGTGCGACGCGGGGACTGTCGTCTCCCCAGGTGTCGGTGAGCAGGGCGGCGGAGAGCCGCTCGCTCAGGTCGCCTTGCCGCGGCTCGGCCAGGACGCGCATCACGGTGGTGACGATTTCGGCTGAGCTGAAGTGCGGCTCGTCGTCTATCGCGGCGATCAGCCGCCCGCGCAGGTCCTCGGTGGGCGCGCCTTTGAGGCTGCTTTGAGGCTCCCGTTGTTCCAATGCCTGGCCCAAAGGCGCGGTGCTGTCCGGCGTCTGGGCTGCGGAAACGGTCGAATCGGGCGTAGTCGCGTCCGGCGGGGTGTCGTGGCATGCGGCACCGCCGGGGTGGCGGTCGCCGCAGTCAGGACAGACGTTCCAGCGGACGGGCGTTGGTGTGTCGCCGGTGGGCGGGGCCAGCCAGTCCGCGATCACGTCGGCGAGGATGCGGGCGTCCTCCTGGGTTGCCTCGCCGTCGTGGGCGTGCTGGCGGGCCAGCATGAGGCGGTGCGCCGTCGGGCAGTCGCCGGTGGGCGTGCGGTCGCCGGTCACGACTCGCCCCGCGCCTGCGGGGTGTTGCCCCGGCTGCACGGGTCGCAGATGTCGAGGCCGTCGCGGCGCGTCCAGCCCCACCGTTCGGCGGCGTACTCGCGGGCTTTGTCGGCGGTGGGTTGATCGATCTTGCAGAACGCCCAGCAGGCGGGGGTATCGCAGCCGATCTTGATCGCGCGGATGCTCATCGGCGTCCCTCCACGGCCTTGCGGAAAAGGCTCACGGGAACGGGCACGTCCCACGGGACGCACTCGTAACCCTCGATCACTGCGATGACTCGGTTGAGCGCGTCGGACCGGTCGCGCTTGTCCTCGGCGGCGACCTGCTCGCGGACCCACCGGTCGTGCTTGGGCTCGGCGGCGGTGCGGTACGCCTCGACGGCCCGCCAGATGAGCGCGTTGCGCCAGGCGTCGCCGGGTGTGGAGCGGATCACCGCGTAGACGGCGTCGTAGCCCGCCTGCTGATGCGCGGGCAGGCGGGACTGGAGTGTGGGCACGTCCTCGGGCAGGGTGGGCGTGAGCGGTGGTGTGCTGGGCACGTCAGGCATGGTCGGGCTCCTCGTCGTGGGCGGTGTCCGCTTCGGCCATCGCGCGCAGCAGGTCCGATAGCCGCAGCGCCTCGTCGGCCGTCAGGTGAACGAGCTGGTGAGACCCGCCGCCCTGGATGTTCAGGCCGATGCAGCCTCGCCTTCGGTGGTCGCTCGGGAGGCCGCAGGCCCCGCGGTCGTTCAGCACGATCGGGATCCGCTCGTGCTCGCCGAAGCGGCGCACGTGGATGGTGGCAAAGCGCGGTGCGGGCTCAGGTGAGGCGGCGGGCTTCATCTGTCCTCCGTGGGGCTGAGCGGGTCTGTGGGGGCGTGCGGGGCGATCGCTGGGCACTCAGCCATGGATGCCGTCCCGTCGCTGGATGTGCGGGGCGACGATCCGCTCGGCCATCGCCGCGTCAGCCCGGCTCGGGACCTGCACACCCCACAGGGCGAGGAACTCCGCGGCCGTCGGTAGCCGCAGCAGCGCCTCGCCGCCCTCCAGCATGTGCACCACAACCACGTCTCCCGCCGCAGCGCACAGCAGTTGCGGGGCGGTCGCCACGACGGTGGGGCGGTCGGCGTCAGCCATCACGGTCACCTCTACTCTGGGCGTGCACGATCCGGTGCGCGTCCAGATCCCCACCCGCCGCTGCAAGGCGATCCAGCGCAGGATCATCCGACGGCGCTGTGTAGGACCGCACCGGCGGACGTGGCGCGTGTCGGGCCGCGGCCATGCATGGCGTCCGATGCCAGCGGGGACGGCGAGCCACAACGGCAACCAGCAGGTCGACGAGGAGACGCCACGGCGAGCCAGGTCGGCGAAGGCGCCTCACAGAAGCGCTCCCGTCACGGGCACGTCCTTCATCGACCGCCAATGCCGACGCCGCTCAGGAACCCACGCCCCAGCACCGCCCCGGCACCCCTTCTCCACCGCCGCAGCCTGCTCCACAGCGGCCAGGAGAACCGCGCCATGGCAGATGTCCGGCTCACCGTCCGCGGGCAGCGGGCACCAGCACGCCAGGTCCTTACCGGCCAGATCAGGTAGGTGATCCCACACCCACAGCCGGTCGAAGCTACGGCGATGCAGCATGTACACGTCCTCGTAGGTCTCGCAGCCCGACAGCCACTCGGCGTACGCGTCGACCACCGCACCCCGCGGGCCTTCCTCACCGGCCGCCTCGGCAGCGGCCTCGGTGAACGGGTTCCCGAACCGGGATGTACGGTCCACCACCACCGCGCCCTCGGGAAGCCGCCAGCCGCGGACTCGTCGCCGCTGGATCCGCTCAGCCATTGCTGGCCTCTCCGATCTCCTTGCGTAGCCGCTTCAGCGCCCCGTCTGTCTCCTCCTTCGGCAGCAGCACTGGCCGTTTCCCGCTCGTCGTCGCCGGGACGGGTCCGATTACCCGGAATTGCTCAAGCAGCTCCAGCAACCGCCCTGCCTTCGCGAACCCGACACGGGCCTTCCGCTGGATGGTGGTGCGGTCCGCACGCTGGGTCTCGATGACCACCCGGGCTGCGTCCAGGAGAAGGTCCCGGTCGTGGCCGACGTCGAGGTCGAGGCGTCCGGTGCGCTCCGCCTCGAAGCGGGCTCTCCGCTCCTTCACCTCCGGGCAGGTCTCCTCGATGTGGCGTCTGAGCGGCTTGAGTTGCCGCCGCAGTTCCTTGATCAGGTCTTCGAGCCGCTGGACTTCGGACGCGTGGCTGGCCATGAGGCCGGCGACCTTCTGCTCGGCGGCGTCCTCGGCGGCAGTGATCCGCTCGGCCGCTATCACAATTGCCCTCTCCTCGATGTGCGCGTCGAGGTTCGCGGTAATCGCCACCAACCGGGCGGCGATCTCCTCACTCGCGAGGTCACCGCTTCGCGGCTCGGTCAGAAGATCAGCCATCCCGGCTCTCCTTCGAGGGGTTGAGGGCAGCGAGGATGTCCTTCGCCGCGTCGCACGGGGCAGAGATGAGTACGCCAAACGAGCGGGTACAGAACGGGCACAAGATCACGCCGTTCGTGGTCGTCGTCGGCTCGTGAAGGGCGTAGGCGGCCTTCACCGCGGCCACCAGCCGATCGCGGGGTATGGCGTCAGGGGCGGCGAGGAACGCGCTCCACGGGTCTGCGGTCATGCCGCCGCCCGCCGCACGCCTCGAGGCCGCGCCTCCGGGTCGTCCAGCTCCCGGTCATCCCACGCAAGCGGCCCCGCCCAGCCGTGCGCGCGTGCGTGGTTGCGGGCGCGGGACGCCGCGATCTTGTCCCGATGGCCTTCCTCCGGCGGTGGTTGGTCCCACAGCTCGTCGTACAGGCGGCAAACCGCGCGGGCTGTCCGCACGATCACACGCTCAGCGCTGATCGTCTGGGTGAAGTTGCGGGGCGCGATACCCAACTGGCCAGCGAGTTTGGCCTGTGACCAGCCCTGGGCAACCAGTGCGCGGAGCCTCCGCACTGTGCCGGTCGCGTCGATGACCGTGGACGCGCCCAGGTTGTCCAGGGTCGGCTGCACTCCAAGGATCCGCAGCGCCGTCTGCGGCCGGACCTTCCGGGCTGGTGCCCGCCCCGGCTTGCCGTTCATCAGGCCGATGAGCACCGACCGTTCGATGCCACCGGCGACAGCGACACGCCGGAGACCCAGCCCACACGCCTGCAACTGCCGGACATGGACACGTACCGGGTCCGCGTCCACCCACGGGCTCCACCGCCCGTAAGCGATGGCACGGTTCCTGTTCTCGTCGTAGGCGCTGCGCGCCGCTGCGCAGGGGTAGCACCGGCAGTTCTCCAACCGATACTTGGCGTAGGTACCGTGCTCGCGAACCCGGGTCACGCCAGCGCCTCCGCCCGGTCCTTGGTGTCCAGGTAAGTGACCGCCGCACGCAGAGCCGCGTCCCGCTCCCCTACCCGCAGCCGGGCGCCGGACTCCTCCGCCTCGGCGACCCGGTCCATCAGCTCCGCCGCCCGACGATGCACAGCGAAGTCAGGGCAGCCCGGGCTGTGCGTGACCCGCGCGATCGTCGCTGCGGCCCGCAGCAGGTTCGGCAGCGTCTCCGGTGCAGTGATCACGCCGCATCACCACGCTTCAACGCAGCCACCGACGGCAGATCCCGGAGAACGCGCTGCGCCACCCCCTGCAACCGACTCTCGATCCGGCCGAGCTCGACCTCCCGGCGCTGCAAGGCGACGTGCTGGTGCGTGTACTCGCAGACTGCAATCGCGAGTTCGCCGGAAGTGATCTCCGTCAGGGGGAGGTCGGTGCCCCAGGCAAAGTCGGAGATACGCGCACCGAGGACCTGCTCCAGCTTCTCCAAGCTCTGCTTGGTGACCAGGTCGAGGGCGTCGGCGTTCGCTGTCCGCCGGGCTTGCTCAACCTTGGTGTACAGGTCGCGGCGGTGAACCATCCGCATCTGCTGCATCTCGGCGACGCGGATGTTGTCAGCGCGGCGCAGGATCTCCACCAGCAGAGGCAGCGACACCTCCGGCTCCCTCGACGCCGCCGGGACCACCGGCCGGAACCGGCGTCCGTTCGCCCGATTCGGTGGAAGCATCAGCCCCCACCCCTCCGGCAACTCCGACGCGTTCACCACGCCAGGCATCGCGACCACCCAGAACCGGGAGCAGAACCGCCACCACGCGTCCGCCTTCCCCGGGTCGTCAAGTTCCCGGAGCCAGTCCGACCGGGACACCTTCAACTCGTGGACGCCGATGCCGAGCCCGCGGGACTGCCACATCCCAACGCGGAGCAGATCACATGACCGGTTCGAGCCTGGCGCCGTCACCTCGGTCACCAGGATCTCGCCGTCCTGCGCCGTACCGGGCTTTCGGTAGTGGTCCTTCAGTCGGGCGAGGAGCTGCTTGGTGATGGTGCTCACGCGGCATCACCACCGCGGGTGTCCCGGGCCGGGAACCGGCGCACCGGGATCCCCGCCTTCTCCGCCAAGTCCGCGGTATGTGATGCGCCATGCGACCCGTGCGGCTGCGGGTCAGGGCAGCCGCGCTTCGAGCACGGGTTGATGAACGCCAGGCAGAGGTCCGCGCCGGCGTCGACCATCTCAGCGTTCCGCCGAAACCCAGCCGCCTTCCCGTGCTTCTGCCAATCCGCGGGATGGCGTTCCTCGGTGATAGCCCAGCCCGCGTCACGGGTGCGACGAATCCAGGCAGCAGCCATGATGTCGGCGCCGTCCGGGCATCCACCGTGAACGACCGTGACAGGCTCCTGGCACTGACTACCGAAGTACGCCTCGTCGAGAGCGTCGACGATCGCGTCCACGTCTTGCCAGGCGCGGGAGCCGGTGACGAGAATCCGCATCACGGCCCCACCTCGTAGCCGGAGACGTGCTCGTTGAGCTGCTCGTCAGTGGCGTTGTCGAACGCGTCACCCCAATCCACGAACGTGCCGTTCGCGCGGGCCTCCGCGAAGACCTGCCAACAGGGCGAGCACATCGACTCAGGGACGTCGCCCCATTCCTTCCTCGCGGGGAACAGCGGCCGGGCCTGCTCACACTTGCCGCAGGTACCGGTCTTCGGCTTCGGCGCGCTCACGCCGCCTCCGTCCGAGACAGGTCAACCGCGGCCCGGTTCACAGCCTCCGGGTCGATGCCGTACTCCGTCAGCCACGACCACAGCCACTCGTCGACTGGGGCGCCGTCCTGCCAGTCCGACCACAAGCCCTTCGCGGCCTCGTCCGCCGTCTCCGGCGCGACCTCCTGCAGAATCCGCAGCAATTTCACGAGCCCGAACATGTCCACGGTCGCCGACGTCGCCCACTCCCGGCCCTCCGGAGACGACGCCGTCTTCCGGTGGGTCTGGTGTGCCTGTGCGCGGACCGCCAGGTACCGGGCCAAGGACTCTGCGGTCACGTCGGCCTCGGTCGCTGGCCACGGGGCGAGGTCATTCAAGGTGTCGCTCATGAGGGGATCTCCGTTCCGTGCATGTCGTTGGCTTTGCGTACAGCCGCCTTCTGCTTGCGCCACTCGCGGAAGTCCGCGCTGTGCAGCGACGAGTAGCGGTCCCGCTGCGCATCGAGTTGCTGTTCGAGTTCGGCGACGCGCGCCTCCAACTCGTCGAGCTCCTCCGCGCTGGACTTGCAGGTGCAGTCGGCGTCCCAGTCCTGGACCCGTTCCATGCAGCCCGGCACCAGCAGCCTGGCGTCGGGGTCTTCCGACGGCGCGATCCACGTGCAGCGCAGCTCTCTCGATGTGGTCACGGTCGCCTCCCAGGCCCGTTGTCTTCCACCACCGCAGCTGCAGGCCGCGGACGGGTCGGAGGAAGCGAGAACGGGAACACCAGCGACTGCACCGTGAACCCGGCGAACACACCCACAGCCAAAGCGGTCACGCGATCACGCCCTCGGCTGCCGGGCTCTGAAGGTCGATCTCAGTCCAATCAGCGCCCGACGAGCCTGAGTCGTAGGCCGTCATCGCTCCGCACGGCGCGCACCGGAACGCATACAGGCGCGGTGTCCGCCACGTCCGCTGCGGCGGTAGCACCTCCGACGGTGGGCCGACGAGCCCGGTCGTTGACCACACCTGCCCGTCCGTGCCGCACGCCTCACAGCCGAGTACAAGCTTCGAGAACCGCTGCGGCAGCTGCCACGGCCTCCACGTCACCGGCAGCCCGGCATGCTCCGGATAGTCGACAGCGGGAAGCGTCTTCACCAGCCACAACGCCGTCATGCCGCTGCCCTCCGGTTGAACTCCTCAACGATCGCGGCGGGCGACAACGGCAGGTCATCGGTGATCCCGAGCGCCGCCGCCAAGACGCGCCGGTTCTCCGCGGCCTGGTCGGGCGTCACCGGCGGGAGCTCGGGCTGTGTCGGTCGGTCCGGCAGCGTCTCCAACTCCAGCCGGCGGACCGCCTCCGCGTGGAGCACCTCAGCTTCGGCGCCGGCCGACCACAGCCGCCGCCCGAACACCGCCAGGTACTTCTCCAACGCGACCACGGTCGGCTCGCTGCGCCCCGACTCCCAATCCCGGACCACCGCAGTCGCCAGACCAGCGCGGCGCGCGGCTTCCCACACCGACAGCCCAGCGCCCTCACGAACCGATTTGAGTTCGGCGACCAGGGGATGCGGCTCACGCGCCATCAGAGCCTCCCTGGGTGTCGCGGAGCAGCGCTTCCTTCGCCGCCCGCCAGTCGTCATTCGGGCCAGCACCCGGCTGGGCCGCGTGCTGCTTCCAGCCCGGGTTCGGGCGCAGCGGCGGACGCCAGCCCTCCGCACGCAGGTCCGCAATGAACCGCTCAGCGAACGCCCGCACGTCCTGGATCGTCACGATCGGGCGGAGCCGCCGCTCAAGTTCACCTGCGGCACGGTTCTCCGCCGCCTGGATCTCGACATCGCTCACGGGGCCACCGCCGCCGGATCGTTCGGGCAAGTGGCGCACGACCCAACGCAGATGTCCGGCGGCCAACAGACCGGGCCGCCCTGGTACTCCACGCCGTTGTGGCGTGCTCGGCGAGCCTCCCAAGCAGCACCGGACGGCTCTTGGACATTCCTCCGGGTAAGGATCACGCGGTCAAGGACATGGCTCGGCTTGACCCTGTGCCGAAACAGTCGCAACATCGCCACCGCGATCAGCGCCTCCGCGTACCGAACGCCTTCGAGCCCCTTCCGCCACTGCTCGGGATCCATCGCCTCATCGGCCTGACGCGGAAACACACGGCATACCTCAACCAGAAGGTCCTGGACCTCCGCGGGCGTCATGACGCCTCACCCGCAGTGCTCTGCTTGTTGATCGGCCTAGGCTCTTCACCACGGGCGACCTGGAGGCGCGACGGGTGCCACGTCGTCAGGGGCTCCTGCGTCGGCGACGGCCGACACGGTTCTCCCGCGAGCGCCGGGCACCAATCGACCGGACAGGGCACTGTCTGAGCGAGCACCCGGTCGCGGTCTTCCTGCGACCGCGCCTCCTGGTACTCGGTTGAGGGCTCTGCGCCGCCACCAGCGGTGATCGCACGGAACGGCATCTTGCCGTTACCGACGCGGTGGATGATGTCTGCCATCCGCTGTTTGTAGACCCGAGGATCGACGGCCTCATCAGGCGTTGGCGCGGGCAGAGGCCGTACCTTGATCCGCTCCTCGCGGATCGCGCGGACAGCGCGTCGCACGTCGGCTGGCATCAACCATTCCCGCGACTCGCGGTAGTGCTTTACGACGGCGACCTTTGCGTCGGCGAACGGGAGATCACCGACGGCCATGAGCCAAGCGTCGACATCAGCGTCGCCGACGGTGCGGCGGTCGAACGACGCCATCAGGGTCAGCAGGTCAACGACCTCATCGTCAGTCATCAGACCACCTCTCCGAGGATGGTGTTCGGGGGGATGAGGGTGCCGTCAGGGTTGGCCCCTTCGGCGCGAGCGCGGCGGCGTTCCTTGAGCGCTTGGGCTTGGGCGACACGCTCATCTGTGGTCGAACGTCCCGGCCCGGGATCGCGCTGATCAGGCGAGGCTCGATCTCGTTGCTCTTCGGCTTCGAGGCGCATGCGGTCGTACTGAGCGCGCAGCTTCGGCATCGACATCACGTTGCGTCGCCAGAATTTGCTGTCCTGGCACCAGTCGATCGCGCGGTGAACCTGTTCTTCGGTGCGCCCGTCGCTGTCCATCAGCAGTCGGGCTTCTCGCCGCCAGGTCTTGGACACTCGGGGGCGCTTTGAGCCATTGCCTTGGACGCGATCGGCGAGGTGCCGGCAGACACGTTCGACGTCGTCTCGCTGGTCGTCCTGCTCCTCGTCTTCGTCGGAATCGTCATCGGGATCGTCGGCGGCGCCGCCGTCCGACGTGTCGTGGTGAACCGAAGGTTCATCACCGGGTTCGGGGGTGGGGGTGGGTGCTATCCCGTAAGGGATAGCCCGGTGCGCAGGCGCGCGCGAGCCATCGGTTGCTACGTCGTTGCTAGCGCCGTCATGGCTATCGGATGGCAAGTTGCCATCGGTTTGCTTTGCTTCTGCTTCGTCGGCTCTGGCATCTGACGCGCGCTTGCCAGCCCAGCGCTTCGCCGCGCCCTTCTTTCCTGCGGCGGAACGCGCTGCCTTGGTCTCCTCGGTCGGCAGGTACTCGGAAAAGTCGTGGATCATCCAACCGCTGTCGTGCTCATCCCACAGTTCATGGGCGACAAGCAGTTTCGCGAGTTCCCTGCCTGCTGGCCCGACGTAGCGTCGCGGCAGGCCGACCGGGATGAGACCCGGGGTCTTGCCCTTGCGTCTCGTATTGCGGTGCGCCCAAGTCAGGCACAGCGTCCACAGTCCGATAGCCGCTGGTCCCTGCTCCTCCTCAAGGAGCCCGAGAATCTTGGGGTGGTCGTCGAAACCGTCGTCGACGCGAGCCCAGGCCATCAGACGCTCGTCAGGATGCGGTTGACGGCTTCCTCAATGATGTCCGTCGGGCGAAGATGTCCGTCCTTGGTCTCCTTCAGAAATGCGACGGCGTCCACCCAGGTCTGGCGCCCCCCCGGTATCGCGTGCAAGAAGCCCATGAGGATCTCGCACAGGCGTTCCAGGTCACAGAACGCGCTCTCGGCGGCGATGACCCCAGCGCACAGGTCAAGTTCCTCCTGCGTCGGTTCGTGCGGCGCCGCAGCTCGAAGTGCTTGCTGGACTGCGTGGCGGCGGTCCCAGTCGTTCGCCATCCCGAGCACCTGGTAGGCCAGGCTGCGCCGACCGGCCAGGAATGTGGTGTCCTCATCTACCGCCGAGTCCGTGTCCATCAGGTGGCCCGCAGGTGGAGTGATCCCCCGCTCGTTGCATGCGCGCCGGAAGAGGTCGAAGGGGACATCGTCGATAGGCGGGCTCTCCAGCGGCGTGTCGCTCTTGCCGGAGTTGCAGGACTCGCAGGCCGTGACGAGGTTGGTAGCCACGTCCTTGCCTCCCCGTGCGCGGGGAACGACGTGGTCCGGCTCAAGGACAGCGCCGTCCACAGCGGTCCTCCCGCAGTAACGGCACGTGAAGCCATCCCGCCGGAAGACCTCGAAGCGGAGCTTCTTGCTGACAGCCATCTGTGCTGGTGCTCCCCCTGCTAGGTCGCGGATAGGTGGGCTACGGCCTGCTCAGCGCGGCCATTGAGTTAGCATGTAACTATGCCAAGTTAGTTTGCGCAACCCTACGCCAATGTAGGTGTGGTTGGCGTCTCGTGGGACACTGGGCGCATGGCTCAGCGAGACCTCATTGCGGCGATGCGCGCCCACAAGCGCGCCGAGACACGCCTCACCGAGGCTCGGGCGAGACTTGACGACGCCGTACGTGATGCCGTGAAGTCCGGCGAATGGCAGATCGTAGATGTCGCCGAAGTCACCGGGTGGTCTCGAGAGACCGTCCGAAAGATCGTGAACGCTGAGACAGCCGACTCTTGACATCAGGCTGCCCCTTCTCTCCTGCCGACCGTGCTTCGGGAGGCGGTGGACAGGCAGGAGCAGCAGCGGGACTTGTGGCCGTCGCGTTTCCTGCGGTCCCGGCGGAACTCCGACAGCGGCTGGACCTCACGGCACGCTGAGCAGCGTTTGTGGCCGGGGCGGACGAGGTTGACGATCTCGGCGTACGCCTCCTGTGAGACGTGGGGGCCGTGTGTCCAGGCGACCAGGTCCCCGAACGGAAGGTCATCGGGGATCATCACCGCGAGTGCGATGATCAGCGCCGCGACCTGGTCGCGGTCGCCGGTGTCCAGGACGGGACCGAGGACGGCGTGGACGCCGGTCGCGTCGCGGTCGCGGACGCACACCGACAGCTCGGTTGCCGCAGGTAGCGCCTCGTCGATGAGGGCGTCGAGTTCGTGGGCGGCGGTCATGGCGTCGCCTCGCCCGGTGTCGCGTGGGCGACCGCAACCAGGTTGAGGTGGAAGCCCAATGACTCCGCGTAAATCTCCAGGAGGGTCAGGGACGGTGAAGAGCCGGTCTCCCACATGCAGACGGTGGAGGCGGAGACGCCGGCGCGGGTAGCTGCGGTGCGCTGGGACAGGCCGCGGCGGATGCGTTCGGCGGTCAGCTGCTGGATGAGGGGATGGGGGCAGGAGGTCATGCCGCTGTCCCCCGCTGCCTGCGCTGCCAGTTACGGCGTGCGGCCTTGCGTTGGTCTTCGGTGAGCCCGCCCCAAACGCCGTCCCGTTCGTTCCGTTCGAACGCGTGCGTTCGGCAGGCGTCGAGGACGGGGCAGGACGACCGGCAGAACCTGGTCGCGTAGAACTCCCGGAGTTGCCTGTCGGCGGATGGTTCGCCGGGGGCGCCGAAGAAGAAGGTGAGGTCTTTGCCGCGGCACGCTGCTTGGTCCTGCCAGGCCCAGTCGGGTCGCTGTGACGCCGACCGGCCGAGTCGGGCCTTCGGCTTGGCGGGCGGCGTGTAGGTGTCTTCTGTGTCGCTCTGGTCGCTGGGGAGGCCCAGCGCGTCGAGGGCGTCTCGTGCGGCGTCGGCGTCCCGGTCGTGATCGGGGTGGGTGCAGAGCGTCACCCCGCGCGCCGGGTTCAGCTCGCAGGCGTGCTGCCCGGCGGCGAGGTCGGTGACCTTCGTTGCGGCCTCCCACCGTTCTGCGGCCTCGACCGTGTCCTCCACGGGCGGCATGACCAGGATGTGTTCAGCGTCGATCTGCTTGCCGATGGGGCGCTTGTGGGTGTCGGCCTGGCGTGCGGCGCGGACGGTCGCCCACTGCGGGTCCATCTCACGGGAGCGGGCCATCACGCACCCACCCCGACGTTGTACGGCAGCTCACGGATGCGCAGGTCAGCGTCCCAGTACTCGGGGTCGCCGCCCTTGCGGTCTCCCTGAGCGGCGACAGATCGGCCACCGACGAACATGCCGGCAGCCCATGCGGTACCGAGCTGCTTCACGAACGGTGCGGCGTGCGTGTCGCGGCACTGGGCGATCAGTGACCGGACCCATGCCACGTCAGTCGGTCTGGCTTTGGCGCCGCTCTCTCCACCTGAGATGACCCACGACACCGAGTTCGGTGCGGCGGCGTAGACCTCGCGTCCGTCGGCGGTCTTCACGTCGCCGGACAGGCAGTCGACCAGGGCGCCGTTGCCGGCTCGGATGTTGCGGAGATCCACCGGGCCGAGGAGCGGTTCACACGACAGGAACAGCACGGCCGCAGGGATGCGGAGCAGAGTGGGAATGCGCTGTTCGGCGAACCGCTGGTTCTCCACGCTCGTTCCGAGCCACACATGGGAGGGCCAGTCACGGCCCCAGGGCGCCATGCTGGCGACGTTCTCGGGGCGTTTGGTGAGGAGCTGCCACCGTAGCCACGGCGTCGCCTCGATGAGGTCCCAGAGTCGTTTGCGGGGTTCGGCCACATCCGGGTGGTCCTCGAACACGTCCGCCATTGACGCGCAGAACACCTTCGCGGGGATACCGGCGCGTTCGGCGCCGCGGTTCCACTTGAGGGGCTTCGCCCAGTTCGCGTCCGACAGCATCCGGCGGGGGCCGTGCTTGCGCCACACCTGGTGGCCGTAGCGGCGGGCCTGGCCGTCGGCGTAGCAGAACCTGCATGCGGGTGACACGCGCACGCAGCCCCACCAGGGGTTGAACGTGTGCGTGGTCCATTCGATCTTGCTGAACTCACTCACGGCGCGCCTCCCGTGGTGTCGGCGTGGATGGTGTCGTCGGCCTCCGGTGCGGCGATGAGTCGGAAGCCGCCCTGGCCCATCGAGTTGCCGATCCGGTAACCGGCGCGGACGTCGAAGTCGACGCCCCCGCCCGGGTTCTCGGGCATCAGGTACTCGATCGAGCCTTCGAACGAGTCGCCGTTGGCGACGCGGGTGCGGATGTCGTCGATGACCGCGAGTAGTTGGTCCCTCGCCATGGGGACAGGGCGGTTCATGAGGTACCGGCCGTCCCGGTGACGGGCCGCCACCCGTCGTCCAGCCCAGGCCGCTTGCGGACGTTGTAGAACACCCGCTCGAGCGCCTCCACCGACGTGTAGCCGGTCTGCTCCCGGACCACGTTCGCCGCGTCCACCGCAGGCAGCGCCGTGATCTCAGTGGGGAGAGCGTCCTCGCGGTCCGAGCGCCAACAGCCGGGGCACAGGACCCGGGCGCCAACGCGCATCCAGCCCTGCACGTCGTCCCACTCGTTCATGTCGGATGGGAACACCTCGACGAGCTCGGTCGGGGCCCACAGGATCGGGGCGCCAGGCGCCACGTCGTCGTCGACGAACGGGGTGTTGCAGCGGGAGCAGTGGAGGATGACCCGGATGACAGCCTCAGTGATCACGACGCACGCTCCTCGGCCGTTGTGGTGACGGGCCGCCGCCCGTGATCAGTCATGAGGGATCTCCTGGAGTGGAAGGTTGAGGGGCGAACTTGCGGCATCCGCAGGGCGTACATGCGGTACCGGTGTGGACCGAGCAGGCGGTGCGGATCTTCTTGTCGGTCGCAATGTTGTGCAGCAGTCCGAGATGCCCGCACAGGCAGAGGAGGAAGGCTTCGGGCCGGGCAGGCAGGGGACGCTCGGGGGCCCGCCCACCCGCCTGCCCGGCGCTGGTGGCCCCGCCCGCCGCGGAGCCGGTGATACGCGGCGGGCGGGGCTGCTCAGTGCGGCCGGTCACGACGCCTCCCACAATGTCCGCGGGATGCCTTCAGTGCCTTTCGGCGTACGCGGGCGAGAGGGACACGTCCAGCCGGGGCGTGATCGCCGCTCGGCAAGGACTCGCCATCCAGCGGCATGCAGGCTCGTGCCAGCCTCACCCTGCTGGGTGTAGGTGACCAGGCGTCGGTAGCCGAGCGCCTTTGCCGCCCGCCATGCCGAGCCATAGAGCATCGAGTTGGCGTTCGCCGTGCCATCCGTCGCAGTCCGAGTGACTTCGAGAGTGAGCCCGTTGTCGAACATCCGGGCGACAGGACGACCGACGATCGCGACCCCTCGCAGGACGTCGGCATCGTCTGCCACGCCGAGGCAGAACTTGCAGCCGACCGGTGGCGCGTGATGGCGATGCCACATCTCCACGAATCCACAGGCGTCCTGGAAGCGGACCGGGACGATCCGCAGGAGACTCTCGCTGAGTTTGACGGTCTGAGCGCTGGTCATGCCGCGTCCGTCTCGTCGGCCGCCGCAGCGGGGTTGCCTTCGAGGGCGGCGATGCGGCACCACGGGCAGACCAGGTCCTCGGCGTCCGCCCACCAGTCGCGGTGCACGCCACGCGGGCACGTTTGGGGTCGAACGAGCGGGCGGCCGTTGAAGCCGCGTACCAGTGCGGTACGGACCTCGACGAGGACCTTCCACGGGTCACCGCCGGCGGCGTTGTCGATCATCGTGACGGCCACAGACGCCGACCCCACGGCCTGCATCAGGCTCCGGCCGAGCTGCTGATCATCGGACATCCCAGTCGCCTCTCTGTTTCACGGTCGCTGGTGGGGTGATCGGGTGCGAGCCGGAAGGGCTCGGGGACGGGGACGGCGTCGTCCCGGTCGGGGAAGGTGACGGGTTTTCGGAGGGTCCGGTCGACCGGGACGGCGTTGCCGGACGCGGTGCCTTCGGCGGGGGCGGCGCAGCCGCAGGGGGTTTCGTCCTGCGGGGACGGGGCCGGTCGATGCTCCGCGCTGGTGCAGACCGTGATGGTTCAGGCGCTACGGCACTGGGCCGTGTGGCCTCCGTGGACGACGGCGGCGCGACCGTTGGTGGACGAGAGCCGGTAGAGCCGCCCAGGATCCAGCCCGCAGCTGCGGCCATCGGGACGACCGGGGCGCTGATCAACGCGACCCACTGCACCCGCGTGAAGCTGCGGCGGCCACTGCGGTGCCTGCCAGACGGCGAAGGCTCCGGTAGCGGCATGTCCAGCTCCCGGGTCTGGTGTGTCCGCAGGCCAGGGATGATGTCGGTCCGGTCGGTGTCTCGGTCTCTCACACCGGCTCACCGCCCTCACCGATCGTGCGGAGCTCAGTGGTCGGCGCGGACGGGTCACCCATACGCCGCTCGGCGAGCTCAGCCTCAAGTGCGCCCTTGTCGTAGTGGACCTGCTTGAGGGCCTCGCGGAGCCGTCGCCGTTCAACCACGATTACGGTGAGGAACCCGGCCCCCGACGTCGCTGCGGCTACCACGGCGCCAGCCGGAGCCGACTGCGACGCTGCTGCCGCGATACCAGCGGTAGCGGCTACCGCGCCAGCGGCGGGCAGCCGGTGCCGGGACACGGAGTCGAGGAGCCGGTTCACCCGGGCGGGGATGCGGACGCTCACGCCGACATCACCTCGCGGAGGACCTCCGGAGGAATCGCGCCCGTGGTCTGGGTCTCGTCCGCCAGCGACGGGTCCCGTTCGGTCTCGGCGCGGATCAGCTCCGGGACCGCGGTGTACAGGGTCGTGGTCACCAGGACCCAGAAGCCGTGAAGGTTTCCGGCGGTCGCGACGAGGACGCGGCCCGCGGGGTTGTCGTCGCGGGTGTCGACGGGCGCGCCGAGCGCCGCGGCGTACTGCCCGACGATCGCGCAATGCTCGGCCTCGCTGCCGTCCAGGGCGTACACCTCGCCATGGATGCCGTCGCCGGGGAACGACCAGCGGAGGTGCCCGCCCGGCAGGTCCGGTTGTTCGCCGTGCAGGCGGCGCAGGGCAGCGTGCGGGGAGAGCGGCGCCGGCGCAGGGGCCGACTCGGCGGAAACCCGGTGCCCGGCCGCGGCGAGCAGCACCGGATGCGGCACCCGGATCGGCTCGGCTGGGGTCTCCTCGACCTCCGCGCAATACTCGGCCACATCGGTCCGGGAGAACCGGTCGAACAGCCCGCCGACGAGCCCGGCGACCGTGGAGGTGTACCAGCCGCCAGTTGCGGCGACGCATCCGTAGACGAACCGGACCGACCTCACCGGAAGCGACGGGCCCCGACTGGGCTGGACTGCGTGCCGACCGCTCATCGGGTCACCTGCCCGACCTCGACCGTCAACCAGTGGTCCTCGTCGTCGGGGTCGGTGACGGTCCACGTGCGCGGGTCCGCGCCGGGCGCGTCATCCGGGAGGTGATACTCCACAACGACCGCACCGTCCTCGCCGGGGTGGTGGCCGACGACACGCCAGTCCACCTCCGAGCCGTCGTCGGGGTGGCGACAGATCTTCTCGCCCGGCTGCAGCGTCCGTGCCGGTGCGTCGACCAGCAGCGGCAGGTCCGTGGTCGCGAGTCCGTTCAGCACTGGTGTCTCCTCTTCCTTTGCTTCGGCGGGAGGCGCGGCAGGGACTGCGGCAGGGGCTGGGGAGCAGGCGTTCACGCGGCATCGCCGCCATCCCACGAATGAGCCATCAAGCCGAACTCGTAGGCCCAAGGCGGGCCGAGCTGGACGAGGCCATGGCATGTGCGGCACAGCGGCACCATGTTCGACGGATCGGTGACCGATCCCCCACGGCCGCGAGTAAGCGGTTCGTGGATGTCGTCGGCGAGCCGTCCGCAGCCAGGTGCCCTACACAGCGGGGCGTCGCCGAACGTGGCGTGCACGACCTTGTGGCGCTCACGATTCTCTGCGCGGCGCTTCACGCTGACCGGCTGCAACGGCGTGACACGGGCCAGCCTGATCGTTGAGGTGAGGGGCGCACGCCGCTCGAGCCTCATCGTGGACGTGAGCTGGGTACGGCGCTCCAGGCGCCCGCCCCGCTTCACGACCCACCGCCATCGGCGCGGATCGGCAGCAGCTCACGCCAGTCCAAGCCCTCGACCTCAGGGAGGTCGTCGAGGTCGATCACGGCGAGGAGGTCTTCGGCGCCGTCCTCGGGGTAGAACCGCTGCTGCGGAGTCGCCGCGTCGAAACGGACCCCGGGGACGACCTCGCCATTGTCATCAACGGCGCAGCCGCGGGCTTCTATCTCGGCGAGGAGCTTCCGCTCGAACGCCGGGCGGACGGTCTCGACCTGCTCCACCTCGGTCGACCAACCGGCCGCGACATGCTTGGTGAACGCGTCCCGATCCGACACCATCGGCTTCTCCACCGGTTCGGTCCTGGCGACCTTGCCGAGCTTGGCTTCGCCGAGCCGTGCGGTGTTCTTGTCGCCTGGTTCCTGGTCGATGAACGGCTCGAACGTCTTCAGCGCGGCGGACAGGCGACGCTGCTGGAGCTTCAGCAGCGCGTACGCGAGGCGCGCTTCGCGGGCCGAGATGTCGGTCATGGTGTGATCCCCGATCCGGCGAGGCTTGCCTCCGCGCGGGCCGTGGAAGCCAACGAACGGCCCACGTCGATGCGGGCGTGCAACGCCTTCATGTGTTCCTTCTGGACATGCACCGCCGATGCGGCCAGCGACCAATTCCGCCACTCGGCGTCGCACTCGGCGACGGCCTGCTGCTTGCGGTCCTCCACCGAGCCCGACGCGCCACGAAAGACCTGCGAGAACTTGACCTTGTAGGCGGCCTCGGCCTCGATGGCGGTCTGTTCGAGCTCACCGAGCCGGCGAACGGCTTGGTCGAGATCGACACCGAGTTGGCCGAGTTGCTGAGCGATGACGGCAGGAAGCATCAGGCAGCCGCCCCCGCCAGTTCGGCGTGCCGCCGGTTCCCGATCGCGTACAGGCGGTCGTACTGGGCTTGGTCGCACTGCCCAGCGGCCCGCTTGTTCTCGACTTCGTTAGCAAGCGTTTCCAGGTCGCCGAGGTCGGTCGCTCTGGTGATGCGGCTCTCGATGGCCGCGAGCCAGCCGGGGTCCGTCTCGGCGGACGCAGTTGGAGCATCGCCGTTGAGGTCACGGTCGACCTCGTCGTTGCCGAGCGAAACCTGCTGCGGGACGCCGTCCTGAACGTCGCCCTCGGACGGCTCCCCCTCCGGCAGGATGAGCGTGCCTCGGACGAGGGCGGCGAGCTGGCCCTTGTTGTAAAGCGATAGCCCGAACTGGTCACCGAGGTTGATCGCGGCGCGCTTCTTCGCCAGCGACAGAGCCGACTTGTACGCCAGGTCGTGGGCGTCGCCGCGGGTCTGGTTCTGCGCGGTCGCGGTGGATCCGTCCTCGTAGTGGCAGATCTCCTTGCCGGCCTGGTCCTTGATCGTCAGGCGGAGCAGCGCCCGGTAGCAGCAGTCCCACCGCCCAGTTGCGACGCCCTTGTTGTCGACGCGTTCGTGCTCGTACACGCACTCGACGGAGACGACGTCGGTGTTGAAGGAACCGAACCCGAACATCCGGATCAGATGCGCGGTGACGTCCTGCTGGGAGACGTGGGAGTGACCCTTCCCGTCGCGGAGGACCCGATTCTTGTTGACCGGCCGAAGTAGCTGCTCGACTTGCTGACGGGTGAACGCGGTCATCGGGATCCTCCGTCGGGTCCCTCGGTGGCCGGGGGAACACGGCCAGGTGAAGAGGTGTCAGGGGTCTCGGAGTCCTGCGCGGTAGCGGGCGGGGGCCCCGCCGGGCGCGCGGGCGGGCGCGTCCCGGCGGGGCGGTCGGGGATGGCGGTCATGCGGCCCTCCGCGTCCGGGGCCGGCCGATGCCGGGCTGGCCGGGTTCCCACCGGTAGGTCACGCGCCAGTGGACGCCAACGTAGAAGGCCGCCGCCTGCCGAGACATCTCTGCCGCGCGTGCCTGCTCGTACACGGCTCGCGTGTCCCGATGGGTGTCGCACCACCGGCGGTAGGTCGGCGCCTCCTTGCAATCCCGCACGGCACATCCGGGTCTAGGCGGGGGCGGGTTCACATACCGTTCCGCGGTCTCGACCGTCACGCCGATGCGGTCCGCGGCCTGCTCGACGGACTCACCGCCCTGGACGAGCCAGAGGAGGTCCTCACGCAGGGCGGCTGACCATTCGGGGCCGCGACGCGGGGGCGGCGGGGGTTCCCCTTCGCACGCCCCAGCGCGGTACCAGCGGAAGTAGCAGGCGCGTGACCAGCCGCGGCGCTCGGGGTCCTTGGGGCGTCCGCAGCCGCAGGCGCACAGGGCGTCGTCGGTCACGGCGCCTCCCCGGGGCTCCAGGGGCGGACATGGACGCCGGGCTTGCGCTCGTCCCAGCGCGGTTCGATGTCGTGCTCGCCGTCCTGGTCGTCGGCGGGCGGGGCGGTGAAGCCGGGCGGGGTGACGCGCTCGCCTGGCAGGGGACGCGGGTCTGCGAGGCGGTCGACGCGGGGTCCGGCGGCGATGGTCTTCTTCAGCGCCCAGACGCCGAGGATGGCGAGGGCGATGGGCGGTCCCCAGGTGATCACGGCGCTCACCGGCCCGCCCCCTTGGCGTAGTCGCACACCGTGACGGCCGTCCGGGGCGCGCCCTTCTCGTGGAGGTGAGCGCGCATGGCGTCGGCGTCGGCCGTTGACATCGGGCCGAGGAGGACGGTGTCGCCGAAGGCGTCGGCGGACAGGACGGTTAGCAGTCCGCTGGCCTCGCAGCGGATCCGGTGGGTGTGCCAGTAGGTGGCGGTGTCGGGGGCGTAGAAAGCCAGGTGGGTCTCGTTGATGTGCACGCCCGCAGTGAGAGCGTCGGCGGCGCTCACTGGCCCGCCTCCGTCCCGTCGAGGGCGCAGATGGTAGGGCAGGGCCAGGGCTCACGATCAGCCAGACACGTGGACTCCACCGCGTCCTGGCCGCGGAACTCCTTGTGGAGATGGCGGATCCTGTTCCGGGCGATCACCGGATCGTCGAGAGCCCGAATCGTGGAGCATGGCCAGGCCACCCACTGGCCGCCGTGGTCCCCGCCGCACTCTGGACGATGACCGCCACAGGTCGAGGGCGGTATACAGCAGCCGTGTCGCGGCTGTGCGATCTTCGGGTGCAGCATCCGGACCAGGTGCTCGTGCTCGGCGAGCCGGTTCCGGTCGTCGTCGGCCGCTTTGAGCGCCTCGTTAAGCTTGGTCCGGACCTCGGTGCGGCTGGCGCGCAGGGTCGCCGCGACGCGCTGCGCCTCGGCCAGCTGGTCGCGGAGCCGCTCGCTCTCGTCCCGTGCGATTCCGGCGTCGTCGTGCGCTGCGTCCCGCTCGGCCTGCACGGCGCCCATGTCCCGGCGCAGGACGGTCAATTCGCGCATTCCGCCGCGCGTCTTCCAGGTGGCGACCTCGGCCAACTCGGCGCGGAGCCGGTCGCGCTGGTCCTTGAAGTCGTCGCGCTGGCCGGTGAGCACCTCCACCGCTCCGCGCGCAGACCGGCTCTCGGCGGCCAACTCCTCGATCCGCCCGATATAGCGGGCGGACGCCGTGCGGAGCCGGTCCACCTCGTCCAGCAGGACCTGCACGTCTCCTCGGCCGTAGCCGCGCTCGCGGATCTCGGCGAGCATCTTGTCGGTCATCGGCGTCATGCCGACACCTCCTGTCCGGTGTGGCGGCCCGGGGCGCGGTGGTGGCGCAGCCGGGCGGGCGCGGTCAGCCCGGCAACTGGCTTCTTCACGCGAAGCGATTCACGCATCGGCCGCCTCCGTCTCGTCGAGGAGGCGCGCGTTAAGCTCCAGCACCTGACGCCTGGCTGCGTCCCGCTGTTCGGTCAACCGCTCGATTGCGGTCTGGCGGCCAGCGGCTAGCCGTTCGGCGGCACACCGCCGCTCGTACTCGGCCCGGGCGATCACGGTCTGCCGAGCGAGCCCCTTCTCAGCCGCGCTCAACAGGATCTGAGTTTCGTGGTGGTTGGCGTGCACCTTCTCGACGTGCTCGGTCCACAGCTTCACCGTGGCGGCCGCCTCGGCGCGGGCAGTGTCCCGCTCGTTCTGAGCAGCCAGCGCAGCGGCCTGCATCCTGTCCAACGCGGCCTGCAACTCGGCGACACGCGCGACCACCGCAGGATCAGTCATCGGGTCAGCCACGGGCCACCGCCTTCCGGGTGGTGGCCAACAACCACTCGTACACGGCCATCACCCGGTCAGCAGCGGCGTGACGGCGGGACTCGTACCGGATCGTCACGGCGCCACCGCCTCAGCCACGGAGTGGTTGACCGCGCGGGCGATGCGGAGCGCGTGACGGCGGGCGCTACCTGCCGCCGCCGTGGACGTTCGTGCCTCGTGGACCGGCCAAGAAGCGGCCACCGTCTCCAGCGACACCGCCTGCGCCTCACGTCCCAGCAGCAGCGCCAGGACCAGTTCGGCGAGCGCCGCATACTTGCAGTCGATGACCTCGCATTTGTCGCAGGCCGAGTGCTGGTGCTCCTCGTCGAACGGCAGGAGGTGGTCGCCGCAGAACGCGATACCAGAAATGGTCTCGGCGTCGGTCATCACCAGACGCGGCGGCGCGCTCAGGTCACCTGGCAGCAGTTTGCGCAGTTTCGTGGCAGCGGTATGCCGCTCGGCGGCGGGCGTCGGCTCAGGCATCACCGGCCTCCTCGCCCTCGACCTGGACGTTGTGGCAGTACGAGCGGCGCGCCTCGTCCTCGGCGCTACGACGCTCGTCGATGCGCGAGAACGCGTACCGCATCCCGGCGACAGCGATCTCGACGCCCACGGCACCTGGACCCTCGTAGCGCTCGTAGGGGATCCCGGCCTTGGCCAGAGCGTCAGCAGCGGCGCCGATCGCGGCAAACGCCTCCTCCTCGTTCCCGGTGACCGCGAACGAGGGGTGCCCGTACTCGTAGTGCGGAAGCTCGGGGATCTTCTCCAGCAGGTCCGCGATAGCGCGCAGCCCGGTGATGTACTCGTCGCGGGACACGTTCATGTCGCACCGCCCGCAGGCTCCACGGCCATCTCGGCGGGTCGCTGGCCCGTGCCAGGCGGGCACGTGTGCGGCCGGTCCGTGGCGGTCTCGTACCAGCGGGCAGGGACACCCGGGGTGTCCTCACGCAGTTCCGTGGGAGTGGAGCAGAAGGGGCAGTGACTGCCGGTAGGCTCGGGCATTGCTGGCCGACTTCCTTCCTTCTCGTGATGTGGGGTTGTCGGTTGGTGTGGAGCCCTGGTCGGGTCGCAGCCGGCCGGGGCTCGTCGTCTATGCGGCGCGGTGCTCCTGCTCGTCGGGGTGGGCGCACATGCCGCCCACGAGCGGACGCAAAGCCAGCCACACATCATCGCCGCGGCGGATCTCAGGGGCTGCGGCGGCGCACCGCTCGGCGGCTTCCCAGCATGCGATGTCCCGCGCCGACATACCGGGCCGGTACCAGGGCCGCGACTCCATCGGGGCAGTCGAGTCACCCATGGCGCTCATGCGCTCCTCCGGAGAGGGCGGAGGCCAACGACCTCGAACATGTCGTCGAAGCGGAGGTCGGGGAAAGCGGCCAGGACTCCAGCGATGAACGCGGCGTTGACCTCACGGCGGCCACGTCGGACACGGCTGATGTATGCCTCCGACTGCCCGAACGCCTCGCCCTGTTGCGCCTGCGTGGTGAGTTCGGCCAGCGCGCAGTACTTGTCGTACTGGTTGTGGCGGAGCTGCACTCGCGGCTCTATTTGCTGCACACGCAGCACGCTAACTTGCTTGCTGCTCGGCATGCAAGGGGTTGGACAAAGCGATTACAGTGGATGTGGCTGTCGAATCTTCTTTCGAGTCAACGCGGTGATCTTGGAGTTTCTGAGCGTCCGTCCCCTGACCTGCTAGTTGCTGTGCGGCAAGCACGTGACTTAGCTGTCGCGAGGGGATACAGTTCTTGCCCGTGGGCACCGAAGAGGACAAAAGGTTCGGTGTGTGGCTACGCCGCGAGATGGAACTACGCGGCTACGAAGTCGATGGGTCACGCGCCGGCGGCCGCACCCGCCTAGCCAAACAGACCGGCATCAGCCCCTCTGTCATCTCCCGCATCCTGATCGACGACCGCGTCCCCGAGATCAAGGCGCTACGCGCGATAGGCGAGGTGTTCGGCTACTCGCTCGGCGACATGCTCGTCCACGCCGGCGTCGCCACTGCCAAGGAGATCGCTCCCTCAGCGCGCCTCGGCCCCCTCGTTCCCGCACCACCCGATGACCCCGATGTGCCGTCCGACATCGGCTCCAGGCCGCTGTGGGAGCAGTACGTATGGCGCACCCCAGGTACTACGACAGACGAGCGCCGCATGATGATCTTCTTGAACTACCTGGTGCGCGATCAACTGGATGACATCGATGCCCTGTTGGCGCTCAAGAGCGAGGTCGACGGCATCGTCAACCGGAGGCTTCGCAAGGGACGCGGCAAGGTGAGCTGACCGGTCCTTACGACTCACTGTTGGCGTTCTTGTCGTGCACACAACTCACCACGACAGGATGTTAAGTAACAAACACGTAACGGTGACGTGAATGACTCGACGAAGTCAACCCCGCACGCGTCTCATCTAATACGGGGCCTTGGCACACAACCGCATCCAGCAACACGCACGAGACGCGCGCGAGGTGTGCCAAACATGTCCATCAACGTCGATGACTCCGGCGCCCACCGACTCATCCCCGACACCCCCGCTCTCCCAGCCGCCACCGGCGAGCCACGCCCCCGCACCGCGCTAGCCCGCTTCAAAGCGGGCGCCACCTCACTCAACCTCCCCCACGATTACCGCAACGCCATCCGACACGGCGAACCCGGCGACTGCCACAGCCTCGTCCTTGATGGCGTCCGCGTCTTCTACACCCTCGCCGCCCGCTCCAAGCGAGACTGCTGCTGGGACTACCAACGCGAAGCCGAGTCATGGCGAGAGTTCCGCGCGGCCCTCGCCGCCGAATATCACACCGGCATCCATCCCGAGCTCCCCCGTGAGATCGCCGCAATCACCTACATCCGTGACAGTGAACGCGTCCACCTGTGCCGGCCCGGCTCGCATCCGGGCACCCGCCGCCGTCTCCGAGACATCTGGCGCCGCTGGACCGCGCTGTCCCCCCTACCGCTCCTGGGCGCGCTCACCCAGCCCCTCGCCGGCAGCGCCACCGCCGTCGGGATCGCCCTCGCGCCCGTCATGCC
>NZ_SMKU01000029.1 GCF_004349215.1 Actinomadura rubrisoli | reverse complement strand
GGGGCAGCGGGATGATCGAGGGGGACAACACGTGAGCGAGTTCGAGGGCAAGATCGCCTTGGTCACCGGCGGGTCGCTGGGGATCGGCCGGGCCGTGGTGGAACGGCTCGCCGGAGACGGCGCGGCCGTGGTGTTCTGCGGCGTCGAGGAGGACGGCGTCCGGCGGGCGGAGGAGGAGCTCGGCGCGGCCGGCCTGGAGGCGGCCGGCGTCGTCGCGGACGTGACCGACGCCGCGCAGACGAGCGCTCTCGTCGGGACGGCCGTGTCCCGCTACGGGGGCCTGGACGTGGTCGTGACGTGCGCGGGCGTCCAGCGCTACGGCACGGTCGAGGACACCTCCGAGGAACTGTGGGACGAAGTGCTCGACGTCAACCTCAAGGGCGTCTTCCTCGTCTGCCGCGCGGCCGTCCCGGAAATGCGGCGCCGCGGCGGCGGGGCGATCGTCACGGTGTCGTCGGTGCAGGCGTTCGTGTCGCAGGCGCGGGTGGCCGCCTACAGCGCGAGCAAGGCCGCGATCAACGCGCTGACGCGGTCGATGGCGCTCGACCACGCCGAGGACGGCATCCGGGCGAACGCGGTGTGCCCCGGGTCGGTCGACACGCCGATGCTGCGCTGGGCCGCCGACCTGTTCCGCGGCGAGACGACGCAGGACGCGCAGGTGGCGGAGTGGGGCCGGGCCCATCCCCTCGGACGCGTCGCGCGCGCGGAGGAGGTCGCCGAGGTTGTGGCCTTCCTCGCCGGACCCCGCTCGTCCTTCATCACCGGCGCCGAACATCGCGTGGACGGCGGCCTGCTGGCCCGCAATCCTGCGGCCCTTCCCGATCCTTCTCACTGACCGGTCCCTGCGGAGGTTTCCATGCAGAATCCCGTCCCCTCACGTCCCCTCTCACGCCGCTCGTTCGTCGCGTCCGTCCTGGTGACGGCCGGGTTGGTGGCCACATCGGCCGGTCCTGCGGCCGCCGATGGGCATGGCCATGGGCACGGCCCCAAGCCTGGCGCCGGGCCGGTCTGCTCCGGCAAGCCCGCCCCCACGTTCGGCACGGCCGCCCAGAACACCGCGCAGAACAGCAAGTTCACCGCGTACGGCAACAGCAACACCCTGCTCGACGACTGGACCGGCGCCGACACGACGTACTCGCTGAAGCTGTCGGACGGACGCATCGTCTACGCCTTCTCCGACACCTTCCTCGGCAAGGTCAACACGGACGGCTCCCGTCCGGTCGTGGTCGAGGAGGGCGGGACGACGCCGTTCATCAACAACTCGTTCGTCGTGCAGGGGAAGGGCGGCGCGCTCACCACCGTCCACGGCGGGACGGCGGCCGACCCCAAGGCGGTCATGCCGCCCCCGCGGCGCGCCGACTGGTACTGGGCGGGCGACCTCACCCAGAGCGGCGCGGAGGTCCAGCAGCTCTACCGCGAGTACTACGACCCGGATCCCGACAACGGCGACCCGTGGGACATGAAGTTCAAGGGCAACGTCCTCGCGCGCTTCTCCACGCGGAACCTGTCCACGCCTGTACGGGTGCAGGCGATGCCCTCGTCCGCCGGGATCCAGTGGGGTTCGGCGGTCCTCAGGGACGGCGGCTACACCTACGTCTATGGCACCGAGGACTACACCGACCCCGCCACCAAGGTGAATACCAAGTACCTGCACGTCGCGCGGGTGAAGGGCGGCGACCTTCGCGGGACGTGGAGCTACCGGACCTCGGGCGGCTGGTCGCCGGCGGAGTCGGCCTCGGCGCGGCTGCTGAGCGGGGTGTCGAACGAGTTCAGCGTGAGCAGGCGCGGCTCGCACATCGTCATGGTCAACCAGGACACCAAGATCGCGTTCGGGGCGGAGATCGACGTCCTGCTGTCGTGCTCGGCGGCGGGCCCGTTCACCGGCGAGCAGACCGTCTACCGGACGCCCGAGACCGGCGCGTTCGGCTCCTACTGCGACCCCGACGTGTACACCTACAACGCGCACCAGCACGCCGCGCTGTCGTCCTCGGGCAACCTGGTGATCTCCTACAACGTCAACAGCCTCGACCGGACCTCCGGGCCGGCGAACGACAACTACCGGGACGTCACCATCTACCGCGCCCGCTACGTGAACGTGCCGGTGAGCGGCTGACCGCGCGCCGGCCCTGACCAGCGGCCCGAATCCGTCCCGTCCACGGCGGGGCCGCTCCACGACGCGCCCCCGGGTGACCTCCCGCCCGGGGGCGCGTCTTCCCGTCTTCCGGCTCCGACCCCAGGAGGTCCGATGGACGCCGAACTCGCCGCCGCCCTCGACGGCATGCCCTATGTGGGACTGGCCGACCCGGCCGAGGCGCGCGCGGCCATGCGCGCGCTCGTGTCGGTGCTCGTGGAGCCGTCCGCCGATCCGCGCGTGGAGGTCGCGGACCGGACGGTTCCCGGCGCGCCCGGCGCACCGCCCGTCCCGGTGAGGACGTACCTGCCCGTGCGCGCGCGACGGCCGGCGCCCGTCCTCGTGTACTTCCACGGCGGCGGCTTCGTCACCGGCGGCCTGGAGAACGAGCACGGGCGCTGCCTGGAGTTCGCCGCCGAGGACGGGATCGCGGTGGTGTCGGTCGGCTACCGGCTGGCGCCCGAGCATCCGTTCCCCGCGGGCTTCGAGGACTGCTACGCCGCGACGGTGTGGGCGCACGCGCACGCGTCCGAGCTGGGCGGCGACCCGGCGCGGGTCGCGGTCGGCGGCGGCAGCGCGGGCGGCGCCCTCGCGGTCGCGGTGGCGCTGCGCGCCCGGGACGAGGACGGGCCGCCCCTGGCGTTCCAGATGCTCCTCTACCCGGTGCTGGACGACCGCATGGACACCCCGTCGATGCGGGCCTTCACCGGCCCTCCGCTGTTCAACCGGACCGACGTCCGGCACATGTGGCGGCACTACCTGGGCGGACGGGAGGACGTCCCGGCGTACGCGGCGCCCGCGCGGGCCGCCGACCTGGCCGGACTGCCGCCCGCGTACGTGCTGGCCGCCGAGATCGACCCGCTGCGCGACGAGGACCTCGCCTTCGCGCACCGGCTCATCGCCGCGGGCGTCCCGACCGAACTGCACCATGTGCCGGGCGCCTGCCACGGGTTCGACGGCATCCTGTCCGCGGGGATCGCGCGGCGCGCGTTCGCCGAGCAGCGGGGCGCCCTCCGGAGGGCATTGGGAAACACGGAGGGCGCTGGACAGTGCAGCGGCTAAGTGATTAGATGACTTTACTTCTTTTGAGCGAGGTGCGATGTCACAGGATGTAGCCCGTCCCAGCCTGGCGGACGCTCTGACCGAGCGGATGCTGGAGCTGATCAGGTCGGGCGGCCTGGGCCCCGGCGACCGGCTGCCGTCGGCGCGGGAGCTCTCGCAGCGGTTCGCGGTCACCACCCCGACGCTGCGCGAGGCGCTGCGCCGCCTGGAGGCCACCGGCGCCATCCAGCTGCGGCACGGCTCCGGCATCTACGTGGGCGCCGACCTCGAACGCGTGGTCATCCCGAACCCCAACGTCCGCACCCTGGACCGGGACCGGCTGCTGCACCTCCTGGACGCCCGGCTGCTGATCGAGCCGCCGCTGGCCGCGCAGGCGGCGCGCCGGTCCGAGGCAGGCGACCTCGAACGGCTCCGCGCCGTCCTGGACGAGGCGTCCGAGAACCTCACCGGCGACGACGCGCGGCTGCACGAGGCCAACATGGCCTTCCACCGGGCCGCCGCGGAGGTCGCGGGCAACTCCGTCCTCTGCGAGGTCATCGACTCGCTGCTGTCGGTGCACGCGTCCGAGCAGCGCGAGATACAGCGCATCTTCGACGACCGCACCCGCGACTACGAGGAGCACCGGGCGATCCTCGGCGCCATCGAGCGCGGCGACGCGCAGGCGGCGGCCGAGCTGATGCGCGCCCATCTCGCCGACGTCAGGCACGTGATAGAGCAGCGGCTCACCTGAGGCGACCGCGCGCGACCGACCCACCCCTCCCGACCCACCCCGATTGGGCACCCGCCCGACGAAGGAGGCCCACCATGCTGTCGTCGAAGCGACTGCGGGTGACCGCACTCACCCTGGGCGCGCTGCTGATCGCCACCGGCTGCGGGTCCGGCGGCGACTCCGGCGCGAAGACGTCCGAGCTCAAGCTCTACAACGACAAGGGCGCCTGGAAGCCCTTCTTCGAGCAGATGGGCACGCTGGGCAAGGAGCAGACCGGGCTCGGCATGAAGCCGGTGGGCTACACCGACGAGCCGACGTACACCGCGTTCATCAAGACCTCGTTCCGCACCAAGGTCAAGCCCGACCTGTTCACCTGGACGACCGGCGGGCGGCTCCAGGAGATCGTCAAGCAGAACCAGGTGGCCGACACCTCTCAGCTCTGGCAGGACGCGATCAAGAGCGGCGACCTGTCGGCCGACCTGCAGAAGTACTACACCGTGGGCGGCAAGCAGTACTGCGTCCCGCTGCAGACCGGCTACTGGGGCATGTTCTACAACAAGAAGATCTTCGCGAAGTACGGGCTGAAGCCGCCGACGACGTGGGCCGAGCTGGACACCCTCGCCCGGACGCTGAAGGCGAAGGGGCAGGTGCCCTTCAACCACACCACGCCGACCTCGCTGTTCTCCTTCGCGTGGTTCGAGCAGCTGCTCGCGGGCTCCGACCCCGACCTGTACGAGCGGCTGTCCACCGGCCAGGCGTCCTACACCGACCCGGGCGTGGTGAAGGCGATGGAGCGCTGGAAGTCGATGATCGACTCCGGGTGGTTCAGCAACCCCGGCGACAAGGCCGACCCCGCCGACCACTTCAAGTCCGGCGACGCCGCCATGGTCATCAGCGGGACGTGGTTCAACACCAGCATGACCCAGCGCGGGCTCAAGCAGGGCGAGGACTACGGCTTCTTCTTCATCCCGAACGTCGAGCCGTCGCTGCCGAAGACCTCGCTCGTGTTCGAGAGCGGGCCGCTGTGCTCGCTGCGCAAGGCCCCCGACAAGGAGGCCAGCATGAAGTACCTCAAGTGGTGGATCACGCCGGGCGCCCAGGAGAAGTGGGCGAACATGCGCGGCGACGTGTCGAGCGACCCGAAGGTGAAGGTCGCCGACCCGGAGCTGGACAAGGTCAGCAAGCAGGCGGCGTCCGACAAGAACCGGCTCGTCCTGCGCTACTTCGAGGCCGCGCCCGCGCCGGTGCTGACCGAGGCGCTGAGCGGGTTCGACAAGTTCCTCAACAAGCCCGACACGTACATGAAGGTGCTCCAGAGCATTCAGAAGGTGAACGAGGAGTACTGGAAGACGCACAAGGCCGGAAGCTGAGCCCGCGATGAGCACGCACAAGGCCACCGCGGCCCGCCCGAAGCCGGCGGGCGTGCGCGGTGACGGTCCGGCGGGACGCGGCGGCACCCGGCGCGGCACCCGGCGCGGGGACCGTCCGGGGAAGGGCTTCGCCCTGCACGGCCGGTTCCGGCACGCCTACGTCTCACCGGCCGTCCTGTTCGTCGCCGTCCTGCTCTACCTGCCGTTCCTGTGGACGGCGTACCTGAGCATGACCACCTACGACGGGCTCGCGTCGCCCGAGTTCACCGGGCTGGACAACTACCGGCGCCTGTTCGAGGACGACGCGCTGCTCACCTCGATCCGCAACACGCTGCTGTGGGTCGTCGGGACCGTCGTCCTGCCCGTGGGGCTCGGGCTGATCGTCGCCGTGCTGTCCTACGACCTCAAGCGGGGCGCGTGGTTCCGGCTGCCGTTCCTGCTGCCCTACGCCATGTCGGGCGCGGGCCTCGGCGTGATCTGGGGCTTCATCCTGCAACCGGACGGCATGGCCAACCAGATCCTGACCTTCCTCGGGATGCCCGGCGGCGACACCGCCTTCCTTCAGGACGGCCCCCGCAACACGATCGCGATGATCGTGGTGTGGACGTGGCAGCAGCTCGGCGTCAACATGCTGCTGTTCGTCGTCGGCCTCCAGTCCATCCCGAAGGCGCCGATCGAGGCCGCGCGCATCGACGGCGCGTCCGGGTGGCGGCTGTTCCGGCACGTCCTGTGGCCGCTGATGCGCCCGATCACCACGGTCGTGTTCGGGCTGGCGCTGGTGGCGGGGCTCAAGAGCTTCGACATCGTCTGGGTGATGACCCAGGGCGGGCCCGGACGGTCGTCCGAGACGCTCGCCGTGACCATGTACCGCGACGTGTTCGTCGCCGACGAGTACGGGTACGGGTCGGCGGTCGCGGTGCTGCTCACCACCATCACGGGCCTGGCTTCATACGTCTACCTGCGCCGCCAGGTCGGCAGGGAGGAGACCCGATGAGCGCACAGGAGAGCGGTGGCGGGACGCGCCGCGGGATGGGCGTCGGGGGCGCGGCGCGCCGGGGCCTGCTGGTCGTGCTCGGGCTGGTGTGGCTGTTCCCCACGTACCTGATCGTGGCGAACGCGGTGCGCCCCGCGGACGACTACGACCCGTCCGACGCGGTGAAGCCGCCGTCCTCGATGGGGCTGTTCGACAACATCTCCGAGGCGTGGAGCCGCACGAGCGTCGGCGACACGCTGCTGAGCACCCTGGGCTACAGCGTCGTCTCCCCGGCGCTCGCGGTGCTGCTGGGCGCGCTCGCCGGGTACGCGATCGTGGTGCTGCGGCTCAAGCACGGCTTCGCCTGGTTCGTGGTGATCTTCGCGGGCACCATCGTGCCGTTCCAGATGCTGCTCGTGCCGCTGTTCGTCGGCTACAGCAAGGTGTCGCTGTACGACGACCACGTCGGGCTCGTGCTGATCTACACCGCCACCAGCGTGCCGCTCGCGGCGCTGGTGATGCGGAACTTCTTCGGGAGCGTCGCCGTGTCGATCTTCGAGGCGGCGCGGCTGGACGGCGCGTCCACCTTCCGCATCTTCTGGCGGATCTACCTGCCGCTGTCCTCGGCGGCGCTGGCCGCCGTGTTCATCCTGGAGTTCACCTACGTCTGGAACGACCTGCTGTTCGGCCTGACGCTCTCGCAGTCCGAGACCGTCCGGCCGGTGTGGGCCGAGCTGTCGGCCCTCACCACCGACGTGTACGCCGGGACCCCGGTGCCGATCGCGCTGGCCGCCGGGCTCGTGGTGTCGCTGCCGACGGTCGTGCTGTTCCTGGCGACACAGCGGCTCTTCACGCGCGGGCTCACGCTGGCGCAGTTCTGAGAAACCGTACGAAGGGATAGACGGCGAAACGATGACGAGTCGCCTGCTGCAGGCGAGCCTTGGCTCGCCCGACTACGACGGGATCCGCGACGCGCTGCGCCGCGACACCTCCACCGAAGTGCTCGCGGTCCGCGGGCTGACGGTCCGCGCCGCGGTGCTGCCGCTGTTCAGACGGGACGGGGCCGGAGCGCTCCGGCAGGCCGTCCGGCTGACCCTGTCCGGGGGACGCGGGGCGGAGGTGGCCCTGAAGGACGGGGCGGACGTGCTCGCGAGCGCGACGGTCGACGGTGCCGCCGGGGACGGGGGCGCGGCCGTCACGCTGCTCGTCCCGGAGGTGGAGGCCGCCCGCCGCGTCACCCTGGAGGTGCGCGACGCGGACGGTCTCGTCGGGGCCGCGCCGCTCGACCTCACGCCGCAGCGCAAGTGGAGCGTCTTCGTCGTCCACCACTCGCACCTGGACATCGGCTACACCGACACGCAGGGCACGGTGCTCCGCCACCATCTGGACTACCTGGACGCGGCGCTGCGCCTGGCGCGCGAGACCGACGGGCGCCCGGACGACGCGCGGTTCCGCTGGTCGGTGGAGTCGTCGCTGCCCGCGCTGCGCTGGCTGGCGACCCGCCCCGAGGACCAGGTCGCCGAGTTCGCCGAGCGGGTCCGGGCGGGCAACATCGAGGTGACCGCGTTCCCGATGCAGCTGCACACGGAGGCGTGCTCGACGGAGGAGCTGTACCGCCAGCTCCGCTTCGTCGCGGACCTGCGGCGAGACCACGGCATCGAGGTCCGCTCGGCCATGCACACCGACATCCCGGGCGCCGTCGTCGGGACGGTGGACGCGCTGAACGCGGCGGGCGTCCGCTACCTGGCGGCCGCGCACAACTGGGCCGGGCGGTCCGTCCCGTACATCACGGGCGGCGACCGGCTCGGCCGCCCGTTCCGGTGGCGGTCGCCGGGCGGCGGCGAACTGATCGTGTGGTTCACCGACACCCCGCACGGCATGGCCTACATGGAGGGCAACACCGTCGGCCTCGTCGACGGCTACGACCTCGCCGAGGACCTGCTGCCGCGCTACCTCGGCTCCCTCGCCGACCGCCCCTACCCGTACGGGCCCGGGACGTTCGGCTGGTACGCCGCGCCCGGCCAGGTCGGCGCGGCCAAGGACCCCGACATCCTGGACGCCGTCCACCTGCGCGTGCAGGGCGCGCACGCCGACAACGCCGGGCCGTCCATCGTCCCCGCCGACATCGCCCACCGCTGGAACGAGACGTGGGCGTACCCGCGGCTGCGGATGGCCACCAACGCCGACTTCTTCGAGTACGTCGAGGAGCACCACGGCGACCGGCTCCAGACCCACGAGGGCGACTGGACGGACTGGTGGGCCGACGGCCTCGGCTCCGGCGCCCGCCCCCTGGGGTATGTCCGCCGCGCGCAGAACGTCCTGCGGTCCGCCGAGACGCTGCACGCGCTCGCGGACGAGCGCAGCGGCGACCGGACGGCCGCGCCCGCCGCGATCGACGAGGCGTACGACCGGGCGGCGCTGTTCGACGAGCACACCTGGGGCGCAGCCAACCCCTGGGAGGACGCGGAGGAGGGCGGCGACTCCGGCGGCCTGCAGTGGACCCGCAAGTCCCAGGTCGGCTACCAGGCGCACGACGACGCGCTCGACCTGCTCCAGGCGGGCGCCGGGCGGCTCGGCGCGACGTTCGGCCCCGCGTCCGGCGCGCTCGCCTCGTTCCTCGTCGTCAACCCCGGCTCGGCCGCCCGCACCGACGTGGCGCGCGCGTTCCTGCCCCGCGACGTCGTCGCGGTGGACGTCCCGGTCTCGCTCGTGGACGCCCGCACCGGCGAGCCCGTCCCGCACCGCGAGGAGGAGGTGGACCCGGAGGAGTGGCCCACCCGCCCGATCGGCCGCCACCTGGAGGCGGTGCTGGCCGACGTCCCCGGGCACGGCCACGTCCGCCTCGACGTCGTCCGCGCCGAGCCGGGCGCCGCCTCGCCCGAGCCCGCCGACCTCGGCGCGGACGGGACGATCGAGAACGAGTACTACCGCGTCGTCTACGACCTCAAGGAGGGGCACCTCGCCTCGGTCTTCGACAAGACCCTCGGCCGGGAGCTGGTGAACGCCGAGGCGGTCGCCGGGTTCGGCCAGTACATCTACGACCGGTACGCGACCGCGCCGCACTTCAACCACATGTCCGGGCACATGCTCGTCCACGACAAGACGATGCTCGGCGACCGCGCCGTGGCCGCCCACGCCACCGTCGCCCGGTGCGAGCGCACCCCGGCGGGCGAGCGGCTCGTCGTGGAGCTGCACGGCAAGGGCGTCGACTGGCTGCGCACGACCATCGACCTGTACGCCGGGGTCCCGCGCGTGGACGTCCGCTACCAGCTCGGCAAGCAGCCCACGGCGGCCAAGGAGGCGGTGTTCTTCGCGTTCCCGTTCGCCGTGGACGGCCCGCCCGCCGCCTGGGAGCTGACCGGCGGCGTCGGCGGCACCGGCGTGCCGAGCGTCCCCGGATCGGCCGAGCACATGCGCCCGATCCGGCACTGGGTCGCGTTCGAGGACCCCGAGCTGACCGTGGCGTGGGCGACGCTGGAGGCGCCGCTCGTCCAGTTCGGCTCGATCCACATGCCGTACGCGCCGTTCCCGCCGACGCTGGACGAGGAGGACGGCACCGTCTACTCGTGGGCGCTGAACAACATCTGGGACACCAACTTCCCGTCCCAGCAGCAGGGCGAGACGACCTTCCGCTACGCGTTCGCCTCCGGCGCGGCCGGGTCCGGGCGCCGGCTGGGCGCCCGCACCGCCGCGGGCGTCACCGACCCGTTCGTCGCCACCCTCGCGACGGGCGCGGCGGAGGCCGCCGCCTCCGGCGCGTTCCTGGAGGTCGACGACCCGGACGTGCTCGTCACCTCCGTCGGCCGCGCCCGGGACGGCGAGGGCCTCGCCATCCGGCTCCAGTCGCTCGCGGCGGACCCGGTGGAGACGGGACTGCGCGTGCCCGGCGCGACGAGCGCGCGGCTCAGCGGCCTCCTGGAGCGTGACCCGGCGGAGCTCCCCGTCCGGGACGGCACGATGACGGTCCGGCTGCCGGCCTGCGGCGTCGCCACCGTCACCGTTCGGCGCTGAGCGCAGATCGGGGACGACCGCACATGAAGATCACAGGAATCCGCGCCACCACGGTGACGGTGCCGCTGGAGGCGCCGCTCCTGCACAGCAACGGCGCCCACTGGGGCCGGTTCGTCCGCACGATCGTGGAGGTCGAGGCCGACAACGGGCTGGTCGGCCTCGGCGAGATGGGCGGCGGCGGCGAGAGCGCGGAGGCCGCGTTCCAGGCGATAGCGCCGCACCTGGCGGGGCACGACCCGTTCGAGCTGGAGGCGCTCCGCTTCAAGATCGCCAACCCGACGGCGAGCCTGTACAACAACCGCACCCAGATCCTCGCCGCGATCGAGTTCGCCTGCCTGGACCTCGTCGGCCAGCACCTCGGCGTGCCCGTGTACGACCTGCTCGGCGGCCGCGTCCGCGACTCGGTCCCGTTCGCGTCCTACCTGTTCTACCGCTACCCGGGCGCCGGCGGGTCCCCGGAGATCCGCACCCCGGACCAGCTCGTCGAGCACGCCCGTGCCCTCAAGGCCGAGCACGGGTTCACCGTCCACAAGCTGAAGGGCGGCGTCTTCCCGCCCGGCCACGAGCTGGAGTGCTACCGGGCGCTCGCGAAGGCGTTCCCGGGCGACCGCCTGCGCTACGACCCGAACTCGGTGCTCAGCCTGGAGGAGGGCCTGCGGTTCGGGAAGGCGATCGAGGACCTCGACAACGACTACCTCGAAGACCCCGTCCTCGGCCTGGAGGGGCTCCGGCTCGTCCGCGAGCGGGTCGGCGTGCCGCTCGCCACCAACACCGTCGTGGTCAACTTCGAGCAGCTCGCCGCCAACGTCCTGCGCCGCGGCGCGGACGTCGTGCTGCTCGACACCACCTTCTGGGGCGGCATCCGCGCCTGCGTGAAGGCCGCCGGGGTCTGCGAGACGTTCCAGATCGGGGTCGCCGTGCACTCCTCCGGGGAACTGGGCATCCAGCTCGCCACCATGCTGCACCTCGGCGCCGTCCTGCCGAACCTCACCTACGCCGCCGACGCGCACTACCACCACCTGGCCGACGACGTGATCGAGGGCGGACCGATGCGCTACACCGGCGGCAGGATCGCCGTTCCGTCCGGTCCCGGCCTCGGCGTCCGCCTGGACCACGACAAGGTCGCCGAGTACGCCGCGCTCTACAAGGAACTGGGCGGCTACCCCTACGACCGCGACCCCGGCCGCCCCGGCTGGTACCCGCTCGTCCCCAACGACCGCTGGGCCGACCCGTCCGTCCCCCTCGCCCTACTTCCCTGAATGAGGGCCGCCCGGCCCTGGGGGACGGGTCCGGGCGGCCCAGTGTCTACCACTTGGTGGGCTTGGTCTTGGTGTAGAGCCAGGCGTGGAAGAGCCCGTCCAACTGCTTGTGCGAGATCCTCTCCGCCAGCGCGATGAACTGCTCCGTGGTGACGTTGCCGTTGCGGTGCGTCCGCGTCCACACTTTCAGCAGCGCGAAGAACGCCCTGTCGCCGATCCGCTCCCGGAGGGCGTGCAGGGTCATCCCGCCGCGCCAGTACGGGGTGATGGTGAACAGCTCGTTCGGGCCAGGGTCGCCGGTCTTGCGGGCGAGCCACAGCTCCTTGTAGCTGCTCCAGCTCTCCGGCCGCTCGTAGAGGAAGTCGAACGCCGACTTCGCCGTGGGGCCGCTGTGCTGCTCGTCCCAGAGCCACTCCGCGTAGGTGGCGAACCCCTCGTTCAGCCAGATGTCCTGCCAGCGCCTGACGCTGACGCTGTTGCCGAACCACTGGTGCGACAGCTCGTGGACGATCGTCGCCGTGTCGGGCTCGTAGCCGTAGATCGGGCGGCTTTGCGTCTCCAGCGAGAACGCCACGTCCACGCCGACCCGGATGCCGCCGACGGACGTGAACGGGTACTCGCCGAAGACCTTCTCCTCCCAGTCGACCGCCTGGATCGTCTTCTCGTGGATGATCTTCAGCTCGTCCGCGCGGTTCGGGGCGACCGCGCTGATGACCGGGGTGCCGTGCCGGGTCCTCCCCTTCTGGACGGTGTACTTCCCGATGGCCAGCATCGCCAGGTAGCTCGCCATAGGGGAGCGCTCGTGCCAGACGAACGTGGACTTGCCGCCCCGCGTCGTCTCGCCGCCGGGCTCGCCGTTCGCCAGGACCTGCGTGCCCTTCGGGACCGTGACCCGGTAGGTGTAGGTCGCCTTGTCGGTCGGGTGGTCGCTGCTGGGGAACCAGGTGGACGCGCCATCGGGCTCGCACACGACGTACGCGCCGTCCGGCGTCCTGATCCAGCCGAACCTGCCGAGGTCGGGCCGCTGGACGGGCTGCGGGCTGCCCGCGTAGGCGACGGTCACGGTGAAGCGGGCGCCCTTGCGCAGGCCGACGGGCGGCGTGACGACCAACTCCTGGCCCTTGCGTGTGAACGCGGCGGCGCGGCCGTTCACGCGCACGCTGGAGACGGTGAGCTGCTTGAGGTCGAGGTCGAACCGCGAGAGGTTCTGCGTCGCGCGGGCCGTGACGCGGGCGGTGGCCACCAGCGCGTTGGACGCGGGGGTGTAGTCGAGCGCCAGGTCGTAGTGGCGGACGTCGTACCCGCCGTTCCCCTCCAGGGGGAAGTAGCGGTCGCCGACGCCGGGCGCGCCGGGGGTGAAGCGGTGCCCGTGGCCATGGCCCTGGGTGGGGGCGGCGGCCGCGGCGGGTACCGCCGGCGTCAGCAGACAGGCGGTCGCGGTGAGGGTGGCCGCGACGGTGAACGGGGCGGATCGGATCCTTGGCTGCATGGATCCCCCTTCCTGTGGGTGCGCCATAGAAGACCACGCCTCGTCGGGAATTGTCATCACCCCCGGACACGCCACGGGGGCCGTCCGAATCCCGGACGGCCCCCGTGGGCCAGGCGCGATGCCGCGTTACGCCTGCTTGGTCTCCCAGAAGATCTTGTCGATCTCCGCGATCTTGCCGAGCAGGTCCTCGGCGGCCTTGACGTCCATGCTGCCCTTCGTGCCGGACGCGCCCGCGAGCTTGGTCGCCTCGTTGAACAGCTGGTGGAGCTGCGGGTACTTCTCGAAGTGCGGCGGCTTGAAGTAGTCGGTCCACAGCACCCACAGGTGCTCCTTGACCAGCTGGGAACGCTGCTCCTTGATCAGGATCGCCCGGGCGCGGAACTCCGGGTCCTCGTTGGCCGCGTACTTCTCGGCGATCGCCTTGACCGACTCGGCCTCGATCCGGGCCTGCGCCGGGTCGTAGACGCCACACGGCAGGTCGCAGTGCGCGGAGACCGTGGTCTTCGGGCGCAGAAGCTTGAGCAACACCTGCGATTCCCTTCCCTCGTTTCGGATCATGCTCAGGTCACCGACATTACCCTTGTGCCCCTGGGGGCGTACGCCCAGGGCGCTCGGTATTTCGGCCTAAGACCCGGGCCGCCGCGCGGCCCGGAACCCTCCAGCTGTGTCATCACCGCTGCCCGCCGAGATATGCGGCCGGAGACCGACCGGGAGGACGGCCATGCCGAACCGAGGGAGGCGGTGCGCCGCGCTCTGCACGCTCGCCGGTGCGGCGCTGTTCGCGCTGGTCAAGGCGAGGGGACGGCTCCGGACCGTCGCGGTCGCGGGCGACTCGATGCTGCCGGTGCTGCGCCCCGGCGACTGGCTCGTGGTGCGCGCGGGCGCCGTCCCCGCGGCGGGGGACCTCGTCGTCGCCCGCCATCCCGAGCGGCCGGGCGTCCTCATCGTCAAGCGGGCGACACGCCGCGCGGACGGCGGGTGGTGGCTGGAGAGCGACAACCAGCGCGCCCGGGGGCGCCGCGACAGCTGGGACTTCGGCGCCGTGCCCGACGACCTCATCGTCGGCCGGGTCGTCGCGCGCTACTGGCCGCTCTCGCGCGCGGGCGCGCGGCGCATCGACACGCGTGCCGCGCTCGGATGGCAGGCGGCGGTCGCGCTCGACCGTCCGGCGCAGCGGTCCGAGCAGTAGCGCCGCGACCGGTTGCTCGTCGCGTCGAGGTACACCCGTCCGCAGCCGTCCGCCTGGCAGACCCCGAACCGGTCCAGCCCCTGGGAGCCGATCTTCGCCGCGAGGCCCATCGCGGTGCGCGCGGCGACGCGGTCGGGGATCGAGCCCTCCTCGTTGAAGTGCAGGTGCCAGTCCTGGCCGTCGTGCCGGACCATCTGCGGATGGACCGGGTGCCGGATGAGCAGGGTGTTGAGGCGCTCGATCGCGTCCTCGGCGTCCCCGCGGTCGGCGGAGACGAAGATGGCGCGCAGCTCCGCGCGCAGCTCGCGGATGGCGTCGAGATCGCGGTGCGCCGTCCGCCCCTCAAGGTGCGGCCGGCGCAGCAGCAGGGCCCGCAGCCCTTCGAGATCGCGCAGCTCGTCCCGGTGGGGGCGCTGCGTGTTCACGAGCTCGATCGCCAGGTCTGCGTAAGAGGCGAGGTCCACATTCGCTCCTGACGAGTCCGGCCTGATCGGGCGAATCCCCAGTGTCATTCCCCCGTGGCGAGAATTACACCGCTACTTTAAATATCCTCCGGCCGGCGATGTCCGCAACCGGCGAATTGTTCGTGCCATGGCGGGGCATGAGGAAGGCCCGTGCCCCAGCGGGGCACGGGCCTTCACAGAAAGAGATCGGGGAATTGGTCCACCGGATCAGATCCGGTTGACGCCCTCCGCGCGGGCCTGTGCGGCCACGGCGGCGGTGACGGCCGGGGCGACCCGGTCGTCGAACGGGCCCGGGATCACGTAGTCGGCCGTCAGGTCGTCGCCGACGATGCCGGCGAGCGCGTCCGCGGCCGCCAGTTTCATGCCCTCGGTGATCGAGTGCGCGCGCACGTCCAGCGCCCCGCGGAAGATGCCGGGGAAGGCCAGCACGTTGTTGATCTGGTTCGGGAAGTCGCTGCGGCCGGTGGCGACGACGCGGGCGTGCCGCCGCGCCACCTCGGGCTGGACCTCCGGGGTCGGGTTGGACAGCGCGAACACGATCGCGTTCTCCGACATCGTGGCGACGCACGACTCGTGGACGGTGCTGCCGGACAGCCCGATGAACACGTCGGCGCCGCGCAGCGCCTCCTCCGTGGAGCCGGTCAGCCGGGACCGGTTGGTGATCGCGGCGATCCGCCGCTTCACGGGGTTCAGCCCGTCGCGTCCCTCGTAGACCAGGCCCTTGCTGTCGGACAGGGCGATGTCGCCGATGCCGGCCTCGATGAGGATCTGGGAGACCGCGATGCCGGACGCGCCCGCGCCGGCGACGACGGCGCGCAGCTCCGAGAGCGGCTTGCCGACCAGGCGCGCGGCGTTGGTGAGGGCGGCCAGCGCCACGATCGCGGTGCCGTGCTGGTCGTCGTGGAAGACGGGGATGTCGAGCGCGGCGCGCAGCCGGTCCTCGATCTCGAAGCAGCGCGGGGCGCTGATGTCCTCCAGGTTGATGCCGCCGAAGCTGGGCGCCAGCCGGATCACCGTCTCGACGATCTCGTCCACGCCGGTGCAGCTCAGGGCGATCGGCACGGAGTCGACGCCGGCGAACTCCTTGAACAGCAGCGACTTGCCCTCCATCACGGGCATGGACGCGGCCGGGCCGATGTCGCCGAGGCCGAGGACCGCGGTGCCGTCGGTGACGACCGCGACGACCCGGGACGTCCACGTGTACTCGTAGGCCAGCTCGGGGTTGTCGGCGATCGCGGTGCAGACGCGCGCGACCCCGGGCGTGTAGGCGAGCGAAAGGTCGTCGGCGTTGCGGACCGGGATGGTCGACCGCATTTCCAGCTTGCCGCCGCGGTGCAGCGGAAAGGCCGGATCGTCGTCGAGGGAGTGTTCGGTGGGAATGGGCTCGGAAGCCACAGCGACCCCTGTCAGTGAAAGTTGGCTTTCGGGCGATGCCGCCGCGGTGGTGTGGTCGGGTGGCCTGATCACCTGGTGGACATCTCGCGACGTACGGGGGTCACCCGTTGTCCGATTGTGCCACACCTCCTCCCGCCCGGCCCGGGGATCGCGGCCGCGGCGGCCGCCGCCCGGGGCCGGGACGGATCCAAAGGATCTTGATGACGGGGGGCGGCCGGCAGATCGCTTAGAGTGGGCACCGCGGGCGGCTGGGCGGGCCCGGGGCTACCTCGTTGTCCGATTGTTTCGGACCCTTAATCCAGATCAGGCCCGGTGTACGCCAAAATGTGCACTTGCCAACGGATCCAGCGGATCCGGCGAAACCACCTGGAGGGGGACCCGTGATCATCGGTTCTCTGCGCCGCCGCGCCATCGCGGCGAGCGCGCTCGTGCTGACGGGCGCCCTCGCCCTGTCCGCATGTGGCGAGAAGAAGGAGTCCACCGAGCCGACGGCGTCCATCACGCCGAAGAGCGGCCCGGACCAGAAGCTGGTGGCCCTCGTCCCGGCCGAGATCAAGTCGGACGGGGTCGTCAAGGTCGGCTCCGACACCACCTACGCCCCCGCCGAGTTCCTGGAGAACAACAAGGCCATCGGCTTCGACATCGACCTGTTCGACGCGGCCGCCGCCAAGCTCGGGCTCAAGACGCAGTGGATCACCACGCCGTTCACGGGCGTGATCACCGGTGTGAAGTCCGGCAAGTACGAGGCCGGCATCTCCTCGCTCACGATCAACCCCGAGCGGCTGAAGGACACCGAGATGGTGAGCTACTTCAACTCGCCGATCCAGTGGGTGGTGAAGAAGGGCAACCCGCAGGGGGTCCAGCCGGACAACGCCTGCGGCAAGAAGGTCGCCGTCCAGACCGGCACCGTCGAGGTCGACGACCTGAAGGTCAAGGACGCGGCCTGCAAGAAGGGCGGCAAGCCGGGCATCAAGATCGACCAGTTCCAGGACCAGAGCACGGCCACGGCGGCGGTCGTGTCCGGCAAGGACGACGCCGGCTCCGCCGACTACCCCGTCTTCGTCGACGCCGTCGACAAGGCCAAGGGCCAGCTGGAGCTGCTCGGCGAGCCCTACGGCCAGACGCCCTACGGCGTCGCGCTCAAGAAGGGCCAGACGCAGTTCGCCGAGGCGGTCGCGGGCGCCTACAAGGCGATCATCGCGGACGGGACCTACAAGCAGATCCTGGACAAGTGGAAGGTCTCCAAGGGGGCCATCACCGATCCGGCCGTGAACCCGAAGGCATCCTGACCAGATGACCGAGTCAGCTGACACCGCGAAGCCGGACGAGGCGCGGCCCGCGGCCATCAAGGCCGTGCCCGTCCGGCATCCGGGCCGCTGGGTGGCGGTGGCCGTGCTGGCCCTGCTGGCCGCGATGTTCGTGCACATGCTCGTCACGAACAAGGCCTTCCAGTGGTCGTTCATCATCGACAACGCCTTCCGCCCCAACATCGTCGAGGGCGTCCGCACCACGGTGCTGCTGACGGTCTTCTCGATGATCATCGGTGTGGTGATCGGCATCGTCATGGCCGTCATGCGGCTGTCGGGCAACCCGATCCTCAGCGGGAGCGCGTGGCTCTACACCTGGTTCTTCCGGGCCGTGCCCCGGCTGGTGCTGGCGATCCTGTTCGGCAACATGGGGATCCTGTACGCCAAGTACCACGTGGGCGGGGTGCCCTTCTCCAGGCAGGTCGGCGACCTGATCGGCGTCGACGTCGACGGCACGCTGTTCACCATCAACGCCAACACGTTCCTGACCGGCTTCATGGCCGGTCTGCTCGCGCTGGCGCTGTCCGAGGGCGCCTACATGGCCGAGATCGTCCGGGCGGGCATGCTGTCGGTCGACCCCGGCCAGAGCGAGGCCGCCGGGGCCCTCGGCATGTCCCGCATGCAGACCCTGCGGCGGATCGTGCTGCCGCAGGCCATGCGCGTGATCGTGCCGCCGACGGGCAACGAGACCATCGCGATGCTCAAGGACACCTCGCTCGTCGCCTTCGTCCCGGTCACCAACGAGCTGTTCTTCCAGCTCAAGTCGGTCGGGGACAAGGAGTTCAACGTGTTCCCGATGCTGGTCGCCTCCTGCATGTGGTACCTGTTCCTGACCAGCTTCCTGCTGGTCGCCCAGTACTACCTCGAACGCCATTTCGCCCGCGGCTCGGGGGTCTCCAAGGAGAAGCGGGCCGGATTCCGGGCGCTCGGCTTCGGCAGTGGGGGAGGCGGAGGATGAGCGGGCCGAACGTCGCCGCGGACCTGATGGTCAAGGCCGAGGCGGTGCACAAGCACTTCGGCCGGGTGGACGTGCTCAAGGGCATCGACCTGGAGGTCAGGCCGGGCGAGGTCATGTGCGTCATCGGCCCGTCCGGGTCGGGCAAGTCGACCTTCCTGCGCTGCGTCAACCACCTGGAGAAGATCGACGCGGGGCGGCTCTGGGTGAACGGCCATCTGATGGGCTACCGGCAGAAGGGCGACAAGCTCTACGAGCTGCGCGACAAGGAGGTCTCGGCGCAGCGCCGCGAGATCGGCATGGTCTTCCAGCGCTTCAACCTCTTCCCGCACATGACCGCCATGGGGAACGTCTGCGAGGCGCCGATCCGGGTCCGCGGGCAGAGCAAGGCCAAGGCCCGCGAGCGGGGCGCGCAGCTCCTGGAGCGGGTCGGCCTGGCCGACAAGGTGGACACCTACCCCTCGCAGCTGTCCGGCGGGCAGCAGCAGCGGGTCGCCATCGCCCGGGCCCTCGCGATGGACCCCAAGCTGATGCTGTTCGACGAGCCGACCTCCGCGCTGGACCCCGAGCTCGTCGGCGAGGTCCTGGAGGTCATGAAGCAGCTCGCCGTCGACGGCATGACCATGATGGTCGTGACCCACGAGATGGGCTTCGCCCGCGAGGTCGGCGACTCGCTGGTCTTCATGGACGACGGCATCGTCGTCGAGAAGGGCACCCCGGGCGACGTCCTGTCCAACCCCCAGCACCGCCGCACGCAGGACTTCCTGTCCAAGGTGCTCTAACGAAGATCCTCTGACGGCGAAGGGCCTCTGACGGCGATCGGCGGCGGCCCGTCCCCGAGCGCGGGGGCGGGCCGTTCCGCGTCCGGGGCGGCCGGTTAGTGTGCGGGCATGTTCGCTGTCACTGCCACGCGCATCGACGCAGAGGATCCGCTGGACGGGCTGACGCTGGGGGAGCGTCCCGAACCCGACGTCCCGGAGGGCTGGACCACCGTCACGGTGAAGGCCGCCGCGCTCAACCACCACGACCTGTGGTCGCTCAAGGGCGTCGGGCTCCCCGCCGACCGGCTCCCGATGATCCTCGGCTGCGACGCCGCCGGGGTGGACGAGGACGGCGCGGAGGTCATCGTGCACGCGGTGATCGGCGACCCGGAGCGGGGCGGCGGTGACGAGACGCTCGACCCCAAGCGGACGCTGCTGTCGGAGCTGCACCCGGGGACGCTGGCCGAGCGGGTCGCCGTGCCGCGCCGCAACCTCGTCCCCAAACCGGCCGAGCTGACCTTCGAGGAGGCGGCCTGCCTCCCGACGGCGTGGCTCACCGCCTACCGGATGCTGTTCGACAAGGCCGCCCTGCAGCCCGGCTCGTCCGTCCTGGTGCAGGGCGCGGGCGGCGGCGTCGCGACCGCGGCCATCGCGCTGGCCTCGGCGGCCGGGTTCCGTGTCTACGCGACGAGCCGCAGCGGGGCCAAGCGCGAGCGCGCGGCCGAGCTCGGCGCGGACGCGGTGCTGGAGCCCGGCGCCCGGCTGCCCGAGCGGGTGGACGCGGTGATCGAGACCGTCGGCGAGGCGACGTGGTCGCACTCGCTGAAGTCGCTGCGCCCCGGCGGGCGGATCGTCGTCTCCGGCGCCACGAGCGGCGCGGTGCCGCCCGCCGAGCTGAACCGGGTGTTCTTCCTCCAGCTCCAGGTCGTCGGCTCCACCATGGGGACGCGGGCGCAGCTGGAGCGGCTGGCGCGGTTCCTGGTGAAGACGGGCACGCGCCCGCCGATCGACCGGACGCTGCCGCTCGGCCGGGCGCGGGAGGGCTTCGCCGCGATGGCCGGCGGCGACCTCTTCGGCAAGATCGTCTTCACGCCCTGACGCGCGGGACGCGCGGGACGGGCGGTGACGGGGCGAGGGCCGGGGGACGGCGCCCCGGTCACCACCCGTCGTCGCGGAAGACCTCGCTCCTGAGCCGCGCCCGCGTCTCCTCCAGGAGGGACTGCACGGCGGCGAGGCCCTCCTCGTCGAGCCGGGAGTGCTTGGCGCCCTTGCGGACGTCCTCGACGAACTTGCGGAGCAGCCGCTCCAGCTTGAGGCGGGCGATGTCCTCGCTGCTGCCGGTCGCCGTCTTCCAGGCGTCCTGCCAGTTTTGCTGCCACTCCTGCTTCCACGCCTGCTTCTGCTCGCGCCAGTACTCCTTCTGCCGCTTCCACTCGTCCTTCTGGCGCTCGCTGGTCTCCCGCCACGACTCCTTGGACGTGGCCGCGCCCTCCTCACGCATCGTCCGGGCCGCCTGGGTGAGCTCCTCGCGCAGCGACCGGACCGTCTGCCGGACGTCCTGCTGGACGCCGCGCGCGAACTCCTGGGCCGAGGCGGTGAGCTCCTCCTCCAGCTCGGCCAGCTCGTCCATGCGCCGCTCCAGCTCCTCGCGGCCCTTGTCGGTCAGCGAGTAGACCTTCTTGCCCTTGACGACCTCGTGCGTGACGAGGCCCTCGGCCTCCAGCCGGGCCAGCCGCGGGTAGATCGTGCCGGGGGAGGGCGAGTACACCCCGAGGAACCGGTCCTGGAGGAGCCGGATCACCTCGTAGCCGTGCCGCGGGCTCTCCTCCAGCAGCTTCAGCAGGTACAGCCGCAGGCGGCCGTGGCCGAAAACGGGGCTCAACTCACTTCTCCATTCGGGGAGTGATGATCTCCGGTGCGTCGTCCTCGCGGCCGAGCAGCGTGATCGATCCGGACACCGTGTTGACCCAGAGCCGCCCCGAGCCGTCCCCGATCTTGCCGGTGACGCCGCGGGCGACGGGCCGCTCCACCCGGCCGAGCTCGGGGAAGGACGTCTCGACGCGCCCCGTCACCGAGTTCAGCGAGACCTGCGCGCCGGCGGACCCGGGGACGCGCAGCGCGACCTCCCCGGAGACCGTGTTGACGTCGACGCGGCTCTCGCCGATCAGGTCGACGTCGGCGGCGATGCGGCCGCTGACCGTCCGCGCCCCCATCCGGTCGACGGACCCGCCCGCCACCGACAGGTCGCCGGACACCGAGGTGAACGACACGGTCCCGTCCAGGCCCTGCGCCTCGATGACGCCGGAGACGGTGTTGGCGTCGATGCTGCCGAGCACCCCGTCGAGCGTCACGTCGCCCGAGGCGCTCTTGATGGACGTGCGGGCGGTCATCCCGGTGATCAGCGCGTCCGCCGACACCAGGTTGAGGACGACGGGGCAGTCGTGCGGGAGCGTCACCGTGATGGCCGCGCGGCACCGGTGCGTGCGCAGCCAGCTCAGCACGCCCTCCCAGAGCCGCTCGTGGGTGATCGTCAGCATGCCCGCCTCGTGGCCGATCACCAGCGGCGGGCCCTCGACCTCGCCGATCTGGATGGACGGCCGTTCGTCGGAGGCGAGCACCGACACGCTCCCCGCGATCAGCGTCGCCCGCAGCGCGACGACGCCGTCGAAGTCGAGGGTCGTCGGTTCGTCGATCGTCCAGCGCGACATCGCGTTGTGCCCTTCGTCCGAGCGCTCCTGTCGATGAACACGATATGTCGCGTCAACCAGAAGTCAAGATGTATCGCGTAGTCGCCGCGCCGATCCGGGTCAGCCGTCCTCGTCCTCGTCGTCCAGCCGGGCCAGCCACGTGGCGAGGCGCTCGACGGGCGTCTCGAATTCGGGGTTGAGGTCGACGAACTCGCGCAGGCGCTCGGCCAGCCAGGTCAGGCTGACCTCCTCGGCCCCCCTGCGGTCGGCGAGCTCCTCGATGCCCCTGTCGGTGAAGTACATGGCGCGGCTCTCTCTGCGTTTCCTGGGCTGCGTTTCCTGGGCTCTGCGTTCCCGGGCCTGCTCTGGGCTCGGTGTTCCGGGGCGAGACGCCGAGAGCCCCGGCGCGCACGTGCGCACCGGAGCCCTCGGATCCGCCTCCCGCTACTTCTGGTCGCCGAACAGGCGGCCGAGCAGCGCCTCCTGCTCCGCCTGGTGCAGCTTCGCCGAGCCCACCGCGGGGGACGAGGACGCCGGGCGCGACACCCGCGACAGCTTCAGCCCCTCGATGTGGTGCGGCAGCTTGAGCGCCATGAACGGCCAGGCGCCCATGTTGGCCGGCTCGTCCTGGACCCAGACGACCTCGGTGCCGCCCGGGTACTTCGCCAGCTCGGCCCGGATCTCGTCGACCGGCGGCGGGTACAGCCGCTCGACCCGGACGACCGCGGTGTCGGCGGCGCCCGCCGCGTCGCGCGCGTTCACCACGTCGTAGTAGATCTTGCCGGTGGTCAGCAGCACCCGCCGCACGCCCGCCGCGTCGATCGACGGGTCGACCTCCGGGATCACCGGCTGGAACGCGCCCCGCGTGACCTGCTCGACCGCCGACGTCGCGGCCTTGTGCCGCAGCAGCGACTTCGGCGTGAACACGATCAGCGGCTTGCCCCGGCCCGACAGCACCTGCCAGCGCAGCAGGTGGAAGTAGTTCGCCGGGGTGGTCGGGTAGACCACGGTCATGTTGTCCTGCGCGCACAGCTGGAGGTACCGCTCGATGCGCGCGGACGAGTGGTCCGGGCCTTGGCCCTCGTAGCCGTGCGGCAGCAGCAGCACGATGCTGGAGTGCTGGCCCCACTTCTGCTCGCCGGACGAGATGTACTCGTCCATGATCGACTGGGCGCCGTTGGCGAAGTCGCCGAACTGCGCCTCCCACGCGACCAGCGCGTCCGGGCGGGTCATGGAGTAGCCGTACTCGAAGCCCATCGCCGCGTACTCGCTGAGCAGCGAGTCGTGCACGTAGAACTTCGACACGCCCTGCCCGAACTGCTTGAGCGGGGAGTACTCCTCGCCGGTCTTGCGGTCGAACAGCACCGAGTGCCGCTGGCCGAACGTGCCGCGCCGGGTGTCCTGGCCGACGAGGCGGACCGGGTGGCCGTCGATCAGCAGCGAGCCCAGCGCGAGCAGCTCGCCGGTGGCCCAGTCGATCGCGTCGTCCTCGATCATCTGGGCGCGGCGCTGCAGGATCGGCTGGAGCCGCGGGTGGATGTTGAAGCCCTCCGGCAGGTTGACCTGGGACTCGATGATCCGCTTGACGGTCTCCGGCGGGATCGCCGACCCGGCCGACGCGTGGTCGATCGGGATGCGCTCCTCGACGTCCGGCTTCACGACCGAGCCCGGTTCGAGGGGCTTCTTGACCGCCTCGCGGGTCTCGGTGAACGCCCGCTCCAGCTGCTCCTGGTAGTCGCGCAGCGCCTGCTCGGCCTCCTCGACCGTGATGTCGCCCCGGCCGATCAGCGCCTCGGTGTAGAGCTTGCGCACCGAGCGCTTGGCGTCGATCAGGTCGTACATCAGCGGCTGGGTGAACGAGGGGTTGTCGGTCTCGTTGTGGCCCCGCCGCCGGTAGCAGATCATGTCGATGACGACGTCCTTCTTGAACGTCTGCCGGTACTCGAACGACAGCCGCGCCACGCGGGCGCACGCCTCGGGGTCGTCGCCGTTGACGTGGAAGATCGGCGCCTGGATCATCCGGGCCACGTCCGTCGAGTAGACGCTGGAGCGCGAGTACTCGGGGGCGGTGGTGAAGCCCACCTGGTTGTTGATCACGACGTGCACGGTGCCGCCGGTGCGGTAGCCGCGCAGCTGCGACAGGTTCAGCGTCTCGGCCACCACGCCCTGCCCGGCGAACGCGGCGTCGCCGTGGATCAGGATCGGCAGCACGCTGAAGCCGGCCTCGCCGACGTCCAGGAGGTCCTGCTTGGCGCGGACGACGCCCTCCAGCACCGGGTCGACGGTCTCCAGATGGGACGGGTTCGCGACCAGCTCGGTGTGGATCTTGGAGCCGTCGCCCGCGACGAAGTCGCCGGAGGCGCCCAGGTGGTACTTGACGTCGCCGGAGCCCTGCGCGCTGCGCGGGTCGAGGTTGCCCTCGAACTCGCCGAAGATCTGCCCGTAGGACTTGCCGACGATGTTGGCCAGCACGTTCAGCCGGCCGCGGTGCGCCATGCCGATGACGACCTCGTCCAGGCTGTCCTGGGCCGCCGCCGAGATCACCGAGTCCAGCAGCGGGATGACGGACTCGCCGCCCTCCAGCGAGAACCGCTTCTGCCCGACGAACTTCGTCTGCAGGAACGTCTCGAACGCCTCGGCGCTGTTGAGGCGGCGCAGCACGTGCAGCTGCTCCTCGCGCGACGGCTTGTCGTGCGGGACCTCGACGCGCTCTTGGATCCAGGCCCGCTCCTCGGGGTCCTGGATGTGCATGTACTCGATGCCGACCGTCCGGCAGTAGGCCATCCGCAGCACGCCGAGGATGTCGCGCAGCTTCATGGTCGGCTTGCCGCCGAACCCGCCGGTCGCGAACTCGCGCTCCAGGTCCCACAGGGTGAGGCCGTGCTTGAGGATGTCGAGGTCGGGGTGGCGGCGCTGCTTGTACTCCAGCGGGTCGGTGTCGGCCATCAGGTGGCCGCGGACCCGGTAGGCGTGGATCAGCTCGTGGACGCGGGCGACCTTGGCGACGTCCTCCTCGTGGGAGGCGGAGATGTCCTTGACCCAGCGCACCGGCTCGTACGGGATGCGCAGGGCCTCGAAGATCTCGTCGTAGAAGCCGTCCTCGCCGAGCAGCAGCTCGTGGATGCGGCGCAGGAAGTCGCCGGACTGCGCGCCCTGGATGATCCGGTGGTCGTAGGTGGAGGTCAGCGTCATGACCTTGCTGATCCCCATGCGCGACAGCGTGTCGCTGGACGCGCCGGCGAACTCGGCCGGGTACTCCATGGCGCCCACGCCGATGATCGTGCCCTGGCCCGGCATCAGCCGCGGCACCGAGTGGACGGTGCCGATCGTGCCCGGGTTCGTCAGGCTGATCGTGGTGCCCTGGTAGTCCTCGATCGTGAGCTTGTTGCCGCGGGCCTTGCGGACGATCTCCTCGTAGGCGGCCCAGAACTGGCGGAAGTCCAGCGCGTCGGCGGCCTTGATGCTCGGCACCACCAGCTGCCGCTGGCCGTCGTCCTTGCGCAGGTCGATGGCCAGCCCGAAGTTGACGTGCTCGGGCCTGACCAGCACCGGCTTGCCGTCGACCTCGGTGAACGCGGCGTTCATCTCCGGCATCGCGGTGAGCGCCCTGACGATCGCGTACCCGATGAGGTGGGTGAAGGAGACCTTGCCGCCGCGGCCGCGCTTGAGGTGGTTGTTGATGACGATGCGGTTGTCGATCAGCAGCTTGGCCGGGACCGCGCGCACGCTCGTCGCGGTCGGCACCCCGAGGCTGGCCTCCATGTTGGCGGCCGTCCTGGCGGCGACGCCGCGCAGCCTGACCTCCTCGGCGCCGGTGGGCACCGGCGGCGGGGCCGGCTTGGCGGCGGCCTTGCCGCCGTCCTTGGGGGCGTCCTTGGCGGGGGCCTTCGGGGCGGTCACCGGCCGCTGCGGTGTCGGCGGAGCGGCCGCGGTGCCGTTGGCGGCCTTGGCGGCCGCGCTCTCGGTGGCCTGGGGCGCCCCGGGGGACGCGGAGATCACGGACGTGGGCCGGCTGTCCGGCTGGTAGTCCGCGAAGAAGTTCCACCAGGCCTCGTCAACCGAGTTCGGGTCTTCGAGGTACTTCTGGTACAGCTCGTCGACCAGCCACTCGTTGGCACCGAAATCTGTGATCTTTGGGTCGGCACTAGTTTGCGACGACTCTGTCGACACGGCGGAGATCGCCCTCTTCCGCAGCTCGCAGGTGAGTTATGAGACGCAACAAGGCTACTCGCACTTGCACCTCACCCACGCCAGCGCGGGGCGACCCCCGCCCGCGACCCGGCCGGTACGGTCGATCCTGCCGAAGCCGTGGCCGCGCCTTCGGCAAGATCCACTGAACCGGCCGGGACCCGGGTCAGCGCCGTCAGGACGTGCTCGTCTGGGGTTTGTCCCCAGGCCCCCCGGAGGGGGCGGTGGCCGGTCAGTGCGTGTGCGGCGGGACGGTCGGGCCCTCGCTGGCCTGGATGAGCACGAAGCCCTGGCCCTGGTAGGCCAGCTGCATGGCCTCGCCGCTGCCGCGGCCGATCAGCGCGGACGCCTTGAAGGTGCGGTTGACGCCGACCTGGAGGCTGGTGCTCCACGCGACCGCGGACTGGCCGTCGGCGAACGTCGGGGCGCGGCCGCAGTCGAGCATGACGGGCGTGCCGTGCGTGGTGAGCGCCACCCAGCCGGTGCCCTGCAGCGTGGTGTTGAACAGGCCGCCCGCGGCGATCCCGGCGCCCTGGACGCGCTGGATGTCGGACTGCAGGTGCGAGTCGTAGGCGAGGATGTTGGCGCCGTTGACGGTGATGCCCTCGTTCTCCAGGTAGAACAGGTGGATGTCGTCGGCGTCGTTGGCGACGAACAGCAGGCCCTGCCCCTTGACGCGCATCAGCGGCACGCCCTCGCCCGTCAGGGCCTTCTTGAGGAACTTGCCGACGCCGCCGGAGCCCTCGTAGTCGAACTCCATCTGGCCCTGGAAGGCGACCATGGACCCCTGCCGCGCCAGGACGTCGCCGTTCAGGTGGACGCGGAGCATCTTGGAGTTCTGAAGGGCGAAGTGGCCGGGGAGTTGCTGCCCCTGGTCGATGTTTCCGAAGAACTGGCTGCGCATGGTCGGCTGGCCTTTCGTATCCGTCGTGGGGATCTATCTGGAGATCCGTCAGCATAACGACGGTGCGGCACCAGTCTTGAACCTCCCGCCCGGCAAGGCAATCCATCCGGGACCCGGGAACGAATGACGGGCGTGACACGCGATGGAGCGCCCGCCCTCGCCGGCGCGGGCAGGAGGATCGCCGGCCGGTACCGGCTGCTGGCGGAGCTCGGCCGCGGCGGCATGGGCGTCGTGTGGCGGGCGCGGGACGAGGTCCTGGACCGCGACGTGGCCGTCAAGGAGGTGCCGGCCCCGCCGGGCCTGGACGAGCACGGGCGGCCGGCGCTGCCGCTGCGGGCGGTCCGCGAGGCCAGGTCGGCGGCCCGGCTGTCCCATCCGTCCGTGGTCACCGTCTTCGACGTCGTGGAGGAGGACGGGCGGCCCTGGGTGGTGATGGAGCTCGTCCATGCCCGGTCGCTGCTGGAGGTGACCAGGCGGGACGGGCCGCTGCCGCCGGAGCGCGCCGCGCGGATCGGGCGGCAGATCGCCGGGGCGCTCGGCGCGGCGCACGCGGCCGGGATCCTGCACCGCGACGTCAAGCCGGGGAACGTGCTGGTCGGGCCCGGGGACCGCGCGGTGCTGAGCGACTTCGGGATCGCCGTCATCGAGGGGGACGCCGGCCTCACGCAGCCGGGGACGCTGCTCGGCTCGCCCGCCTACATCGCGCCCGAGCGCATCCGCGGCGAGCCCGCGCTGCCCGCCTCGGACCTCTGGGCGCTGGGCGCGACGCTCTTCGCCGCCGTGACGGGGCGTCCGCCGTTCCAGCGCGACGACCCTGTGGCGGTGTTCGGCGCCGTGCTGTCGGAGGAGCCGGTCGTCCCGCCCTATGCGGGGCCGCTCCGTCCCGTCCTGGAGGGGCTGCTCGACAAGGACCCGGAGCGCCGTCTGCGGGCGGACGCCGCCGAGGCCATGCTCCTCGCGATCGGAGGGGACGAGCAGGCGCCGGCCGACCTCGCCCCTGACGCGGGCTCCGCCCTGACCAGGGCCGATACGGCGCGCCCGGCGCCCGCCGGGCGCACGTCGCCGCTGGAGGCGGTCGCCGGGGGGACGGTGCGCGCCGAGTCCCCGGAGCGTTCGGCCCGTCCGGGCGGGGCCCGCTGGCGGGCGGGCGGCGTCCTCGCCTACTCCGGGATCGCGCTGCTGCTGGTCGGGGCGCTGCTGGTGCTGCTCAGCCCTGGCTGAGGCGCTCGCGGCCGTGCGGGGCCGTCCAGTCGACGAGCGGGCCCTTCGGGACGACCTGGGACGGGTTGATGGCGGTCTGCGTCACGTAGTAGTGCCGCTTGATGTGGTCGAAGTCCGTGGTCTCGCCGAACGCGGGCACCGAGTACAGGTCGCGCGCGTACGCCCACAGGTTCGGGTAGTCGGCCAGCCGCCGCAGGTTGCACTTGAAGTGGGCGTGGTAGACGGCGTCGAAGCGCGCGAGCGTCGGGTAGAGCCGCACGTCGGCCTCGGTGATGGCGTCGCCGAACAGGTAGCGGCGGCCGGCCAGCCGCTCCTCCAGCAGGTCGAGCGTCGCGAAGAGGGCGTCGAACGCCTCCTCGTAGGCGTCCTGCGCGGTGGCGAACCCGGCCTTGTAGACCCCGTTGTTGACGGTCGTGTAGACCAGCTCGTTCAGCTCGTCGATCTCGGGGCGCAGCGCCACCGGGTACAGGTCCGGCGCACCCGCCCGGTGGTGGGCGGCGAACTCGGTCTCCAGCGTCGTGGTGATCGCCGGGAAGTCGTTGGTGACCAGCCGTCCCGACACCGTGTCCCAGACGCAGGGGACGGTGTACCGGCCCTCGAACGAGGGGTCGCTGGACAGGTACAGCTCGGAGAGGAAGACGGCCCCGGTCACCGGGTCGCGGTCGGGGAACCGCCAGCCGCGCTCGTCCCGGATGGGGTCCACGACGCCGACGCCGATCGCGTCCTCCAGGCCCAGCAGCCGCCGGACGATCAGCGTGCGGTGCGCCCACGGGCACGCGTAGGAGACGAAGAGCCGGTAGCGGCCGGATTCGGCCGGATACCCGCTGGAGCCGTCCGCGGTGATCACGTCGGTGAACCGGTTCGCCTGCCGGACGAAGCGGCCGCGGGCGAATTCCTGTGCGGTCATGCCGGTCTCCTCCGAAGGTCGTCGGCCCGGCCCCCCGGTCGTCCTCCTTGCGAGGGATCCGGCCCTGGGAACCTCACGGCTACGATAACCGTCGGTAGCCTGTGCCGGTCGGTCGACAGCCGGCACGCCGGTGCGAAGCAGGCCCTCCAACGGCGGCGGGCGCGAGGGGACGAGGTGGCGGCCAGCACATGATGGAGAACTTCAACGCCCTGGTGGACGGGCTGCCGCCATCCCTGATCTACCTCCTCATCGCCGCCCTGGTGTTCGCCGAGGCGGCGCTGTTCTTCGGCTTCGTCTTCCCCGGCGAGACCGCCATCGTGGTCGGCGGTGTCCTGGCGAGCCAGGACAAGCTGTCCCTGCCGCTGCTGCTGGTGATCTCGGTCGTCGCGGCGGTCGCCGGCGACTCGGTCGGCTACGAGATCGGCCGCAGGTACGGGACGAGGCTGCTGGAGACCCGGGCGATGAGCAAGCACCGGGCCAAGGTCCACAAGGCGCAGGACCTCATCCGCCGCCGGGGCGCCTTCGCGGTGTTCATCGGCCGGTTCACCGCGCTGCTGCGGGCGCTGATGCCCGCGCTGGTCGGCAGCTCGCGGCTGCCGTACTCGAAGTTCCTGCTGTTCAACGTGATCGGCGGCGTCGTCTGGGTGCTGACGTTCACGCTCGGCGGCTTCTTCGCCGGCGAGGCGTTCGACCACGCGGCCAAGCTGGCGGGACGCGGCCTGGCGATCGGGCTCGCGGTGGCCGCCGTCGTCGCGCTGGTGGTGTGGAGCGTCCGCAAGCACCGCCGGGAGGCCGACGAGGAGGCCGAGGTCGAGGCCGAAGAGGCGGCTGAGGAGGCGGCCGAGGGCGCCCTGGAGCGGACCCGTCCCTGAGGCTCAGAGCCCCTCCTACCGGTCTACCTCCATGCGGCCGGTGACCAACGGCAGGTCCAGGTACGTCCGGATGCCGGGCTCGGCGGCGCAGACCACGGGGATCGAGTTGAGCGCGTGGGCCGCCGCGGCGGAGATGTCGTCCGACACCCAGTCCTCGTCGGTCGTCAGCGTGAGCGACGGCAGGCCGTGCACGCGGACGGCGTACCCCGGGCGGCCCCAGTCGGGGATCCGCAGGGCGTCGGCCTTCTGGATCACCTCCAGCGTGATCGCCGGGCGCCCGCCGGCCAGGCCGCTGAACGTCCAGCGGGCCGCCGCCACCGTGTCGCGGGGGATCCGCCCGGCCGCGATGTCCAGGTCGGCCCCGGCGAGCCGGTAGTCGACGTCCACGTCGATGTCGTCCAGGTCGAGGCGGAGCCCGGCCGCCACCAGGTGCAGGCTCTCGGAGAACAGCGCCCGCATGGCGGTGCGCGCCGGGCGCAGCGAGCACATGTAGGCGTCCTCCTGCTTGCCGAAGCCCAGCACGCGGTGGACCATCCGCCACGACGGGTGCCGGGACAGGTCGAGGCACTGCCGGGCGTAGACGTGGGTGATCCGCCGGGACAGCCGCGACAGCACCAGCGGCATGACGTCGGCCATGAAGCCTCCGAGGAACCCGCTGCCGTGCACCGACACGCCGCCGCGCTTGCACGCCTGCTCCAGCTCGGTCGCCAGGTACGGGCCGTGCGCGTACGGGTAGACGAGCCCGTTCAGGCAGATGAGGTTCTTGCCGGACGACAGCAGGGCGCAGATCGTGTCGAGCTCGGAGAACGGGTCGCCCGCCCTGCCGGGGGAGTAGACGACGCAGTCGGCGTCCAGATCGAGGATGTCGGCGAGCTCCTGGGTGGCGCGCACCCCGGTCGGCGGGCGGTCCACCAGCGCGCCGGCGTCCAGACCCGCCTTGGCGGGGCTGTGCACCCACACCCCGGCCAGCTCCAGACCGGGATGGTCCAGGACGCTCCGGAGCACGCTGGTCCCGAGCGTTCCCGTGGCCCACTGCACGACGCGGTACGGGCGGGGACTCGGCGGGATCGCGTCGGCCGGATGCATCGAGACGGAACCTCCGTGCTCCTCGCGGCTGCGGCGGGGGGACAGCGGTACAGCGAGGTGGCCGCGATGATTATGGAGACTATGCCAAAGTCCGGTGAAATGTGGCATTTTGCGCAACTTTCCCGTGAAATTCCACCATCACCCGGAGTGCGCCGCGCGTCACCTGCGGCGGGACGCGGGAGGGGGTGCGGGGACGTCCCGCGGATCGTCGGAGGATCATCGGGGGGTCGCGGCCGAGCGTGATTCGGTTTAGTGGTACCACTGGGTAACCCTCGGGTGATTACCTTGGGGCCGTAGTCGGTGCGATGTGAGGAGACAGGATGTCGGAACTGCGCTACGACGGCCGGGTGGCGGTCGTGACCGGAGCGGGCCACGGCCTCGGCCGCCAGCACGCGCTGGAGCTCGCCGCCCGCGGCGCCAAGGTCGTGGTGAACGACCTCGGGGGCGACCGGTCCGGTGCCGGCGCCTCCGCCGGTCCGGCCCAGGCGGTCGTGGACGAGATCGAGAAGAACGGCGGAGAGGCCGCCGCCAGTCCCGACAACGTCGCGACCCCCGAGGGCGCGCAGGCGATCGTCCAGACCGCGCTGGACGCGTTCGGCAAGGTCGACATCGTCGTCAACAACGCGGGCATCCTGCGCGACCGGTCGTTCAAGAACATGAGCCCGGAGGAGTTCGACGCGGTCATCGCCGTGCACCTGCGCGGCTCGTTCCTGGTCTCCAGCGCCGCCTGGCCGCACCTGCGCGAGCAGGGCTACGGCCGCATCGTCAACACCTCGTCCCCGGCGGGCCTGTTCGGCAACTTCGGCCAGGCCAACTACGCCACCGCGAAGATGGGCCTCGTCGGGTTCACCAAGACCCTCGCCCACGAGGGCGCCAAGTACGGCATCAAGGCCAACGCGATCGCCCCGGTCGCCTGGACCCGGATGACCGAGGACCTGTTCCCCGCCGACCTCGCCGCCAAGCTCGGCGTCGAGCAGGTCACGCCGCTCGTCGCCTACCTCGTCCACGAGAGCAGCGCCGACTCCGGCGAGGTCTACACCGTCGGCGGCGGCCGGATCGCGAGGATCTTCGTGGCGGAGGGCCCCGGCTACGGCCAGAAGGAGACGCTCTCGGTCGAGGACGTCCGCGACAACTGGGCGGCCATCAGCGCCGCCGACCCGCTCACGGTGTTCAAGAACGTGGGCGAGCAGATGGGCCCGCTGATCCAGCAGCTCACCGGCTGAGCCGTTGACCGGGCTGAAGCTCGACCGGCGGGACGGGGTGCTCACCATCACCCTGTCCCGCCCGGAGCGGCTGAACGCCGTGGACGGGGCCCTGACCGAGGAGATGCTCGACGTCCTCCACGAGCTGATGCGCGACACCGCGACGCGGGTGGTCGTGCTCACCGGCGAGGGACGCGGGTTCTGCTCGGGCATGGACCTCCAAGGCGGCGACCAGAGCGGCGACCCCGGCGGCGGGCGCGACGGGGGCCGCGTCCAGCGGCTCCACCGCGGCATCGCGCGCGCCGGCGAGGTCACGGCCCGGCTGCGGGAGATCCCGCAGCCGGTGATCGCGGCGCTGCACGGCCCGGTCGCGGGCCTGGGCGTCTCCTGGGCGCTGGCCTGCGACCTGCGCGTCGCCGACCCCACCACCCGGTTCGTCGTGCCGTTCGTGGACCTCGGCCTGTCGGGCGGGGACTGCGGCCTGTCCTGGCTGCTGCCCCGGCTCGTCGGCCCCGCGCGTGCCGCGGAGATCCTCTACCGAGCGCAGCGGCTGGAGGTGACCCGCGCCGACGCGCTCGGCCTCATCACCGAGATCACCGAGGAGGGCGCCGACCTGGACGGTGCGCACGCGCTCGCCGGCGAGCTGCTGGCCAAGTCCCCGTACGGGCTGCGCCGCACCAAGGAACTGCTCAACCTGTCCCTGGACGCGCCGGGCCTGCGCCAGCAGCTCGCCGCGGAGACGGGCGTGCAGGCGCTGGCCTTCTTCAGCGAGGACCTCGCCGAGGGCATGACCGCCGCACGTGAGAAACGCCCCCCGCGCTTCCGCGACCGCTGACCCCGCCCGCCGCCCCGCGCCGCGTCCGCCGAACGGGGGCGCGGGAGCGGGCGGAGGGCGTTGGGAGTGAGGGGAGTCGAGTGGTGAAGGGAGTTGGGAGTCGGGGAGTCGGGTTCAGTCGGTCAGGGCTCGGGAGAGGGCCTCGACGTAGCGGAGGGCGGCGAGCCTGGCGAGGGCCGGGTGCGCGCCCAGCGGGGACGAGTGCGCGGCGCCGACGGACGCCGCCGCGGCGGCGACGCGCTGCCACTCGGGCTCCGGGCCGATCAGGTGCGGGGCGAGCGCCACCGAGGCGGCCCCGGCCCCGCGCAGCTGCTCCGCCGCCGCCTTGACGCCCGCCTCGTCCGACAGCGACGCCGTGAAGACGGGCGCCGCCAGCCGCGAGGCGAGCAGCACGCTGGTGACCTCGGCCTGCCGGACGGCCGTCGCGTCCCCCGGCGTGGCCACGATGACGCCCGTCGCGGCCGTCACCATCGTCATCATCCGGATCCGGTCGGCGCGGGCGAGGCCCGCGTCGGCGAGCCGGTCGTGCAGCGCCTCGGCGATCAGCGGGTGCGGGCCGAGCGGCTCGGCCGCGACCGTGGGCACGGGCGCGGCCGCGACGGCGGCGCGGACGGCCGCCTCCAGCGCCGGGTCGGGCCCGGTGGACATGGGGACGACCACGGCCGCGGGCTCGTCGGGCCGCTCCTGGCGCAGCCCGGCGAGGACGGCGGGCAGGCTCGCCTCGCCGCCCTCCATGTGCCCGACGTACGCGGGCTGTCCGGTGTGCTCGATCTCGACGAGCCTGGCGAGCTCGGCGGCGATCTCGGTGCCGGCCTCCCGGGCGGAGCCGGGCACGGCCAGCACCAGTGTCGGGGAGCCGGGGGGCAGCAGGAAGGATTCGTCGCCGCGATGTCGTCCGCCGCGTGGCGTGCGGCGGCGTCGCGACGGAAGTGCCTCGGATGCCTGGCTTTCGGGACTCACGGCGGGAATCGTAACGCCCCCGGGGCCGGGAGTCGGCCTCCCGCCCTGGCCGGACTGGCTGCGCGGCGCGCCCGGCGCGCCGTCGTTCCCGCCCCTGTCACTGCCTGTAAAGATCGTCGATCTCCTTCCCGTGTCGTGTCGCGCTCGGCCCCCGCCCTCGCCGATGCCACCGGTGAACGTTCAACGAAACAGCAGAGTATGGCGCATTCCACCCGGCGAACAGGGGGAAAAGAAGTATCTTGTCCCGATTTGCCGTTATCTCATTCCCGCGGCCGGGATGCGGGCGAGGGTTTCGCGGGGGTTGCGGGGATCCGGAGGGATGGGCATCCCCGTCGTGGTACGGGCTTCGGGCCGGGAACGATCAAATGGCGGCAATGTGGACGAAAGGCGCCATAGGGGTTGCGGCGCCGTCAAGGCGCGCCTTTATGATCGCAAGACTCCGCGCCCGGAACGTCCGAGGTCACATGAGAATCCGTACACCGCGGGGGGACTCCACGGATCCCCCGGTCAAGGCCGCACGGCGCACGCGATCGATCCGCTCCCGGGTCGCCGCGCTGCTCCTGGTCCCGCTGCTCTCCCTCGTCGCGCTCTGGGGCTACGCCGCGAACGTCACCGGGCGCGACGCCCTCGCCCAGCGCAGGTACCACACGCTCGACCGCACCTTCGCCGCGAGCGGCCAGGGCGTCCTGGTCGAGCTGGGCAAGGAGCGCCTCGCCTCCGCCACGTTCCTCAGCGCCTCGCGCGCGGCCGCCCCCGCGACGCCCGCCGGCCTCACGGCCCAGCGCGCCCGCGTCGACGCGGCGGTGGCGTTCTTCCGCCGCAAGTCCACCTCGGACGTCGCGCGCGGCGCCACCGGCGCCGAGATGGAGCGGCGCGTCGCCGATGTGCTCACCGCGCTCGGCGGGCTCACGCAGATCCGGCGCTTCGTCGACGCCCGCTCGATCGACCGGCTCACCGCGATCCGCGACTACAACGCGGTCGTGGACGACATGCACCGGCTGTACGACAGCCTCATCGTCATCGACGAATCCGAGCTCTACAGATGGACGCTGTCCACCCGCGCCGCCGGCCGCGCGATGGAGCTGATGCAGCGCGAGAACGCCCTGGTCGCCGGTGCTCTGGCCAGCCGAGGGCGGATGAGCCCCGCCGAGCACCGGCTGTTCGTGGAGATGCTCGGCGAGCAGCGCTGGCAGTGGACGAAGCAGCGCTCGCTGCTCGCCCCGCGCGTCTACGAGACCGGCACCCGGCAGGTGTTCGAGTCCAAGCAGTACCTGGCCTACAAGGCGATGGAGGACCGGATCGCCGACCGCGGGCGCGGCCCGCTCCCGGTCGAGGCGGCCGAGTGGCAGGCGACGGCGCAGCCGCTCGTGCTGTCGGTCAACTCGATGATCCTCGGCAACTCCAGGCGCGTGGGCGAGCACGCCGACGACCTCGGCCGCGACGCCTACCTGCGGCTCGGCGTCGTCGGCGGGCTCGGGCTGCTGGCGATCCTGTCGTCGGTCCTGCTGTCGCTGCGGTTCGGCCGCGGCTTCGTCCGCGACCTGGTCGGGCTGCGCGGCTCGGCGGAGGAGCTGGCCGAGCGGCGGCTGCCGGACATCGTCGACCGGCTGCGCCGCAACGAGAGCGTGGACGTGGCCGCCGAGGCGCCGGAGCTGCGCCGCGGCCGGACCACCGAGGTCGCCCGCCTCGCCGACGCGTTCGCCCGGGTGCAGCGCACCGCGGTCGACGCCGCCGTCGGCCAGGCCGAGCTGCGCGCCGGCGTGAGCCGCATCTTCCTCAACATCGCCCGCCGCAACCAGTCGCTCCTGCACCGCCAGCTGACGATGCTGGACGGGCTGGAAAGCCGCGCCGAGGCCGACGACCTGGAGGACCTCTTCCGGATCGACCACCTCACCACCCGCATGCGGCGGCACGCCGAGAGCCTGATCATCCTGTCCGGCGCCACCCCGGGACGCGGCTGGCGGCGGCCCGTCCGCGTCGTGGACGTGCTGCGCGCCGCGATCGCCGAGATCGAGGACTACACCCGCGCCACCGTCCTGACCAAGACCGACGACGGGCTCGTCGGCGCGGCGGTCACCGACGTCGTCCACCTGCTCGCCGAGCTGCTGGAGAACGCGGCGGCCTTCTCCCCGCCCAACACCGAGGTGCGGGTGATGGCCGACCGCGTCGGCACCGGGTTCGCCGTCGAGATCGAGGACCGGGGCCTCGGCGTCCCGCCCGAGCAGCTCGCCGAGGCCAACCGGCGGCTGTCGCGGCCGCCGGACTTCGACCTGGTCGACACCGACCGGCTCGGCCTGTTCGTCGTCGCGCGGCTGGCGTCGCGGCACGGCATCACGGTGTCGCTGCAGCGCTCCCCGTATGGGGGCGTGACCGCGATCGTGCTGCTGCCGCACGAGCTGGTCGTCCCGGCCGATCAGATGGACGAGGACGCGCAGCCACCGGACACCGAGCACACGGACGACGAGCGCGCGGACGACGAGGAGAGCGGCGAGGTGCCGGGCCCCGGTGCTCCGGACGTGCCCGGGCACCTGGCGGAGGCCGAGCCCTTCATGGGCCGCGAACCGGCGCCCGGGCAGCCGCGTCCCGAGACGGTGGTCCCGCTGCGCGAGGGCACGCTGACCGGGCGGTTCGCCAGGCCGTCCGCCGAGGAGCGGGAGGACTGGCGGCGCCACCGGCCGTCCGCGAACCCCTGGTCGGACGACCCGGAGGAACCCGCCCGTCCGGCGGACCCGCCTGCCGACGGAGCGACCGGGGACGGACGTTTTGCGGAGGAACCGCCGGGCGGAGGGGCCGGGAGCGGTACCGTCGGCGGCGGGCCGCCGAGCACGCACCCCGCCGGGACCTATGCCGGGCTTCCGCGCCGCGTGCGGCAGGAGAGCCTGGCGCCGCAGTTGCGGGAGGACCCCGGCCCGCCGCCCCCGAGGACGGGCGACGGGGCGTCCGGGGCGGTCGCGAGGTCGCCCGAGGAGGCCCGGACGCTGATGGCGTCCATACAGCGGGGATGGCGGCGCGGGCTCGCGTCGGATGCGGGGGATGCGAACGTGGGAGATCTCAGCGACCGTGGGGACGAGGAAGGCCGATGATGCAGAGCACCGCGGGCGGCGAGCTGAACTGGCTGCTCAACGACTTCGCCGAGCGCGTGACGACCGTGCGGCAGGCGGTGATCCTGTCCCGTGACGGGCTCGCCGTCGCCGCGACCAGCGAGCTCGGACGCGAGGACGCCGAGCACCTGTCCGCGCTGGCGTCCGGCGTGCAGAGCCTCGCGCGCGGCGCGGGCCGCCACTTCGCGGGCGGGAGCGTCCGCCAGACCATCATCGAGATGGACGCGCTGCTGCTGTTCGTCACCGCGGCGGGCGACGGCACCTGCCTCGCCGTGCTCGCCGAGGCCGACGCCGACGCGGGCCTCGTCGCCTACGAGATGGCCGTGCTGGTCAAGCGCGTCGGCCAGCACCTCCAGGCCAACCCCCGGTCCGGGAGCGGGGACCAGATGCCGGGAACGGCGGGCGAGGTCTTCGGGGGCGCCGGGGGGTCCTCCCCGCGGGGATTCTGACCGATGTCGCCGTCAGAGCGCTGGCTGGACCGCGACGCCGGCCCGGTCGTGCGCCCGTACGCCATGACCCGCGGCCGGACCCGTCCCGCGGGCGAGGGCTTCGCGCTCATCGCGGTCGTGGCCGCCACCGGCACGCCGCCCGGCGACCGGCTGCGCTACGCCCCCGAGCACCTGCGGATCCTGCGCCGGTGCGCGCGCCCGGTCCCGGTGGTCGACCTCGTGGCGGACTCCGGCCTGCCCCTGGGCGTCGTCCGCGTGCTGCTCGGCGACCTGCGCGAGGAGGGCCTGGTCGCGGTGGTGCCCGCCGGCGCGCCCGCCGGCGGCCGTCCGGGCGCCGGCGTCCTGAAGGAGGTGCTCAGTGGACTGCGCGCCCTCTGACGGACCGGCCGCGCCCGCGCTGATCACCACGAAGATCCTGATCGCGGGCGGCTTCGGCGCCGGCAAGACGACGATGGTCGGCTCGGTCAGCGAGATCAGGCCGCTGCACACCGAGGAGCCGCTGACCGACCGCGGCGCGCGCGTGGACGACCTGTCGGGCGTGCACGCCAAGTCGACCACCACCGTGGCCATGGACTTCGGCCGGATCACGCTGTCGGACCACCTGCTGCTCTACCTGTTCGGCACGCCCGGCCAGGAGCGCTTCTGGTTCATGTGGGACGAGCTGGCCGCGGGCGCGATCGGCGCGGTCGTGCTCGCCGACACCCGGCGGCTCACCGGCAGCTTCCCCGCCATCGACTACTTCGAGCGGCGCGGCGTGCCGTTCGTCGTGGCCGTCAACTGCTTCGACGGCGCCGAGCGGCACCGTCCCGAGGACATCGCCATCGCGCTCGACCTCGATCCGGGCGTCCCGGTGCTGCTGTGCGACGTCCGGCGGCGCGAGTCGTCCAAGCAGGTGCTCGTCGCGCTGATGGAACACGTCCTGAGCTGGACGGACTCCGGGGAGGAGGCCGGAGCGGCGCCCGCCGGCGGCGCCGTGCCCGCAGGATGAACGATCACATGCCCGACTGCCGTGAACCCCCGACGTAGTAGGCTCCGGCAGACCCCCGTACACCCCGCATCGGGAGGTTTCCCCCGCATGTCTCACCCCCGACTGCCGAAGGCCGCACACGTGAGCATGGTTCGCCGGCCGTGATGGGCCGCCGCTTCTCCTCCATCAGGTCGAGGATCACCCTGCTGGTCCTCGTGCCGCTGCTCGCGCTCGCCTCGCTGTGGGTGTTCGTCACGAGCATCACCTACGGGGACGCGCACCAGCTGCTGCAGAGCCGCGACTTCCAGAAGAAGTCGGTGCTGCCCACGCAGCGGCTCATCGACGCGCTGCAGAAGGAGCGCCGCCTGTCGGTGGCGGAGCTCGGCGGCGCGCGGACCGGCGACCACGGCATGATGCGGACGCAGCGGGAGGCGACCGACGCCGCCGCGGAGGAGGTCCGCAGGGGCGGCAGGGACGGCGGCCTGCGCGGGGCGATCCTGCCCAAGATCGTCCAGCGCATCGACGGGCTCGTGGCGCGGCTCGGCACGCTCCAGGCGACCCGCCGCGGCGTGGACGAGCGCGTCGCCGACCGCGACGCCGTCCTGCGGGACTACTCCGCGCTGATCGACGCCGGCTTCGCCGTCTACAACGCCACGACGCCGGGCAACGGCGCCATCACCGCCGACGCCCGCACGCTCACCGCCATCGGCCGCGCCCGCGAGTTCCTCGCCCGCGAGGACGCCCTGCTGACCGGCGCGCTCGCGGCGGGCCGCATCACCGCCGCCGAGCGCGGGCAGTTCGCGCAGCTCGTCGGCGCGCAGCGGATGCTGTACGCCGACACCACACCGAACCTCCCGGCCGGCGACCGCGCCCGCTACGCCGTCCTCGCGTCCTCGCCGCAGTTCGCGCAGCTGCGGTCGCTGGAGGACCAGGTCATCCGCGGCGCCGAGCCGGCCCCGCGCGCCTCCGCCGGGAAGACCCGCTCCGGCCGGTCCGCCACCGGCGCCGTCACGGCCCCCGGCCTCGCCGCGGGCCCCGACACGCCGCCGCCGCCCATCGACGCGACCGTCTGGCGGACGGTCGCCAACACCGCCAACGGCCGCCTGTACGAGTTCGAGAACCGCGTCCTGGACGCCGTCACCGGCCGCGCGCAGGGCATCGCGGCCGGCGTCGTCCTGCGCCTCGGCCTCGCGGGCGGCCTCGGCCTCGTCGCGGTCGTGCTGTCCGGCGTCATCGCGGCGCGCGTCTCGCGGCGGCTGCTGCGCGAGTGCCGCTCGCTCGCCGGGGGCGTCGTCGACTTCACCCAGCAGCGGCTGCCGCTGCTGGCCGAGCAGGTCCGCGCCGGCCGGCCGGCCGAACCCGAGCCGCCGGCCGAGCTCGACTACCGCATCAGGGAGATCCGCCAGATCGCCGAGTCGTTCGCCCGCGCGCGGGAGGCGGTGCTGGTCGCCGCCGCGGGCGAGGTCGCGGCCCGGCGCGGCATCAGCGAGGTGTTCGTCAACCTCGCCCGCCGCAACCAGGCGCTGCTGCACCGCCAGCTGAGCCTGCTCGACACGATGGAGCGCCGCACCGAGGACCCGTCCGAGCTGTCGGACCTGTTCCGGCTCGACCACCTGGCGACCCGCATGCGCCGCCACGCCGAGGGCCTGGTCATCCTGGGCGGCAAGACCGCCGGGCGCGGCTGGCGCCGCCCCGTCCCGCTCGTGGACGTCGTCCGCGGCGCGGTCGCCGAGGTCGAGGACTACCCGCGCGTCCGGGTCCAGCCGCTGCCGCGCGTCTCGCTGCTCGGCTCCGCGGTCGCCGACGTCATCCACCTGCTCGCCGAGGTGGTGGAGAACGCCACGACCTTCTCGCCGCCGCAGTCGCCGGTGCGGGTCAGCGGCCAGGCGGTCCCCGGCGGGTTCGCGATCGAGGTCGAGGACCGCGGCCTCGGGATGACCGACGAGGCGCTGCGCGCCGCGAACGAGCGGCTGGCCCGGCCCCCGGAGTTCGACCCGTCCGACAGCGCGCGGCTCGGCCTGTTCGTCGTCGGACGGCTGGCCGAGCGCCACGACGTCGAGGTCACGCTGCGCCAGTCGCCCTACGGCGGCACGACCGCGGTCGCGCTGATCCCCGGCTCGCTCATCGTGGAGAGCGCCGAACCGGACGCGCTCGCCCGCCGCGCCACCGGCCCGATCCAGAAGCTGACGCCTCCCGCGGTGGCGCTCTCGGCGCCCGCCCGCCAGTCACCCGCCGACGCGGTCGTCCGGCTGGTCGAGGCCGAGCCGTACCGGGACGCCCCTACCGAACCGGAGCCCGCGCCCCCGACCAAGGACGGCGAGCTGCCCAAGCGCAGGCGCCAGACGCACCTGGCGCCGCAGCTCAAGGAGCGGGTGGACGCCCGTCTCGCCGCCCAGGAGCAGCGGCCCGAACCGTCCGGGACGATGCCGCTCTCCGCCCCCGTCCCGGAGGAAGGCGGGAGCGCCGACGCGGGAACCGCACCACAGAACGAGCCGGAGGCGGACGACGCCCGCTCGCCCGAGGCCCTGCGATCGATGATGTCTGCCATGCAGCACGGCTGGCAGCGCGGCCGGCAGGACGCGGAAGGCGAGGCCGGTCAGAACCGAGGCGACCAGGAGGACGACACCCCATGACAGATGCCCAGCACTCCGGCACGGAGGTCCCGGGCGGGGCCGGCGGTGAGCTGAACTGGCTCCTCGACAGCCTCGTCCAGCGGGTCGCCCCGGTGCAGAACGCGGTGGTGCTGTCGAGCGACGGCCTGCGCATCGCGGCCTCGCGCGGGCTGGCCCGTGAGGAGTCCGACCACCTGTCCGCGGTGGCCGCCAGCTTCCAGAGCCTCGCCCGGGGGGCGGGGGAGTCGTTCGGCGGCGGCCCCGTCCGGCAGACCATCGTGGAGATGGAGTCGTCGTTCCTGTTCGTCACCGCGGCGGGCCGGGGCGCGTGCCTCGCCGTCCTCGCCGACGCCAAGGCCGACCTCGGGATCATCGCCTACGAGATGGCGATGCTGGTCACCCGGGTCGGGCAGCACCTGTCGGCCAACCCCCGGGTCGCCGCGTCCGAGCCGGGCGGCGTTTGAGGTGGACCACGCAGACGGGCACGCGCCCGCAGGGGGGACGGCCCCCCGGCGGCCTAGGGAGAGCGCGGGAGGGGCGGCCTGGTTCGACGACGCGGCGGGACCGGTCGTCCGCCCGTACGCGCTCACCGGCGGCCGCACGCACTACGACGGAGTCGAGTTCGACCTCGTCGCCCTGATCGTCACGGTGGACGCGCCGCCCGCGCCCGTGGACGACCCCCTAGCCGCGCCCGCGTGGGCACCGGAGCCGGAACATGAGATGATCTTGGAACTCTGCCGCACCCCGTTGTCGGTCGCCGAGATGGCATCGGACCTGGAACTTCCCCTCGGGGTGGTCCGCGTCCTGCTCGGCGACCTTCTCGATCACTCGCTGATCCAGGTCCGACGCCCCGCGCCGGTGGCGCAGTTCCCCAGCGAGCGCGTACTCAAGGAAGTGATCGATGGAATCCGTGCGCTCTGACGCGGTCGCCTCGGCGGGCGACTCCGCCCTGACCGTCAAGATCCTTGTGGCCGGCGGCTTCGGCGTCGGCAAGACCACCCTGGTGAGCTCGGTCAGCGAGATCCGCCCGCTGCGCACCGAGGAGGCACTCACCGAGAAGAGCATCGGGATCGACGACACCACCGCGGTCTCGTCGAAGACGACGACGACCGTGGCCATGGACTTCGGCCGCATCACGCTGCCCAACGGCCTGGTGCTGTTCGTGTTCGGCACGCCCGGCCAGGACCGTTTCTGGTTCATGTGGGACGAACTGGCCAAGGGCGCGCTGGGCGCGGTCGTCCTGGTCGACACCCGCCGGCTCGCCGACTGCTTCGCCTCGGTCGACTACTTCGAGCGCCGGGGCGTCCCGTTCATCATCGGGGTCAACCACTTCGACGGCGCCGGCCAGCACTCGCCCGACCAGGTCCGCGACGCCCTGGACCTACCCGCCGACATACCGGTGATCACCTGCGACGTGCGCGAACGCGAATCGGCCAAACAGGTCCTCATCACCCTGGTCGAGCACATCATGCGAACCATGAGCCGCCAGCAGCCACAGATCCGGAGGCCAACCCAACCCGCCGACACCAGCAACCCCTGGCAGTAACCTCAGCCCCCGACAGGGCCCGACGCCAAGGGCACTGCAATGAACACAGCGCCTGGCGCTGAGGGCACCGCAGTAGGTAGGTGGTAGTTACCTGAGGGCGCGACAACCCCCAACGTTGCGATCGCGTGCGAAGCCAGGTTCGAGCGAAGCAAGAACCTGATCGCGCAGCGAGCCTCTGGGCGAGTCGGAGCGATGCAGCGATCGCCGCAGTGCCCGTTGAAGGAAGGCGCTCTAGCGCCTGACGCCGAGGGCACTGCAATAAACGAAGTCCTCGAAGTCGAAGCCGGGGGAGACCACGCAGCTGACCAGGACCTCCTCGGGGCCGGCCGGGCGCGCGGCCTGCCAGTGCCCGGCCGGGACGATCGCCTGCGGGACTTGGCCGCCGGTCACGTCGGGGCCGAGCGTGATCGTCTCGGGGGAGGCGGACGGGTGGTCGCCGTCGCCGCCGAGCAGCAGCGCCAGCGGGCCGCCGCGATGCCACAGCCACACCTCGGCGGAGCGGACGGCGTGCCAAATCGACTCCTCGCCCGGCGGCAGTAGGAAGTAGATGCCCGTGGCGCTGGCCCGCTCGCCCGGGTAGCCGTCGGGCGTGAAGTGGACGTCCGACCGCCACGTCTCGCGGTACCAGCCGCCCTCCGGGTGGGGGAGCAGGTCGAGCGCCTCGGCGGTCTCGGGACGGGTGAGGAACGCGACGTGGGTGCCGTCGGGCCCGCGCCTGGCGTACCGGACGGCGGTCGCGGTCGTGCGGTCGATCACCCCGCGCGGCGGCGTCAGGCCGGGCGCCGGATCCAGTGTGATCGCGAGGACTTGGCCGTCCTTGAACACGTCGTCGGCGATCGCGAGCGCGTCCGACGCGCCGATCGCCTCGTCCGGCGCCCACACCGCGCCCGCGTCCGAGAGGACGAACCGGGGCCCCGGCTGGGCCTGCCACGCTTCAAGCGTCGTAAGCAACAACACGCCCCGAGCCTAGAGCGTTTTTATCGATCTACGTTCCGTTGCGTGCCGCTCACGGTGGGTAAGGCTCATGGCGGCGCCCTGGAGAGAATCCTGTTCCGATGCGGCCGTCCACGCTGGCAGAATGGGTTGTGCCCTATCGGACGAGCGGCGGAGGCGACATGCGGCAGGTCTTCGAAATCTCACAGCGCCCTTATCGGACGAGAGCTTTCGAGGACGTCACCGCCCATGCCCACCCTCAACCTCGGCATCCTCGCGCATGTTGACGCGGGAAAGACCAGCCTGACCGAGCGGCTGCTCTACGCCACCGGTGCCATCGACCGGCTCGGCAGCGTCGACGCCGGCGACACCCAGACCGACCGCGGCGAGCTGGAGCGCAGCCGCGGCATCACGATCCGCTCCGCCGTCGCGTCGTTCGGCCTCGGCCCGCTGCGGGTCAACCTGATCGACACGCCGGGCCACGCCGACTTCGTCGCGGAGGTCGAGCGCGCCCTCGGCGTGCTGGACGGCGCCGTCCTGGTGCTGTCGGCCGTGGAGGGCGTCCAGGCGCAGACCCGCGTGCTGATGCGGACGCTGCGCGAGCTGCGGCTGCCCACGCTGATCTTCGTCAACAAGATCGACCGTGCGGGCGCGCGGCGGGACGGGGCCCTCGACGCGGTCCGGCGGCGGCTGTCCCGGCGGATCGTCCCGATGAACGACGTGCGCGCCCCCGGAACCTCCGAGGCCCGCGCCGTGCCCGCCCGCCTCGGGCCCGATGCCGCCGAACTGCTCGCCGACGCCGACGACGCGCTCCTCGCCGACCTCGTGGAGGGACGCGAACCGGCGCGCGCGCTCGTCCGGGCGGCGCTGCGCGAGCAGACGGCCGCCGGGCTCGTCCACCCGCTGTACTTCGGGTCCGCGCTGACCGGCCAGGGCGTCGCGGACCTGCTCGACGGCGTCGCCGGGCTCCTGCCGGAGGCGAACGGCAAGGCCGGCGGCGAGCCTCGCGGCACGGTCTTCGCGGTCGAGCGCGGCACGTCCGGGGAGAAGACCGCCTACCTGCGGCTGTTCTCCGGCGAGCTGCGGCCCCGGCAGCGCGTCACCCTCCAGGGACGGGACGGCGCGCACGGCGGGCAGATCACCGCGCTGGACGTCGTCGGATCGCCCGAGCCGGGAACCGCGACCGCCGGGGACATCGCCCGTGTCCGCGGTCTCGCCGACGTCCGCGTCGGGGACCGGATCGGCGCGCCGGAGCGGGCCGTCCCGCCGTTCCGGCCGCCGAGCCTGGAGACGGTCGTCCGGGCGCGGCGCCCCGGGGAGTCGGCGCGGCTGCGCGCGGCGCTGCTCCGCCTGGCCGACGAGGACCCGCTGATCCGGGCGAGGCCCGCTCCCGGCGGCGCCACGTCCGTGCTGCTGTACGGGGAGGTGCAGAAGGAGATCATCGGCGCCCGGCTGCTCGCCGACTTCGGCGTCGAGGCGGTCTTCGAGGAGAGCCGGACCGTCTACGCGGAACGTCCGGTGGGCGTGGGCGAGGCGGCGGAGGACATGAACTGGCGGCGCCGCACGCCCGACTTCTGGGCGACCGTGGGCCTGCGCGTCGAGCCGGGGCCGCCGGGCTCGGGCGTCACGTTCCGCCGCGAGGTCGAGCTGGGCGCGCTGCCCGCCGCGTTCGACCGGGCGATCGAGGAGACCGTCCACCGGACGCTGGAGCAGGGCCTGCGCGGCTGGCCGGTGACCGACTGCGCGGTCGTCCTCACCCGGTCGGGCTACGGCGGGCCGGTCAGCACGGCCGCCGACTTCCGGGGCCTCACCCCGCTGGTCCTCATGCGGGCGCTGGCCGAGGCCGGGACGCGCGTGTACGAGCCGTACCACGCGTTCGAGGCGGAGATCCCCGGCGACGCGCTCAGCCCGGTCCTGGCCCGGCTCGGCGCCCTCGGGGCCGGTGCCGTGGAGCCGGAGCCGAACGCCGAGGGATGGACGCTGACGGGCGAGATCCCGGCGAGCCGCGTGCGCGAGATCGAGCGGGCGCTGCCCGGGCTGACCGCCGGCGAGGGCGTCTGGTGGTCCAGGCCGTCCGGGGACAGGCCCGTGACCGGACGGCCCCCGGCGCGCGAGCGGACCGACGGCGACCCGCTCGATCGCGACGCCTACCTGCGCCACCTCGCCAGCGGCGGGCCGTCCTAGGGCGCGGCCACGGTAAGGACGATCTTGCCGGACACCCGTCCGGTCTCGCCGCGCTCGTGGGCCCTGGCGGCGTCCTCCAGCGGCAGGACGGTGTCGATCTCGGCGCGCAGCAGGCCCGCCTCCGCGAGCGCGGCGATCTCGGTCATGGCGGCGAAGTCCGGCTCGACGAGCAGGCTCTCCGCGCGGACCCCGGCGGCATCGAGGTCGGCCGGCCTGCTGAGCACGAACGACACCAGCACGCCGCCGGGGCGCAGGGTGCGCAGCGAGCGCGGCCCGTAGTCGCCGCCGATCGTGTCGAGGACGACGTCGACGTCCCGCACCGCCTCGGCGAAGTCAACGGCGCGGTAGTCGACGGGCTCGTCGACGCCGATCCGGCGCAGGAACCCGTGCTTGGGCGCGCTCGCCGTGCCGATCACGTACGCGCCCCTGGCCTTCGCGATCTGCACGGCGAGGTGCCCGACCCCGCCCGCCGCCGCGTGGACCAGGACCTGTCTCTTGTACACATCCTACGCTGCCGACGCTAAGGCGCCGTTAGATGTCGTCAGTACAG